>CAZXVR010000270.1:0-1511 GCA_964644485.1 uncultured Candidatus Poseidoniales archaeon | reverse complement strand
TGAATCGATGCTCAAATCGAAACCCGTTCGAAAGCACTTCACACGCACATTGAGGACGACACTCATCATGCAATGCCAAATCCGTGGTGCTGAGGTAAGCATTCGCGTTGAAGGAGGTCTCATGTTTGTCAGTGGAGATGAAGATGCTGAAATTGAAGATGCTCTCAAACATACATTTGGTGTCAATGCCGTCGACCCCTTTACTGAAGTTGAACCGACCCCCGAGGCCGTAGCAACCGCGGCCATACAATCCAACCCCAATCCAGAAGGTACGTTTGCTGTTCGCTGTAAGAGACATGGGCAAAAAGGTGAATGGACGAGTCAATCATTCGCTGGGGCTACTGGCGCTGCAGTGCTTGAGAAAGTCGAACTTGGTGTGAATTTGAGCCAGCCTGATTGGGAAATAAGAGTGGCGCTGTTCCCTGACAAAGCTCGACTATTGGGTCAACGGTTCATGGGCCCGGGTGGGCTTCCATCAGGGGTTCAGGGGTTGGTGATGGCGCATTTGGAAACCGAAGAGGATGTCCTCTGCGCTTGGTTGATGATGCACCGTGGATGTAGAATCCAACCGATAGAAGGGACAGGAGGTCAACTCAAATCGTGGGACCCCGCTTTGGTTTCCGAGGAATATGCGGACAAATTGGTAACGGGCCCCGGGCGGGACCGTGAGCCCTCCCCTTGGGGCATTGTTGCCCATCATTTGCCAGAGGCTCCGACCTCGATTGGAGAAAATGAAGATGTCCGAACACCACTCGTGAATTTAGAGCCGCTTGTCGGTTGGTCTGAACAAGAAATTGATCAACTCAGAACGCGAGTTTTCTCCTGAACTTGTTGGCGGCAATCTCAAGGAAGAGGGCGAGGGTCAGAGGCCATGCCGATGGTCATCGACCCGATTGCAGAAATCGAGTGCGAGGCGATTGTGCGCGCAATAGATGTCTCTCCGGATGGAAAATGGATCGCATGGGGTGGCGATGATGGAGTCATCCGAATCCTAGATGCATCTGAACAAACGACAGCATTGGAGCCATTCAATGTCGATGATTCGGTGACACACCTCCGAATTGCAAGTGGTGATGTGATTGTCGTCGGCACGCACACCAGCGACCTTCACGGTCATGAGCGACTCGGAGGTCATCGATGGACTCATGCGCTTGGCGGAGGTTGTGACCACCTCAGCTTGTCAGGAGATGGTACTGTTATCGGTTGTATAGACGGTGGGCGACATTTGCATATAGTCACCGAGAATGGAATCAAGAGGGGGAGATTTTCAGCCGGGGAATTGATTGGTGTTTCTGTTGCAATAGACGGGACGGGCGTTGCGGTCGCGGATGATGAAGGACATGTACACGTCCTCGACTCAAACGGAAACAAACGTTGGACACGTGAACCGGATGCCGAGGGGAGTGAAACTGTTTCAGCCATGTGTTTCCTTCACGATGGTTCGCTATTGTTATGCAGAGAAGTCCTTGGAATCACACCTTCTGAAGTTCCCCAAATCGCTTTGGAACGGT
>CAZXVR010000269.1:0-1511 GCA_964644485.1 uncultured Candidatus Poseidoniales archaeon | reverse complement strand
AAGGTACCAAGTCTGGCCCCCAAGCTGCGCTGAAAGCATCTGCTCAAGTGGAATTGTACGACCCTCTTCTTCCCGAAGATTTGCCATGTGGATTCACCCTGCATACGGCTCAACCATGGGATGGATTGGGAGATACTCTGCATGAACAATTGGAGGGGATCGCGAACTACGTTTCACAGTTTCACTCATCATTTCCAATCATCTTAGGTGGCGAACATGGGATGCTGCCCGCCATCCTGAAAGCAGTTTCCCAGCAGGTGGATTTGAGCGAATTGACTCTAATCCAAATCGATGCACATGCAGATTTACGGGACGAACTCGATGGGGATCCAGACAGTCACGCCTGTGCTGCTCGTCGATCACTGGACCTTGGGGTGGGCAAGATTCTGCAAATCGGAATTCGAGCATTTGCTCGCGAAGAAGCAACATTTGCAGCCGAAGATGCCCGAGTAGATTCATGGCTTGCTCGCGACATATTGAATCCATGCGGAGGCGAGGCAATGTGGCTCAATTGGTTGAAAACACTCTCCGAAATCGAAGGTCCTGTCTGGTTGACCATGGATATTGATGGATTAGATGTCGCCTACGTCCCAACCACGGGAACGCCCGTTCCTGGGGGCTTGGCATATTGGCAAGTTGTCGAAACCATCGAAACCATCGGTTCAGCACCGGGAATCAATTGGTTGGGAGCGGATATCAACGAAATCGTCCCTGACCCTGGCCGTCATGTGACCGAATTCACGGCTGCCATGTTGGCAACCAAGGTTGTCGCCGCTCATCTTGCACGCCGATTGGAGGATGGTGTATGAATCCAAAAGGTCGCCACATCACGTTGGATTACACCGGATTTTCCGGTGATGGAGACTGGGTCCTAACCGTATTGCGTGCAGCGGTTTCTCGCTCCGGTGCTCGAGAAGTTCATTCCCATGTAGCGGAATTTGATGGTACAGAAAGTCCCCTTGGGTTCGCTGCAGTCGTTCTCATCGATGAGAGTCATATCAGTGCACATTGCTATGCGGATGAGGGGATTCTAGCAGTGGATTGCTTTACCTGTGGGGGCATTGATCCAGCTGGAATTGTTGACGACATTCATGGGCAATTGTCTGAAGCAATCCCGGCAATCACTCTGATTCAGAGAACAGAATTGGATCGATTCATCATGGAGGAGTGATAATGCGCGATTTCGTCGAACGGCACTTTCGCCATTTCAATGCTGGAGAACTGCGACGCTGTACAGAATCGCTCCGAGATTTCATCGTAGAAGATGGGCGATTGATGGTTACTCTAGCCGGTGCCATGAGTACAGCAGAAATCGGGCGAAGTCTGGCGCCAGCCATTCGAAAAGGGAAAATTCACGCAATTTGCTGCACTGGTGCGAATCTTGAGGAGGATCTCTTCCATTTGATTGCGGCGTCACATTATGGCGAAGTTCCGAATTGGAGGGACCTTTCACCAAATGAAGAATCCCAATTGAAAAATCGAATTACCAATAGGACTATTCCAGAAGAAAA
>CAZXVR010000268.1:0-1536 GCA_964644485.1 uncultured Candidatus Poseidoniales archaeon | reverse complement strand
AGCGGATACGCATATAAACCCATTTCCGAATCCGTACTAAAGCAGGCTGCCGTCCTGGTGCAAAAACATAAGGAAAGCCTCAGTCAGATCAAACAAGCGCTCTCTCGCAAAAAGTGCCGTTATCCGATTGACCTTTCAAAGGGGTTTGCAACTTTGCTGCCTCATTTGGCGAGAATAAAGTTATGCTGCCGGCTTCTTCATGCACGGAGTTTGGTTGAGTGTGAAAGGGGAAACGTTGATCAGGCTCTCACGGACATACTTTCCATTTTGCAACTGGCCCACACACTGGACAGGGAACCTTATATCATTTCCAGCCTTGTCCAATTCGCCCTTCAAAAAATCGCTATTGGACCAACCATGCACCTGTTAAGCCGCCACTCACTGACAGAACCGCAACTCCTCACATTGTCTGCCGGGTTCAAGGATGCCTATAACCCAGAAGGAATTGGCCGTAGTTTTATGCTGGAATTATGCACGGGCATGGATGTTTTCAAAATGCGGCCACGCAGCCTGTCATATTTATTCCAACCCCTTGTGGAATCTGAGGATTCAGATGGGCTAGGGGATATGAAGAGGTGCGTGCAAATATTTTCGCGACCAACCAATAAGATAAAGGATGAAATGATATTCGCGCTGGACGCTTATGGCAGAGCAATTCAGGTGGCGGACATGCCCTTCCCAAAACAATTGCGTTTCGCAAAGTCACAACTGGGGACGGTGTCCCAATCATTGGATGAAAAGGAGAACAGGGAATTATACCCCTTGGCGACAATGTTATTGCCTTCATTTGAAAAATTTTTTGAGCGTTGCGCTGGGGCAAAAGCCAGCCTTGATTGTGTGAATACGGTCCTAGCGATAGAACGCTACCGTCTGGACAACAAGGGTTCTTTGCCGGCCAACCTCCAGTCATCAAGTCCGCGCTATTTGGCTCCTGGAACCATTGATCCATTCGACGGGAAAAGGCTCAGGTACACGAAAATTGCCGACACGAAATACATGGTTTACAGCATAGGGAGGAACCGGAAGGACGACAAAGGCCAACCTGGTTCCAGGAGTGATAAAGGCGACATTGTGCTAATTCTAGACCGTCCCCTTTCCAGCAAGTAACTCTTGCAACCGCCCTTGAAACTACGCAACCCGGGCGCCCTAAGCTTCCCTTCGGAAGTCCTTGAGCAGGGGTGACGGCGGACGTAGGGTAGTGCACATGAAAGCACTGCTCGTTGTCCTTTGCGCCGTGGTCTTTGCGTTTAACACCGCTGGCCAAAAAAAACCTATCCGGCTGATGGCGGAGGCGGAGGATTTCAAGGTTTCGAAGGGCTGGGGAATTGTGCCCTTTCGCGAGAATTACTTCGCCTCAACATTTGCCATTTCTTTCTTGTCACGGATGGCTTGTTTGGGCTCGCCCGAGCAGTTGCCGGTTGGACAAACGGCCATTGCGGAGCAAATCGTGCAGATTCCGTACGCCGATCAGTTTGAATTGCTCGTGCGATACGAGCAACCGTATAACTTTTCGGTCGAATTCACGGTCGAGGTAGA
>CAZXVR010000267.1:0-1553 GCA_964644485.1 uncultured Candidatus Poseidoniales archaeon | reverse complement strand
CTGCGAACATTCCATTGCGAATCCAGCAGTGGAGAGAAGCCGCCGACGATTGATTGCCTACTGAGTCAATAGATCTAATGCGGCACAGAGTGATTGAATGGATTGCTCTGTCTGATTGGCAGGGACGGTTGCGTGTATGGCGTGGTCACGAGGTTCATCATTACTGAATCGTAGTTGAATATTCGATTCAGCGGCGAATGATTCAATCTGATCACGGATGGAAGAATCCTCGCCGATTCCTTCGCCAACAAAGCACAAGATTGAGATTGGTTCACCAGATTCAGGCGTCGGTAGGCTGGATTTCTCGGATAGAATTCTCTTGGCGCGTGCAGCCACCCTTGTAGATACGAGTAGACGGACGTGGCCCGGTTGAGCGCGGATGCTGGCGACACGAATCCGGGCGCGACCCAATGCTGACATTGCGTCACTCACACTTTCAGCTAGCGATAGGGCGCTTGAAAGTGACCAAGATAATGGGATGAGGTTAGGTAGACAACCGACTGCGCGAACGGCAGGAGTTTCCAATCGAATCGAGGGGCCGATGATGGTCCCATCGGCATCTGGACTATGTAGGGGGCGAAGATACAGAGGGATTCCCGGTTTCCTCAGAGGTTTGACGGCTGAAGGATGAAGCATGGGTTCGCTGAACAGAGCAAATTCGGAAGCCTCAGTATAGGATAGGTTGGATAAATTTCTAGCAGGAAGTGTCCAACGTGGGGACAATGCGAGGACACCGGCTACGTCGCGCCAGATGGTGACACTCGATGCATCGACAGCGGCTGCAACTGCTGTAGCCGTCAGATCGGACCCCCCGCGCCCCAACAGGGCGTATCCATTCTGAGTCACACCATACCATCCGGTAATCACTGGGACTGCTCCTGTTGGAATCTCCAGAAGTTGTTTTGTTTGGTCGGCGTCGATTCGCGCATCCTCCCCTCGACCAATCAGCCGAATCCCTGTTTCTTCGGACCAAGCCGGAATAGATGGGATACCTCTAGCATCCAATGCTGCTGCAATGGCTAAACTGGAGAGTCGCTCGCCACAGGCAAGAGCATTCGCACGTACTTCGATATCTGGTGCACTTGCATGCAAATCTAGTAAATCGGACAGATGATGTAGCGTTTCAGCGAATCGAACGGCCCAAGGTGATGAGGCAATTTCTGGAACTCTCTCAATATGTTCCAATTCAATCGAGGCGGTGAAGGTCGAATTCGGCAAGGATGAGTGGTAATCAATCTGTTCAATGAGACGATCGGTGATGCCGCTAAATGCTGAAACAATGACCACAGCGCGTCCTTTGGAGTCGCGTACCCGCTCAACGACTGCATCGATGTCTTCGATTGCGGAAAGACATGAGCCACCGAATTTGTGGACGTGGATATTCAATTCCACCCCTCCCTCAATTGCAACAAGTCAGCGATGATGAGTCGGCAGACAGCTTCAACCACAGGGGTGGCACGAGGTGCAATGACGGGGTCATGACGACCTCCGATTTGCAATTCCCTCATTTCTCCCGAAGGAAGATGGAGGGTCATCTGCGGGATGGAAATCGA
>CAZXVR010000266.1:0-1590 GCA_964644485.1 uncultured Candidatus Poseidoniales archaeon | reverse complement strand
ATAGGGGCTCGGTCCCGTGCGAGGTTTGAATCATGGCTACAGATGATACCACCTCCACCCGTTCGGCATTGCTGCTTTCCTTCCTCTTCCTCGCCTCGGTTTTTTCGGCACCCGGTCTGTTCCCCACGGCGAATGCAGAATCTGTCACTCATTTCGGGAACAGTGGATTCCCTCAATCAGTCAACATCACATTTCCAAGTGAAGGCCACGATACCAGCACGACTCTGATTCTCGGGGCGAATTCAGTTGTTAGTGCGGCCTCACTCGATGTTCGGGGCTGGCCAGTATCTGCTGGCGAGAGGCCAACGACCATCGGAATCGATGTGGGCGATGATGGGAATCTAGAATGGGGCTTCGGCGGCCCAGGAAACGGTTCTTTCGGACTCGTCGATGAATTTTCCAATGGTTGGCATTCCGCCGGCGTCAACCTCTCTAGTGGTTCAAATTCCACCTATTCGATTCGTTTGCCGCTGAATGCGACGGTCAGTTCAGCATCCCTTGAGGTTTCTACACTTAGTGAATTGACCCTCAGTGGAAATGACGTTGAGGATGCGGCAATGCGTAAAGTCAGTTCATGGGGTAATTCGACCCATCTAGATTGCAACTATGGAAATTCATCCCTCATTTGGATTGGGAAGACAGAGTGGGCGAACTGGAACATATACCGCTCACTCTACTGGTTCAATCTCACGCAACTTCCAGCTGTGACGGTACTCGATGCGAATCTTTCGTTCTGGATTGCAGATGGTGTGAACAACGCCAATACCGGTCAAGCCAATACCATTCAGCACACCTACCGGGTCCATCCATTACTGAAGGATTGGATCGAAGGTATGGAGTCCGGGTCTCCGGTTCAACAGGGCCCGGGTGTGACGTGGAACAATGCGATTGACAATGTGACTGGTATCGATTACGCTTGGGCCTCTTCGGGGGCATCAGGCGCCACAGATCGAGGCGGTGCGATTGCCAATGTGACGAACAGCCCAGCCAATTTGGAACAGACTTGGATGGAGTTCAACTCATCTGGACTAACCAATTTGATTCAGGGTTGGGTCAATGGAACCATCCCGAATCAAGGGCTGTTGTTGGTTGGAGATGAGAATACGAACAAACCAGACGGCTCCAGATTATCGATTCCATCCAGTGAAAATTCAACCCACGGCCCTCGACTAACCATCGTTTTCGAAGGAACAGATGACGTCACAGGTGGGCTTGATGTCGGCAATGATGGCACCTCAGAATGGAGCCATGCGGGCAATCTGAGCAATGGCACGACCACCCCAGACTTCTCTGCGACCCTCAATGCGCTGTTGGCCAATGCGGCCCCGACATTCACCGATTCTTGGGGCAACGACTTCGTCGACATTCCACTCGGTGTCACAGGAAATGCCACCCTTGTACTCGGCAATATCGATATTGAGTATGATTGGCAACCAACAGTCAGCGATGCCACTCTAACGTCGGAGATTAATCAGCATCTGAGTGGGACCACTCCCGACCCAACAGGAAATGTGACCATTCCTATCAACGTCACCAGTGGCAGTGCCGGCATTGTCGAACTCAGCAATCTGAACATCAATCTCGGCGATC
>CAZXVR010000265.1:0-1601 GCA_964644485.1 uncultured Candidatus Poseidoniales archaeon | reverse complement strand
AAAACAATTCAAATTGGAGGACTGAAAGTCCCATTATCCGCACTTGGAACAATAGCGATCTTACTTATCATCAATACAATGTTCTTTGCAACGTTATTGGGTGAGGATGAGTATGTAAATGAGTTCAATGTTGCGACTGAATCCATGGAAGGGACGAGTGAATGGCCGTCTACAACAGCAGTGTTTAGCGATAATTTCACCTTCTGGTATGATGACAATACAGGCGACGACTACTTCTCAGGTTCAATCATCATTTATTGCACGCAATCTACAGAAATATGGGAATGTGGAGATTACGAATCAGGATATGAAAGAATTGAGATTCCATACCGATGTACAGAAAACGAGTCTGTTGGACCATTACAAAATCCTTGTGATTGGGCCATGAAGATGTTTGTAATAGACTCATATCATGGATCTGATTCACATTATCTAGAACATTGGGTTGTCTATTTTGAATCGGAATATTGTGAGTGGGAAGGCGAACCGCATGATGACAACCTCTGGTCCTGCTACTATTACAATGGTGAAACGACTGAATATGATACTTGGTGGCAATACTGTGAACATGATTTGAACGAGAGTCATTGGTACTGCACAGATGAATTTGGGGAAGAGATTTCATCCCCCGACAATCAAAATGGAACTCTCTACCAACCACAGGAAGTAGCAACCACAGTGAATTATGATCCTGAATCCCCTTCAAGAATCTCATTCGTGGAAGCAATGGAGTGGTATTTAGGGAACCCGCTCCCATTGTTGTTTATCATCCCCATAGCCATAATCATCAATTTGCTAATATTGGGCATTCGAGGTGTGATGCCCATAGTTCGAATGAACAGGAATATTCGTGGTTGACTCTCACTGTTCTAATTCCCAAACCAATTTGCATATTTTATCTCTGGCCAGGTTTCCAGAATTGTAGAGGTAGCGGATTTTCTCCAATACACGCGCGCCACGCGAGATGATCTGCCCGTTCGTTCCAACGATGACCACGGTGTGCACGAACGTGCTCCGCATTTACAATGCGTAATGATGTAACTTCATCCCAGAGCGCTTGCACTCTGGCTGCCAGCTCACGATTTGCTTTTGCCCTCCACTCACCAGCTGCAATTTTGAGCGCATACTGTGAATCACCTCGGATGGTCACAGTATCGGTACTCCCTTCGATGAGCAGCCAGCGAAGCGCATGCGCCATCGCCGACAATTCACCCGTGTTGTTGCTCCCAACCTCTGCGCCGAGATACCCTTCTTGGTCAGCAGAGGTAATCACTGGCCCACTCAACTCTTCGACAACCTCTCCATCGCCTTTGCCTAAACCCGAATCACCGCGAACAACGACAACACCCCAACCCGCAGGTGTCTCAGCAGTCACGTTCCGATTTTCTTGGCACGAACCGTCAAAGTAGAGCGAGAGCCGATCAGCGAGCGGAATCGACTCGTCCATGTTTATTCTCCGATTACAGCGGCATATGCAGCAGCATCGAGAAGATCATCGACAGCCCCAGCATCATTGAGTTCGATCTTTGCAATCCAGGAACCATAGGCATCCTCGTTCATCACCTCAGGTGCATCTTGCAAATCATGGTTTAGTGCGACAA
>CAZXVR010000264.1:0-1606 GCA_964644485.1 uncultured Candidatus Poseidoniales archaeon | reverse complement strand
ATGGGTGAGTTGCAGAAGGAAATGCACGAAGCGGAGACCTTCTGAACGAGCTGACCCAGATGTCTGCCGCAAATGCACTTTCGACCGTCCGGTTTTCGGATTGGGATCTTTCGCCGAACATCGCCAATGCGATTTCTTCGAAGGGTTGGGATTTTGTCACACCGATTCAAGCAGAATCCATTCCCTTGGCACGATCAGGGAGAGATATCGTAGGTCAAGCCAGAACTGGTTCGGGTAAGACCGTTGCCTTTGGCATTCCAATTATCGAAAATTCCCAACCAACAGGTCAGACTCAAGCTCTTGTTCTGTGTCCAACACGTGAACTTGCGACACAGGTGAGTGAGGAACTACAATGGCTTCAAGGTGACAAAGGGCTGAAATTTGTCACGGTATACGGAGGAACCGATCTTGAGAAGCAAGCCAAAGTCTTGGATTCAGGTTGCGACATCATCGTCGGTACACCTGGCCGCGTCATCGATATGAGCAAGCGTGGACACATCGATTTACAGACCATTACTCACTTCGCTCTCGACGAAGCCGATCGTATGCTTGACATGGGATTCTTCCCGGACATCCTTTGGTGTCTTGAGCGATTGACCAGTCGTAAGCAGACTCTACTCTTCTCTGCGACATTCCCACAAGAAGTTCTCGAAGCAGCCAATGAATTCATCTCAGATGCGGAGCATGTCATGAGTGACGATTTGGATGTTGAAGTTCCCGAAATTGACCAATTCATGGTTCGTGTCGGGAGGGCAAACAAACTCTGGGTTCTCGGGCGCCTTATGGTTCGCCTCACAAAGGAAGATCAAGTGATTATTTTCTCAAATACCAAGAGAATGGTCGATTTACTGGTCGAGAGATTGGACCGACATCGATTTTCTGCAACAGGGTTGCACGGAGACATGGCCCAAAATAAGCGTGAGCGCATCATCTCGGATTTCCGAGATGGCAAGACACGAGTGATTGTTGCAACAGATGTCGCAGCACGAGGTCTTGATGTTGACGGCGTCACCATGGTAATCAATTATGATATTCCCAATGATTCGGAATCATACGTTCATCGAATTGGCCGAACGGGCCGCATGGGTCGAAAAGGTGAGGCATGGTCTTTCGTATCCGGGGAAGATGCCCCCAATATGACCAAAATCATCTCTACTTGGAATATGGTAGTTAACGAGGTCGATGCTCCTGCATTACCTGATGGCGTAGACCGCGATCCTGTTCGCAAACAAATGGATTGGGGCGAGAGTGCAGATGTTTTCGGCATGGTCCCACTTCGCTTGTCAATGGATGCAACGTCGAAATTGGAGATTCACAACTTCGTAACCAATGAAGCCAGATTGCCAGATCTTGCCATTGGTCAGATTCTTGCCGATGGAACACAGGCCATCGTTGAAGTCCACCGTGAAAAGGCACAACACGCACTTGATGCGTTGAAAGGTAAGGCCTTCAATGGTACTCAGGTCAATGCAGAACTTGTGAATTGATTACTCCTCTTCACTCGATTCCGTAAACGGTTCGATTACGACAATCGCCATCAAACTGAATATCCCCGCAAACAACCACCCTCGAATCGATTTACCCCAGACATCTTCCCACATCATTT
>CAZXVR010000263.1:0-1617 GCA_964644485.1 uncultured Candidatus Poseidoniales archaeon | reverse complement strand
CATCGTGGGTGAGTGCGGTTCCTGAAGAGACGACGATGGTTGAGACGACTGCGCTGGAATGTGGTGTTCATCTCGATCTCCGCCGCTCTAACTTTCCAATCGGGACATATGCTGTCGACCAGAACGCGAAGACTGTCGAATATGACCGCTCAAATTCCGCCTTTGCTCATCTCAAATCGGATGATTTTGACTGGAGGGGAATCCTCACAGGAGCGCGCTGGTTGGTCATGAGTGGAATTACCCCCTTGCTTGGGGCTGGGCCTCGTTCGGCTTGGGGCGGGGCTCTGACCTTTGCGGAATTGGATGGAACATTGATTGCATTGGACTTGAATCATCGACCGGCTCTTGGAACAATTGAGGAATTGTGGTCAATCGTGCGTCCGCGCATGCGCATGTTCCACGTTTTGGTTGTCTCACCAGACAGTCTGGCGAATATTGCCGAAATTGAAGGGATGGGGCGACCCACCAACTATGAGGAGAACATTGAGGCTCTTGTTGAACTTCGTCGTCGATTTCTAATCCCACACCTTTGTTGCACTTTCAAGCGACCTGAAGCAAATGGGCAGCAGAAACGCTGGTCAGTTGTATCTCATGCATTCGGTATGGATTCTACCGAGGATGATGCAATCGTCCACACCCCCATCGAAAATCTCGGCGGGGGGGATGCTTGGCTTGCAGGTTTCATTGATGCATTGAGTGAACACGGTCATGGGCCTGTATCGCCGCTCATCGGTGCACTTCGTGGTGATCTGTTGTCCGCCCTTTGTCAAAACACAGTGGGGGATGTCTCAATGGTGACGCGTGAAGAACTCGATTCATTTGAATCTCAACGGAATTTTACATCCGAGAAACAGCGAATCCTCACCATCCCTAGTAGGATGGGTCTCAAATCGACATTGGCGCATCTGAAAGAGGCTGGGGTTGTCGCCATCCTTCGCGGTCAGAATCGGAATCGAATGATCGAAAGGGGTGTTGCCTTGGCTGAGATGGGTTGCACGGCGATTGAGGTGACGCTGGATAGTCCAGAGGCTTTGGAAATCGGTCAAGCATTACGTCAACAGTTACCCTCATCGGTGATGATTGGTGTCGGTACGTTGCTCGATGTGGGTCATGTGCAAAGCTGTATTGACATCGGAGCTGAATTTGCATTGTCTCCTACCCACCCAGATGGAATGGTGGAGCGCTGTCATGCCGCAAACATGCTCGCAGTGCCAGGTGTTGCCAATTCGCAGGAATTGGAACAAGTGATTGCAAGCGGTGCACACATTGCCAAATTGTTCCCCTCAACCGATTGGGATCCTGAACAACTGTCGTCGGTTACCCTACCATGGATGCCCGTAGGTGGCGTGGATGAGCAGAGCGTTTGGCAGTGGCTCGATGCGGGTGCATGGTGTGTCGGCATGGGCTCAAACCTGTGTGGTTCGGACCTGAGTGATTCCGACGATGCAGGCAACACATGGGCGGAATCTGAAGAACAAGTCGCACGGGGCATATTCATGGAACTCCAACGCCGGCGTAGTGGTGCGTGACCACGATTCGTTCGGCCATTTGTGTGCGGTGTCCACCGCGTTGGCTCTTGCTCAGGGTTGAGACCGATGATGGTGAAATCGGCTGGGG
>CAZXVR010000262.1:0-1649 GCA_964644485.1 uncultured Candidatus Poseidoniales archaeon | reverse complement strand
TCTCGACCCTCCATGACATCCATGTCTTCGCTGAGGAAATCGGTGAGTTCGAATTCTGTTTCCAATTTGGCTGCGGCGAAAATCAGTGAGCCGACGGTCAACATGGCGGCAACACCGATGACTTTGGCCTGATGTGATTTCTGGAAATCAACCATGTATTGGCTGAAATTGCCGAGCCGCATCCATTCAATGTGTTTTGCAAATGCCGCAGAGTCGCGTTCCATCACAACATGCAATGCCCCGACCAATAGTGTTGAAGATACGAACGCGCAAAATACACCAAGGGCCAACCCAAAGCCGAAATTTCTCAATGGTGGTAGTGGGGATGCGATGTTGGCAATGAAGGCAGCCATCGTGGTAATTACAGCCAATGTCAGCGCAATTTTCAGCGTCTCGAAGCCCTTGAGCCAAGCCAAACTAGCAGAATCACCCTCGGCTCTGAATGTGTTATACCGACGCTGCAAATGTATACTGTAATCGATACCGAGCCCCAGTACGACCGGGGCGACTGCAACCTCTAAAATCGAAAATTGCATTCCGGATAAAGCCATGCCGCCGTAGGTCCAAACAAGGGCTGCAGACAGGCCGACCAATGGGAAAGCAACACCTCGAACGGAGCGGAAAGCCATGGCGAGCAGGAATACAACGATGGCGACGGCAGCAGATACCAGCATGACCAATTCACCGATTGTGCTTTTGTTGATGTCATGACTCATGAGATCAAGACTTGTCGAATGGAAATTTAAGTCGCTCTCGGCCGAGAAATCATCCAGTTGTGCTCTGATGAAATTCTGCTGAACCTGGCGCGCCGTGTCGTCGAGGTCTGGGTCAATCATGAGGACCCAGAGTGTACTGGATGCGGTCGGTGCAGCATCCCCTGTTGCATTGGGATCAGAAGCTCTTGCGGACAGATAATCGCATGAGGCCGAGTAATCCAAATCGGTGTGAATGAGGCCATCTCGGATGAATGCACCTGCAGCAAGAGCCCGTTCATCTCCGAGGGCATCTGTGCATTCAGTGCCCTCATCGAGCAACGCATCCAACAGAGAGGACCATGAATTGTAGTCACTCAACAAAGAATCACTGGTTTGATTTGACTCATCGATAGCAGTTTGGAGGATTTGTGGAGCTGCCATTATCGATTCGATGTAATCATTTGAGGATTGAGATCGATTCAAAACTTCATCCAAGGCGAGCTGTTGTAAATGCAAATTTTCCATGCTCAAAACATTCGTCCCATCATCGGTGGTCACGTGGATGAACATCGGTCGGCTTTCGGAAGGGAAGTCATCAGCCATCCGATTTTGTGCCTGTTCGGCAGGAGTTTCTGGAGTGAATGCAGACAAATCGGTGTCAAAAACAGGCATGGGGAACAATTGTGCCCCCAAAGCGATGGTCAATAGCAGGGCACCAACGAGAATTGGGATTGCGGACTTCTCAAAAGTGGCCGCACTAACGAGTGTACGGTCTGTTGATTCGCCGCCACCCATAGGGGTGGCGAGCGGAATTCGATTGATAAGGAAGAAGGCTGCAGGTACTCGCCAACATCGAAATCCATCGGTCGATTATGCACCCACATAGTGGGTGGAGGCGTAAACAAGGCTCAAAAGGGTGGGCTGGGTCGGCGGGCTGGTCAACATGGCGATTAA
>CAZXVR010000261.1:0-1665 GCA_964644485.1 uncultured Candidatus Poseidoniales archaeon | reverse complement strand
ATCTGAAACACTACGGCTTAGAGAATCATTGGGTTCTGATGTGGCAATTTTGGCTGATGTCGGGGTCAAACACGCGACACCATTCGATGAAAAATGGTCATTGGAACAAGAAGCGAAGGATGCTTGGAGTAGAGGATTGGCCGATGCCCTCATTGTATCTGGTAGTGGAACTGGAGCCCCTACGAATTCTGTAGATATTGAGCGACTCAAATATGCGGTTCCAGAGGCGCCACTGATTGTTGGTTCGGGTGTGACCGCAGATACATTACAAGAATTTACAGGTGCTTCAGCATACATTGTAGGTACAGCACTCAAGCGGGATGGGCTTATCGAAAACGAAGTTGAGTTGACTCAAGTTCTACGATTGACGAACCCGAATCGTTCGACTGGCGACTGCTAACATCAGAACACCGAAGATGGCATTAACCAACAGTGCCATCAGAACAGAGGATGATTCTAGACCCCAACCACGAATCATGATTGAACGACAGGCTTCAGCGGTCCACGTTGTGGGTAGAGACCAGGCCACTGGTTGTAACCACGCTGGTAACGCTTGAACAGGCCACAGAATTCCAGAGAGTAACAATGCAGGGAACATCATTGGCATATTCAATTGCATGGCTTGGAATTCTGATTTGGCCTTGCTTGAAACAGCCAATCCTAAACACATCGCAGCCCATCCAAGCAACAAACAAACTAGGAATAGCAATGCGATACTTCCATTGATTGGGATGTCGAATCCAAGTGTTGCAATCGCGATGACAACCGTGACTTGACCAATCAAAATGACTGAGAAAGCGCCGAGGTGTCCAATCAGGACTTCTGAGGGACGAGTACCGGCAGCAAATATTCGGTCCAATGTCCCATCATGCCGTTCTCCAACAAATGCCATGGTGGTGAGGATTGTACTGAACATGAAGCATACAAGGGTCATGATTCCTGGAGCCAAGAAATCGATGAAAGATGGATCGCGGTCGCCGTAGATCGGTTCTGCAATATCCAAGGGCAACTGACCACCACTGGCTTCTTGCATTGCATCACGAACCTCGAGTAGAATGGTATTGGAAACTTGTTGGTTTGAATTGTCTAAAACTACTGAAATCTTACCACTTGGTAGAAGATGGACAACTGCCCACGAATCACCACGTTCTACAGATGCATTTGCATCGTCCATTGAATCTTCAAGAGTGAGTAAGAGGGCGTCACCGCCCTCAATGTATCCAATGAAAATCGCACTTTGTTCTGGCGGACCCTCGTCAACAATTGTGACATTAAGATCAGTTGGAGTCCCACCGATTGCCCATCCAAACAATAGAATTTGCAATGCCGGCATGATGACAATAAATCCGAACATTCGCTTATCCCTTCGTAGACTGGCAAATTTTCGTGCAGCAATTGCATACACTCTTTGGAAATTCATGCCTTCACCTCACGGCGACATAGAGCTAGGAAAGCCTCCTCTAGAGATATTGCAGATTGAGATTCCATCACAGATTGAGGAGTATCTTCTGCAAGTAAAATACCGTCTCGCATCAAACCAACTCGATTTGCCTTCCCGGCCTCATCAATGTAATGTGTTGTTATCACAATTGTAGTTCCATTGGATGCAATCTCTTGGAGATGGTCCCAAATTCTAGCTCTTAATTCTGGATCAACACCAACGGT
>CAZXVR010000260.1:0-1675 GCA_964644485.1 uncultured Candidatus Poseidoniales archaeon | reverse complement strand
AAAGGGATGAACAGCCAGAAAAGAGTATTGTAGATGAAAATCGATTCTGCAATGAAAGGAATCTGATCATCCAAACCAAACTTTGGATCCCAGCCTGAATAGTCCATCGAAGCAGCAAGCCGGTTGGTGGCCAGATACAAGATTGAAAGAATCGGTACCATCAATGCTCCAACTGAAAGAACATATTGGATTCGCCCCTCACGTTTGAGGGGGAAATTCCAAATTGGCCAAATGCTGAGAAATTTCTCTCGCACGCGAATCCCTCACTTGAGATTTCGAGTGAAGGACTGGATGCCGGTAATGTGGCGTGCCAGAATCAAGTTGTGAATATCGTGTGTACCTTCGTAGGTTTTGACCGATTCCAGATTGTTCATGTGGCGCATGATTGGATATTCGCTTGTCACACCATTTGCACCGTGAATATCTCTCGCAACACGAGCCGTATCTAGCGCGATGTCGACATTGTTCATCTTCGCCAAACTGACGTATTCAGGAATCCAGTTGTCGCTGTCGACTTTTTGTCCGAGATGGTAGGCGAGCAATTGCCCCTTTGTAATCTCTCGAAGCATGGTCGCGAGCTTCATTTGAATCAACTGGAAAGCAGCGATGGGTCGGTCAAACTGGATTCGCTCAAGTGAATATTTCTTGGCTGCATCAAAACAGGCTTGCGCCGCTCCAATGCTGCCCCATGCGATACCATATCGGGCACGGTTGAGGCATGAGAATGGACCTGAAAGCCCCTTGGCCTTGGGCAACAATCGATCCTTTGGAATCTTGCAATCTTGGAACACGAGTTCACTGGTTACCGATGCCCGAAGGGAGTGCTTCCCCTTCTGCTCTGGAGCGGTGAATCCTTCATCTCCCATCTCGTCGATGAATCCTCGAATGTCTCCATCGAGTTTGGCCCAAACAATTGCCAAATCACAAATGGTGCCGTTTGTAATCCACATCTTGGCGCCATTGAGAATGTAGTGATCTCCCATGTCCTCAGCCTTGGTAATCAACCCGCCTGGGTTGGAACCATAATCAGGCTCGGTCAAACCAAAGCAACCGATGAGTTCACCGGTCGCCATACGTGGAAGATACTTCTGTTTCTGCTCCTCGGTACCGAATTTGTGAATGGGGTGCATTGAGAGTGAACCTTGAACACTTGCAAATGAGCGCAGTCCACTGTCGCCCCTCTCAAGTTCACGACACACAACACCGTAGGCGGTGTAAGACATTCCAGCACACCCGTATTCTTCGGGAACTACCATTCCAAGGATACCCATGTCTCCGAGATCCTGAATCCACTCACGTGGAAAGGTTCCATCGAGATAGTGCTGTTCGATATTTGGGATGACCTTCTCATCGACCCAATCACGAACCATGTCGCGAACCATCAGTTCTTCTTCAGTCAGCAATGCATCGACATCGTAGAAGTCTAGTGCCTCGTATGCCATGTTGGTTGCCCCGAGGGGACCCCCTTTGAACGTTGCCGACGCCCCCTTTAGGGGGCGGATTAGGAATTCTTGGCTTTACGTGCAGCGCGCTTCTCAGCCTTTTCTTTCTCAATTCGGGCGTTTTCTGCAGCCTCATGCTTGGCATTTCTCCGAGCGAAATATTTCTTCTGAAGTGTTTCGCTGTTCATGAAGATTAATCCAAGAACTGAGCCAGGTACTGCAATCAATACAAC
>CAZXVR010000259.1:0-1677 GCA_964644485.1 uncultured Candidatus Poseidoniales archaeon | reverse complement strand
AAAATGATATTCTCTCTGCCGTCGCCACCAGGCACATCGGCAGCTTGCATCGATCCGGTCATCACAATCGACAGGTGAGCTGGCGCAAAATAGGACAAAAAAGATCCGATCAGATCCATCTTGTCAGTACCACAGCTGCACAAGACATGCGTGACGCCTTTTTCTGCTAGGTTGGTAATTGATGTAATCAAGGAATTACCATGTTTGGAAAAGGTGAAATCCGTGGAATCAATGCAGAGCGAATCGTCGATGTGGCTCACGTTGAGGGTTGACAGTGATAAATCGTAGAATTCGCACATCCGGTCGATGCCGAGAACTGCGTCAAGTGCATCGACAAACTTCACAGAGGCAATCGTTCCTCCGATTGCTAGCCAACCTACGCTTGGTTGTTGAACGGGGAGAGGCAGCGCCCCACGTAGTCTGGAAAACGATTCCGTCAGAAGTGTTAGAATCAAGAGTGAAACAGCGAGAATTGCTGGCGCAGATGTTAGTGGCATCAACACTGTGTGGTAGGGTAGGGCTATATCAAGGCAACTAAACGCCGAGATACTTCCATTGGTTGTTTCATAACAATCTGATAACACTTAGTGAGTTATTAGAATTAAAAATAGGACCTATTTTTAGAAATAGAGTTACGAAATAATCAATTAATATTTCATTATATTGCTTCGAGGTCTTCGTTACTTGCGTATTCCCCGTCCAGTATGACGTGGTCTGTCCTAGCTGGGTGCTGGGTGCCTATGATGGTCCATTGCTTGCCATGGCTGCTCGTAGATCCAAGGCATTCCAAACCATTCTGGAGGAGCATTTTCTCGGACGCGATGTTCCGGGAGGGTGAGTGTAAAACAACCCCCATTTCAGAATCGGAGTCCTGCTCATTGTATGTCGACAAGCAGTACGAGCGGAGTTGGGATGCGATTCCTTGTCTGCGATGAGTGGATGCGACCGCCATGTGATCCCCCCAAAGTGAACGAGGGTTCTGTTTTTGGAAATTCAGGATATTGTCGAGCATGTCGTCACCATACTTCCAGAGGGGGTACAATCTTTCGATAGATTCCAGACGTAAGGCAGAGAAGACGCCTACAATGGAGCCGTCCTCTGATTCTGCCACTGAGATTCTGACGTCTTCCGAATTGTGTAATGCGAACCTGTACTGTTCCTTACTCCAACTCCCAACGAGATAGCCCGACTGGGGATGAGTTACTTTCTGGGATTTACGGCTGTTCATGGACAAGCGATGGACCCCTTCAATATCAGAGAAGCGCATGCAACGAATTGTGACTCCTCCGTGTTCGATTGTAGGTGTATCAAGAGGGGCGTGGGAATGGGTTAGATTCGTTGTAACGTCACTACACATCATCGGCAACTGAACGGATTGAAGGATGGTTTTCAAATCGTTTTTGCTAGAAGCCGATATCATGGTTCCGGACCAATTCCAGGTGGAATCTGAAAACGCATCGAGAACAGTAAAGCGATCTAAAGAACTCAGGGTTGGACTCTCTTCGTCCTCCATGTAATCTTCCATGAGGTAGATGTGGTGGTGTCCGCCGGGGAGGTGGTTCTTCAAATTCAATCCATCCAGCAAAGCACTCCGTCGGGGATTGAATTCAAGGAAGTAAATGGATTGATCACGAATGGCGAAATCGAAGTTTCCCCAACCTCTGAATCCCTCGGCAG
>CAZXVR010000258.1:0-1681 GCA_964644485.1 uncultured Candidatus Poseidoniales archaeon | reverse complement strand
GGATGATCTCACAGAGTTGCAATAGTCAACAATAACCAGGATAACAAACCCACAACGGTGGGGCGCCCCGAGCGTAAGCAGGCTGTTTGACCGAAGGTTGGACAGATGCCGGGGTAGCCAATCACCCGCGCCCCGTCCAGCTACAATGGACTGTGCCTCACCGTTGTGATTTTCTGACACGCAACGATTCTACTGCTGCGGCACCCTCATGACTGAAACGCGTCAGCCTTGTCTATGGCCCGGCCACGGAGTGTGACCCTTGAGGTCAACATCACACCGACACAAGCCATTCGGGCTCTTCGTGAATTGGCTCAAGAGGCTGGTTGGGAATGGGAACGTGATGAAGGCAGTCGCTTGGTTGACCGAATGATGGTCATCATGCCTATTGCTAGAGCTACCCGAACCTTCCGAATTGCTATCTTGACTGGAGCCGGTCGAGGATTGATTCTGACCGCATGGGAAGAGGTGGCGGGTTCGGCGGGAGGCATCACAAAGGTTGAGTGGATCGTTCCTGGACATCTCACTGGAGATTCCTTCAAAGAACTGCTCAGGGCTTGGTGTGCTCGTCACCCAAACTGCCCATGGCGCTGGTCTTTTGCCCAAAGATCGATGATTGGATTCTTGTTACCAGTTTGGAAAAGAAGCCGGCGTGATTTCAAGAAATTTGGATTTGAAACCAAAAAGAAAGGGTGGCCGGTAGAGGCAAATTGGCCACCCGTAGGGTGGCCCGACGCACGAGAAGAGGAGTAAAAACCGATAGAAGGCACATTCATCAACCACACGTGTTCTGAGAGATTTGAGGCGAGAGTGTGGACATGGACACAATTGTTGACAAGTGGTTCTCCACAAGGGATCAAAAAATCACTTGGGGCATTTCGCTCGCCTTCTTCATCATCTTCCCCGTTTACTTCGCCAACATTGCGGCATTTCTCCCCGGGGATGCCATGATTGATAGCAGCGATAGTGCCACTGGGGCTTGGGATGTCGACTTTACCGAGACTGATGTTTCTACCTCTGAATCAACTGAGTTCCTAATGGATGGGGAAGAATTCGAATTTGAATTCACATTTACCGAGGGAAATTCAAATCTCGCATATGTGGAAATTACCGTTTCGCATGATGAAACGGATGAAAGTGGGCTAAACCCCCTTGCTCAAGATCAATGCGACAATGCAGTTGGAGAAATGCAAATGGGGCAGGTCAACGGGTTCGTAGAATCTGATTCCACAACAACAGGTGATTCAGGCTCCCCCAATAACTGTCCTGCATCCTACACAATGGTCATCATGTTGATTGACAACTATACGGGTGATGCATACCAAACCACTGGTTCCAAAGGTGCAATACAAAACATGTGGAATGATAATGGAAATGGTAGAGGTGAGTATGTTTGCCAAATCACGCTTGAAACTCGCACTGGAAATAATCCGGGACCAGGTCCAAGTCCGGGGCCAACAAGTAACAACGAGGATGGCGAGGAAATTACGGTCTCATGGCGAGTTGTGGGTGTCGAAGTGGCGGTTACACCCATCATCAATATTGATGCCTAATCACGTCTTTGCGACGATTTTGATGACATCGTTGTCATTGAGTTCGTGTTCAGCCCCTATGACTCGACCGGTTCGACCATCAACGGCTCGAATGAAACCATCTCCAAGATCGGAATGAACAGCATAGGCCA
>CAZXVR010000257.1:0-1698 GCA_964644485.1 uncultured Candidatus Poseidoniales archaeon | reverse complement strand
GGGGTCTTGGTGTTCTCATAGCCACCCATACTCACCGTAAAATCCATGAAAACTGCTTGGTGCTTATTTCCGGGTGACTTAGCCAATTCTATTTCCATTTCTTTCATTGCCCTCCAGTTCCTTAACCCCACGCTACTGTATTGCAGCGGGCTTTTTGACTGAAGTCTCAATGCTGCTACCTGTTCTTCTGGAAGACCCGAAACAATATGCGGGATCATCATGTTGTAACAGGCCATCACCACACTTTTGGCTTTCAGCTCATGGGACTTGTTGTCATTGATGTAATTTACGAAAACTTCACTCGAATTTTTTGGGTCGCCACCATGTCGCACATTGACAACCGTACTGTTTAGCCTGAGGCGAACGGTGTTGCTGGATTTGTCCAACTCGGCATAGTTGCATTTTGATAATACCAGCTCCTCGGCGTTGTTTCCCTTTCCTACACTAGGAATCATCTTTTTCACCAACGCACGTGCAATACCGGCATTGCCATCTGGAAAATGATAAATGTATGGATTGTCTTTGTCGTATACAGCTTTGGGAGCAAAACCCAGGGCTCCACAGCTCTTGGCAGCTGCTATGGTCATCACGTCTGTTCCTGAGGATGCCCAGTCCAAAGCAGAATGTCTGGCCATTCTCAATACCCCAGGATCATCAACCCCCAAGGTGTCTTTTAGATAATCGAAGTAGGAATGAGAACTAATGTAATTATTCAACTTCGTTTTGGGCACATCTATCGCATGCAGTCCACCATTTAACACCCGAAGTAATTGTTCCTTGCCTTTCTTGCTCAAGGGAGCTTCCCGGACAGCATCCATGTTGGATAACTTTCCAGCCATAAGTCCTTCTATATAATTTGGATAATTACAATAAGGATGCCTGACCACTTTATCTTTACCGAATGTTTTTTTGTTGAAGTAGGTAACGGCCCCCAAATTGTTCCTTTTATAGAAGTCACGATCATAGGCTGTATTAAACCGCTCTATATCTACACCTATATCCTTTAACAGGGCACGAACAACTCTACTTCCATGTTTTGGTTCCACTATAGTTTGTGAACCACCATAGGATATTAGAGTTTTGCCGTCGATCGTGTGTTCATTGCGTTTGGCATGCCCTCCAAAATCATCATGATTATCCAGGATAAGGACCTTCTTGTCTTTCCCGTGCTTTTGCCGGTAAAAGTATGCAGCCGCCAGTCCGCTAATCCCTCCGCCTACAACAATCAAGTCATAACTTTCTTTCAATTTGGTGGTTGGCCCCCAATCCGATTTCTTAGTCCATGCTCTGGCATGAGCGTGGACATTTGATCCCGGGTGACTTCCTCTAAGCCCGGTGAGTGATGGCGGGTAGTACAAGGGGTCAAGTTTATCCAAAACAGTATTATGAACACATCCTGTAAGCAGTGATGCCCCAGCTGCCATTAAAGTTCCGTTAACAAAATCTCTTCTTGTTATGCTGCTCATCGTATCCAGAGAAATGCCTAACTTCTTTGCCAAAGGTATCACTTGAACACTGAAGATAAAAGTTCATCAGAGAATTAGTCGTGGAAACAACTGTGTAATCTGTGTCGAGATATGTGAGATCTCCGGGGAGACTTGGGTCTCACCTTGATTGATGAGTTACCTGAGATGATTGGGTGGGTGGAGGATGCTCAAGGGTAAGGACGTCGTCGTTTCGGCTGCAATACTTTGGTCG
>CAZXVR010000256.1:0-1719 GCA_964644485.1 uncultured Candidatus Poseidoniales archaeon | reverse complement strand
TCTCTTGCGCAACGAATTCGACAGTAGACAGAACATCGCCCATCACCTGATTTTGTAGCAGTGTGCCAACGATTCCTTCTTGCTTGGCGACCAATGCCTGATGCTTGCCCTCTTCGCCACCCATCTCAACTCGACCGGCAGCTGATCTGTCGGACAACGTCTGCACTTCATTGCGAGCACTGACGACCAAGCGACGATCCTCGAGATAGTCGCCCATCTCACGTCGCATGTGATTCTCAATATCGGCTTCCACATCTGCATAGGAACGCTTGAAGCGGAAAAACGCAAAACGTAGATTTGGCTTGTAGATAATACGGATATACAGTGCGACGTCGTCCGAATAGACCTTGGAACCACGATCGGTGAGGCGCTGGGTTTTGAACCAGTTCTTGACCTCGTCAATGGCCCTATCTTCAACACCGGCAAGCATCCCAACGGTCTCAAAGAATTTGGAATAATCATCGACCAGTTCGGCCCTCTCTCCTTGGGCCTCGACCTGTACGTCCAAGCCGTGCTCAAGCGTCTCAAAGATGCCTTGGCGGCTGTCCACAGCCTTGGATTGCAAGTGGAGTGGTTTCATGACTCCGAACGCCTTGAATTCGTCGAGTACGAGGGTGACCATTGCGCCACGAATCTCCTGAACATCGACGTGGGTTTCCATGGTTGTTCGATAAGGAACTAGAACATCGATGCTGATGTCACGTTCCTGCATTTTCCAGGCATCCCAATCCACTTCCAGTCGCATTTTCTTCTCGACTTTCTGAATGGCCTGTTGAATCAATCTCTTCAGTTGAGATTCGCTCAGCATATCATCGTCCTCAGTATGGTAGAATCGATACATCAGTGGGTATTGTACGAACAAGAAAAAGACAGACATAGACAAGGAAACGAAGGCCATCCACCAAGGTGGAACCCCGGCGGAGCCGCCCGCAAGCATCGCAGTCTCGCGACCGCCGCCCCATTCAGCGCCCATCATGATCCAGCCCCAATTGCCCAGTTCAGACGTTGTCCAGCAACGCCTTGATTCATCGGATTCTATTTCTGCTTCCTTGACTGGAGAATCGTCAACCCAAGGAAGCCAACCCATCCCCGGGGCCCGAGATTTAATCTCAATAGTGACTTCTAACTGAGATAGAATTGAGGACTGGTTGGTCCAATTTATTCTCCCACTTTCATCGGGTTCAGCGGTGTGATTTTCGAATGAAATTTCCAAGTCATATCTTCCGTCGTACCATACATCTTCGGAGTAATCAATCCGAATCGTTGTAGAATTTTCCTCTTGTACACCACCACCAAGGGTGCCTCTGGCCTCGCTGTTACTGACAGTGTACGATATTGTGGTGAATCGTGCTTCATCCGGGACATTCATCGCATCGATTCGAATGTTATGGGAATCGTCAATCCAAGCGTTAATCCAAACATCATCGCCGGGATCAGTGCAATTTTCAAAATCAAGGAATGTATCGGAGAGTGCTTCATCCATGACAACGGTGTTTCCAAGCATCCCTGCACTCATGGCCAATGTTCCGCCAAAGAAGAGAATGCCATAGATGAGGCCGCCAATCAGAACGAAATCCTCAATCCCTCGTGGGAAACTTCGAGATTCACCACTACGTCGAGTTCGAATCTTGTCGAGTTCCTTGTCCATCGGATCGCGTTTTTCGAATTCATCGGATTCAATCCAGCCCGAGCCATCGGTATCGAGGTCCTCAAGCAATT
>CAZXVR010000255.1:0-1725 GCA_964644485.1 uncultured Candidatus Poseidoniales archaeon | reverse complement strand
ACACTTGGATACAGATGAATTGAATCCGTAGTGTCCTCAATTGTCTTTCGTAAGAATTCTGGTCCCGTGATGAGCCAACTATTGTTCCGCTTCGGATTGAATTCTGAGTCAGGAATGTGAGAGATTCGTTCAATTAACTCATTGAGTAAGGGATAATTCCTGACGAAGCCCATGTAACCGTTCGCTACTCGAAGGCTGAGGTTCTCATTGATGTAACAAGAAAACGCCTCTTTTTCCAGAAAATCGCCTTCATCCAATGGTCTCAAACATAGTGCATCGGCATCAATGAATACGCCACCATAATGTTTCAAAATCTCATATCGCATGATGTTGACTTTTCCTGAGATAAAATTCGATTGATCGATAGCATGTTGGTTCTGGAAATCGAATTCTGCAACCTTTTCATCATCCCAGAACATATGTGTCCAATCGGGATGCATTTCCCACCAAGAATCAATGCACTCTTGTGGTGGCGGGCGAGAGCCAATCCACATGATGTGAATTATTTTGGGGATGATATTCTTGGTCATTTTTTCACCGTTCAATATTGCACAATGCATCTGCCAATTCATCTGCCCCATTTTGATTTTCGAGTGATTTCGCTGCTGTAATCATTTCATTGCGGTTATTGGAATCAAGAATGGTGTCTATGGCTGCTGCTAATTTCTCTTCGTTTACATCCTGCACTACGAGCATTGCACCTGCATCACCAGCAACCATTGCTCTGGCAACCTGATCATCCATACCCGTACTCTGATTGGGGATGCAAATCGTCGGCAATTGGAATGCGATTGCTTCATGATATGAATTGTAACCCCCAGCCATGATTGCAAAATCAAATGAATTGAAGTAAAGAGAGTTTGGATAATCACGGAGGGTTCTGATTCGTTCACCGCTGATGTTCAGGCGATTGCCAATCATTGATTCACCGACGACGACATATACGTCGTGTGCGGACAACAATCGAATACTCAAATCCAAATCTGACTCGATGTCATTGATTTCTCCGGCGCCTAACTGGACATAAGCGACTGTGGCATCATGAGGTATGGCCAATCGTTCACGAAGCTCCTCTCTGGGCAACAACTCATCCTTACCTGCAAACAAAATTGGGTTGCACGGCAATTGTTCGATGGTGATGTCTGTTTGACTTGCTTCGGTAGGTCCACTGTCTCCAGGGCGAACTAGAAGATCGAAATGTTCGATACTATCCACTGGTATGTTTGTTGCATCCTTGCGGAACATCCCTCTGCGGACCCAAACCTTTCTCATTGGATGGGACTGAATAGCCCGTAGCATTCCTCTGTAAGGGAAGGCACCATCAAAGATGAACATCTTGGGTCGATGGGTTTCTAGACAAACGGTCAATTCTTCTTCCAACAACGAGTTCCACGCGCTTGTCTCCATATTATCGAAGTGTTTTGGTCCAGAGATGTGGTGAGCTGCAATTCCATGGGGTTTGAGCAAGTGCAAAGTTGGCATGGTGGTGAAAAATATGATTTCAAGTGAAGAATCTGATTTTTTCATCCGTTTCGCAAGAGCAAGCATTCGGGTGAAATGGCCGAACCCCACGCCATTGGTCGGGAACATAACGACGGTGTTGTTCGGAACATATTCTACCCCAGGGGGTTCGGTACGATCGGGAGCCACTGCTGGGCGATGGCCGAGCATCTCCAATCCAATCGTAAACATCAACCAAGGAAGGGTAATCGGTAGAAATGGAGC
>CAZXVR010000254.1:0-1727 GCA_964644485.1 uncultured Candidatus Poseidoniales archaeon | reverse complement strand
ATAATTTGTGACTTTGCACTGTGGCCTTACAATCTCTTCGAAGCACCCCACATATTCGTCGTATCAGCGTTCACCTCAATTTGGTTTCACAACAGTTCTGATCACATCCTACTCGTTGTGATTGTGATTCTTCTTTTCTTACAAAGTGCTGAAGTTAGAATTGGTAGAAAGCGGGCTCTCATAGCCATGTTTAGTGTACAATTTGCTGCAGCTGTACTCATGACGATATATCTCTACATGGGCACTCATTTTTACCCAGAAGATGATTGGTATCATTATGGAATATACGGTAGAAATTACATGGGTGGTTCAGTTGGCCTTTTCGGAGTAGTGGGTGTACTCTTTACTAGAATCAAACGACCTATTTTTGGAGCGATGTGCTACTTCGCATTTGAATATTGGAATGCCTTCATCTATCATGGTGCCTCGATGTATGTTGTAACTGGTCATGCTACTGCATTTTCACTTGGAATAATCCTAGGAATCTATTGGCTACGCAGCGATATGCAAAACCATTCTATCCCTTCAAGTGAAGACGAATAACAACGGAACGTGAAATGGATTTTATTTAGGCATCAGGTGGGGATCTCATGGCGACAGTCCGAATATACCGTGGAGAACTTCTCCTTGGCGTGACTGAAACCATCCCAGACACCCCCTTGCTTGAGTTGGCTGAAGCAATGGGTATTGAAATCCCACGGAATTGTACATCAGGAAATTGTGGCACTTGTATGTGTAGATTGAAATCAGGCGAGGTTTCTATGCCCAGTCCCCTTCCACCAGGTATTGATGAAGACCTCATTGAGGATGGTGCAATTCTCACCTGTATTGGCATTGCTGAAGGGCCTGTTGAAATTGATTTGATTCCACCATTGTGAGGTGAAAAGATGGAACCAGGCCTCCAAATTGCAATCGTCGTCAATATTGTTGGCATCAGCATCGCCATCTGGTTTATCCGCAGTCGTTTGAAAGCCAAGTTGGCCGAGGTTGAAGAACGCAAATCACGAAATCGCGAAGATTAGCATGTCCCATTCAAGCGTTGCGATTATTGAAAAGGGGTTGAATTAACTATTTATGGCCTCAGTCCAACGATGAGCATCGGGAACATCCACAACATCAATTTGTGCATTGGTGATTTTTTTATGACCTTCTAATTTGGCCTTAAGGTCGACTAAATCTACAAGGCAACAAGGACAGTGAGGCCGACTCGGCCTAATTTTCATGGCAACCATAGCTTGTTCGTTTACCTCAAGTTCACGCAACCAGCGTTCATCCATGATTGAGCCCGCACCGTGTGGCTCTTTCCAGTCACGAAGAATCTCGGCCAGCGCTTTTTTCGCCGCCTTCTGTGCACGCGTCATGACTACACCCAGGGGTCAATGTTGACAACGTGGTCCACAAGAACAATTCGACTTCCTGCAGCATCCGCATTGTTGCATGCTACCTTCATCATATTGCGCATCCATCCAAGCATAAACAAACTCTGAAGTCGGTCCAATTTCTGAATGAAATCGGCAGGATCTCCACCCAGCAAACCATTCTTCATTTCATGTTGAACCTCACCGACATGGTCGTAGAAAAGCAGAATCAATTCCTCTACAGTTTCATCATGAACTTTCTTCCCATTCGCGAAACTGCGGGCCATTTGTCTGAGGGTTTGTGGCGTCAATACACCCGTGCCACCTTCTAGGGCATCCCCAATCGCATCGCGAGCGGGTTCAACCGGT
>CAZXVR010000253.1:0-1728 GCA_964644485.1 uncultured Candidatus Poseidoniales archaeon | reverse complement strand
CACAACATTTGAAATTGGAACGTATCGAATTCAAATGGCTTTCAGAAACAATCGACCCCCACGCGCTCTCTCCATCATTAGAGCGAATTCATCACTCAATCAGTACGCGAATTGCGACGGACGGGGGAATCATCTGGCTTGATGCAGTAGAATATCTCATTCACCGCCATGGATTTGATGCATTTCTTGCCTTCACACGTAGCCTTGCCGATGAGTTGAATGGTTCGGACTGGACTGTCTTATTGCCATTTACCCCATTATCATTGGATGGTACTGAAATAGCGCATCTGAGAAGGGAAGCGATGCCATACGAAATTACACTCCCTTCGAAACCTATTGTGATCAATGAGGAGCTTCCTGGATTGGATGAATCAACTGAAGAGCCTGACGATGAAGAGGCAGAGGTTAACGATGAATCAATTCCCGCATCTAGTGAATCGAAAATTAAGATGCTATCATCTATCGCCGAGGCTGCCTTGTCTACAGATGTACTCACGCGTAGAATTGAACAATGGAATGAAATGGGTTTTGATGTATCCGAATTAGATCAAGCGTTGAATTCGGATCGACAACAGCGATATACAATTTATCGTGAGGTCGAAGAACGAATTCGCAGAGCCATCGAATGTGAACGTCGTATCCAAATGATAGAGGTGCGAGGTCATTCCGTCGAAGCGACAAAAATGCGATTCAGGATAATGCAACTAACAGGGTTGGATGATATCGAAAATTCGCTAAATACAATTCTTCAGGGAGAGAATGTTTAGTCGAGAGTTCCTACAGCGTTTTCTACAGCCTCAAGCAATTCCCCCGACATCAACAGTTTAACCATGGCATCGTTGTCAGGGAATAATGGACGATCTTCATCTAGGTGATCAATGTATTTTCGAATTACTTGATGTGCAGCATGGACGCCGGGTCCCGGCATTGCGTTTCTGATATCGAGCGCTTGTGCAGCTGCAATCATTTCAATGGCGAGGACACCAAAACAATTCTCAATGATTTTGCTTGTTTTTTGTGTGGTCGTCATACCCATGCTAACGAAATCTTCCTGATCAGCAGCTGCAGGAATACTTTGATTTGCGGCTGGATGTGAGAGAATACGTGTTTCAGCCACCAGTGCACATGCTGTGTATTGTGCGACCATCAATCCAGAGTGCATACCAGCCATCTCAGTAAGGAATGGTGGCAGACCGGCACTCAATGCCGGGTTCGTCAGACGATTGAGTCGACGTTCCGAAAGTACAGCACCCATTGACATCCCTGTTCCAACCATCTCCATCGGGAGTGCGATTGGTGTGCCTTGGAAATTCGCACCAGTAATGACGCGGTTTTCATCAGGCAAAAATACGGGATTGTCGCCAACACCATTCAATTCAATTTCCACCTGTTGCCTTGCATATTTGACTGAATCTCGTACAGCACCAATCACTTGCGGCGTGGATCTCAATGAATATGCATCCTGAACCTTCTTTCCGGCTGATGCGAGAAGTTCTGATCCCTCAGTGAGTCTTCGCAGGTTTGATGCAACCTCTTGAGAACCACTGAATCCTCGTAATTCGTGTAGTTTGGCATCATATGGAGTCATGTTAGCATTCAGGGCCTCCAGGGTCATTGCAGCCGCAATATCGTGATATTTCAGCCAATTCTCTACATCGCACAGACTGAGAGCAGCCATAGCAGTCAACATATTGCTTCCGTTGATGATTGCCAACCCATCACGGGCCT
>CAZXVR010000252.1:0-1731 GCA_964644485.1 uncultured Candidatus Poseidoniales archaeon | reverse complement strand
GTACCGCAGGAATATCGATGTAGATTCTCTCATCGGATTGAGCATTTGCGGGAGCAACACCTTGCACGAATAGAGAAATCTCGACCATTCCAGGTGGATTTTGCGCGGGCGCGTGGAAGCGTGCAGTGACGAATTTCTCCTCACCCTTTGCGAGCGTCATCTGCATCAGTTGCGTTTCGTTTCCATCAGCATCCCAGTCTTCGAACCATTCGAGATTTGGTGCACCCCATAGTGTGCTATCGAAATAGGCACCAAGTGTCCAGTCTGCCAATTGATTGCCTGTGTTCTTGATTTTCACTGCAACATCGCCTGTTTCGCCGGGCCCAATTGTTAGCGCTGGATATGCGGGTGTGACCTGATCAAGTCGAACGGAGAACGAAGAAGAGATGGAGACTGGAAGAGTCATCTCCGCCATTGTTTGGCTGTTCACGTTATCTGTGAACGAAATCGTCCAATTGAGAGTCTCCACGTTCGCACCTTCCGGCACAGTGAGGTTGACCCAGAACGATGTTGTGGTCTCCCCGTCCAGCGGATTTAAGCTGACGTAATTGTCGTGGTCAAGCATGTTATCGCTGTCAATTCGGAGTGGATAGGTGTTCATCCATGATTGATTGGAGACCTCGGTGTAGATGTTGAGATTGACCTCTCTGTACCCATTGTTGGTAAGGTGGCAGTACAAGGAAGGAGGGTTTGGATCTGCTGGAATCACAACGTAGGCGTTTGGAAGCGGATCGTCACAGTCGAGGGTGATGGTGTATTCATCGACAACTTCAACGGCGAACAGAACGAAATCGTCGATGTGGATGCCCGCATTCGCACCTGAAGCATCGGCAATCTTCGAGTACGACATCGTGTAACTCTGGTCATTGTGGACATCGGTCATATTGAAGATGGCCTGAGTCCAATCATTCTCAGCCGCGGAGATACCGGCCTGAGTCAAGTTGAGTTCTTCAATGTCAGAGGGTTGCATGCCCCGCAGAATTTCCATTGCCAACTCATCACCTGAAGCCATTGAGCCCCATGCTTGAGTGGCCCAATGAACGGATCGATAATCCGAATCGATGAGTGTGACTGCACAGAAGGGGTAGCCCCAGAATGCCTCTACATCGTTGTCAACCATACCATATCCAAATCCATGACCGGGGTCTTCACAACTACCACCGGTTGGAATCCAACCCCACTTCAGCATGTCAACTGTGTTTGAGGCATAATTTCCACCTCCTGGGTCTGAGATGCGCCAGTGTCGGGTTCCGGCCGCAGCGGAGGAATTGTCTGTTCTCCAATCCGTACCTCCTCCGTATAGGGAATAGGACTCTCGGTCAGTGTATGAGACAGGGAGCCATAGAGGTACATTTGCAGCCAGAGATTGCAATGTTCTCTCCATCGGATCGTGCCACAGTGCAATGGGAACCTGCTCTTCGTAGATGTTGTTCGCTTCTGCGTCGGGATTCTCCAATCCTGAAACCGTGGTTGCAATTGTTCCACGGAAGATAATGCCACCGTGGAGAGTCCCATCAGGATCAACGATGCTGTGGGCTGCATCGGGTGTCCATTCGATGATTTGAACATCCTGCTGACCACCAGCCAGCGAGAGATTGAAGGTCCACGTTTGCATTACGAATCCAATTGGATGGACTGCCTCTAAAGTGCCGATAGCATCGACTGAGGAGAATCCTGTTCCGGCATTCTTGAAGGTGATATTCGCTGCATATCGTGTGCCTCGAATGAGGT
>CAZXVR010000251.1:0-1741 GCA_964644485.1 uncultured Candidatus Poseidoniales archaeon | reverse complement strand
CTTTCTTAGAATCTTCCTCATTTTCTGATTCCATGTAACCAAAAGAAAAATCTCTGTCTTCCCATGAACCACTCATATCTTTCACTCCTAGCAAAACCTCAACATAATGTTTGACCCGAACCCATCCAACACCCACGCGTGAGAAACTCATGCAAGGGTACCCATGCGACACCCGTCTGTTGCATGGGTATTGAATGGGTTATGGCCATCAATCTTGAGGTTCAACAGGTGCATGTAGGCTGTTCATCACCAGGTCTTAATTTCATATCATACATCACCATATCAGGATTTTGGGGATTATTGATTTGCCATGATTGAGAGCATTTTGTGCATTCAACAACGATCAAATTTGGATACTTCGGAGTATAAGTCCAATTGGCATTACTCATGATGATTCCTACACCACATATGTTACAATGGTTTCGGAATAAATCAATTGTTCTTAGGTTTACTCGAACAAGTGCATCGAGCCCCAAAATTTCGGCAACTTGCGCACTTATATCTTTTAGATGAACACCGTGAACACTTTTCATGATGAGTGCCTCGCCTCAATTCTGAATTTCCACAATTACATATTACCCAATGTGGGTTATTTGATTTATAGTCGGTAAACTCCCAACCACAACCTGTACATTGGTATGTCTTCGTGTCGAACATTATACATCCTGGATCGGTGCAGATTTCATCTGGTACCTCTTTATTCGCATAAACGGGGCAAATAATTCCTGGAATTATTGCCACAACTTTTTCTCGTGGATGACAAAGATAGCAAGTTGCTTTCATATTCCCATGCTCCTCACAAAACTCAGGCATTGCCATAATACATGGTTTTGTTTGGCTCGTTTAATCCTTTTGATTTCAAAGGGTTGCAGTGGACTCTTCAGGAGTCACCTATACTTCGTCACTCAAAACGCTAGTGACTACCCATTGAGTTACTCTATGCAATAGGGGCAAGAGATTGCAGGAACATACAGTGGTGAATCCAACTCTTCCTGTGTCAACGGTTCTCTACACGCAAAGCAGACCTCTGCTCCCGTCACATTCAGTTCAGAGTCCACAGCCACCCGTCGATCGAATACGAAACAGTCCCCATTCCAATGCGCACCACCCATTTCCTCGAAGTAGCCGAGTACACCGCCTTGCAACTGACGCACATCTTGGAAACCTTCCTTCAGCATCAATGCACTCGCCTTCTCACAGCGGATGCCACCGGTGCAGAACATCACTACGGGCTTGTCCTTGTCAAGGCTCGAATTCACCACAGCTTCTGGAAATGCTCTGAACGTGCTGATATTGAAATCCACCGAATTCTCAAACGTTCCAATTCGAATCTCGTAGTCATTTCGTGTATCGAGTACCGTGATGTCCCGACCCTCGTCGAGCCATTGCTTGAATTCAGACGGCGTAATCGCATCTCCTGTGTATTCAGCAGGTTTGATCTCATCCATCCCCATCGAGATGATTTCATTCTTGAGTCGAACATTCATTCGACGAAAGGCGAGTTTTTCACTGTGGGAAACCTTGAGTTTAATTCCAGCGAACCGTTCATCCTTCTCGAGGTAGTCAACGAATCCATCGACCCCTTTCTGGTCGCCACAAACGAAGAAATTGATGCCTTCCTTACTCAGAAGAATGGTCCCCAGTAGCCTGTTTTCTGCACAAGCCTCACGGAATGGTTCGCGCAATTCATCTCGATCGGGCAAATCGACGAATCGATACCCAGCGATGTTGACGAACGGTT
>CAZXVR010000250.1:0-1758 GCA_964644485.1 uncultured Candidatus Poseidoniales archaeon | reverse complement strand
GCTGTGGCACCCTAAAATCAGGCCGACACGTGCGCTATGCTGACGAAACTCCGCTTGCCAACCTTTGGATTTCTCTGCTTAATCGCATTGATATTAAAATCGCTCAACTGGGAGACAGCACTGGCGGGCTGAAGCATCTGAGTTAAGTCTCACACCATCCTGATTCAGAGAAGTTCAAAGGATATACTAAAAAATGTGCTCCAGACGTGGGACTCGCACCTCTACTTGAGCACGTTCACCGTACAGTTGATTTCCGAGCGGACGGTTGTGCCTTTTGATCCCTTCAAGTTGTACTGAATACGCAAGGTCATACATTTTTGCAGCTTAGGCATCTGGAGTATTACGGTTTTACCATCAGCACTAAGAGTGGCTTTGCTGATCTCAAGCTTATCCCGACCCTGTTTGCTCGGATCACTCACCAAATAATCACGGGAACCATAACCACGTGTACGACGGTAATTGCACATTTCTGCCGCATAACTCCCAGGGTCGGCTGCAATCTCCTTATCCAAGGCTTCACTGAAAGTAAGGCTAACACCCTTTTTACTGACCGAATATTTCACCGGAATATGTAGCGCCTTACCGGTGTAACGGAACCGGTAAAAGCCGCCGGATTTGGATTTGTTTCCCGCCCAGCCGAAGAGACCACAGGCATAGAGCTGACCATCAACCGGATGGAAACGTCCGCGCATTACACCGGTAGGGGTCTCGGCAATCGGCAGACGGGAGACTCCGCCCTGTGGTACGCCATCGATAATCTCGTGTGGCACGGCGAACAAGCGACCCGTGCCGTAGCTCAGATTAATTAGCGAGCCTTTCAGTGGCCCCCACTTATCGCTGGTCACCCAAAGCTGCTCGGCAGGTGAGCGGTCAACACTATTGTGAATCCATACGACTGGCGGATCATATTTCTCTGGATCACGACCCGGAACATAGGAACCCATATAGCCGTAGAAACCGCCTTGCTTAATCAGGTTAATTCGGTTCTTCGGCGTCCAGTGTCCTTCCTGGTCACTAGCAAAAAAAGTTCCATCACCATTAACCGTTACACCATTAGGCGCGCGGAAGCCATTGGCAATCCGCCAACTCTTGGAGCCATCCTTGCTTACCTTGATAATCGAGCCGTGATGGGGCACCAACCCGTCCTTGGCATGACGGGCCCCCTTGGAAAAATAGAAATTGCCCTCGGCATCCGTCTGCAAATCCATCGCGAACTCATGGAAATGCTCGGTCACCTGATGGTCGTTATTGAAATTCTCATAGAAATCAATCTCGCCATCATCATTGGTATCATGCAGACGCGTGATTTGGTCGCGGCAGCAGACATATATCGTCTCATCCACAATCTTTAGGCCCAGCGGCTGAAACATGCCCGCGGCCACCCGTCGCCAGGTAAGTTTGCCCCTCGGCAGGTCCAGCCCTTCCACGATCCACACATCTCCCTGCCACGTGCACACTGCAGCGCGTCGGTTGTCCTTGAAAAAATCAAACCCTCCCAGGCGCATCCATGATTTCCATGGGTTGTTGTCGGGCAGTAAAAAAGTGTCTGTCGCGTAGGGTCCAGTAGCCAAGCCGGGTTGGATGCTCGTCTCCACTGTCTCCTTCCATTTTGCCTTGCCGCCTTGAGTCAGCTTCAAAAGATCGGGGGCTTCACCCTCAGCCTGCACGGTTGCCACTGCCTTGGTAAAATTTTTGATTTCTCCAGCCGGACCATTCCAAATCAGGACGCGCAATCTTTGCGCCTTTGTAGCCGTGGGA
>CAZXVR010000249.1:0-1795 GCA_964644485.1 uncultured Candidatus Poseidoniales archaeon | reverse complement strand
GCATCGAGCAAGATGAGGCCCGCGCCAATCCGATTCAGGTATTCAGCCATCGAGGGCTCCCACTGTTGGCTGTTCTTGAAGATATGGAATGCCACACGCGTGCGCGTGCCCGATGGCGTGGCGCGCGCGGGTGTGCGAGCCCTCAGGGAATCTCATCGAATTGGTATCCCATTTCCCACTGTTTCTCGCCGAGAGCAACTTCCAATTCAAACGGTGTCACCAGTGGTTTCGCGTAGCGAACCGAATCATCGATGGCGATGCGCGGACATGCTGTGTTCACAAATGCGTCCACAGGGTAGAAGTCAATCAATTCAGGCCCAACATGTTCCAAGGCCAGCAGGTAGCCCTTTTTGCCATGCTTCTCGAGAATCTTCTTCATTCGCAGGGCAAGCGTTCGCCGCATCTGACCGGGTTTTTCACCAATCAGGATGCCAAACGATTGAGCGTTGTCACAAGCCATGATGAGTCCGAAGCGCTGACGAAGAATCCGCTCGATTCGACCAAATGACATTTCTTCGGCATCACCGGAATAAGGGTCGAGCATGGCCAATGGTTTGCCGGTGTGAAGGACCAATCCAATGGGGTGGAAATCTCCACTTCCAAGGAATAGGTAGTGCCCAATATCGTCTTGGTCCCCCGAATAGTTGCATCCTAAGACCTGCCCAGGGAACGTTAGACGGGCACCTCCAACCGGTACTTCCACCTCAAATCCAGCCGCCTCAAGGCGTTCCTTGTAATCGAAAATCAGATGCAAATGTTGGATGCTACCGACCAATCCTAATTTCGTGCCCGTCAAGGGAGCTACGCGTCCAACTGCATCTAGGAACCTATCCTGTGCTTCTTCAGCAGTAACACCGGCATCTGTTTGAGCATTTGCCAATCGCTCAACGGCGATGGCCCTATGTTGTGCTAGAATCGGCAGAACCGGGTCAATCGCCGGATCCCCTTCGTAGGTGACATTGATGAATTGCGTTGGCATTCCTGAATCGATATTCATCTGTGAGTGGCCCATGTGTGCAACCAGTTCTACACCCATGCGCTGCATCTTGTCATGTACCAAATCACAGGCTCCATAACAGGGGTCTGCTGCAAGGATTATTTTGGCCGAAGTCTCCTCTTCTATAGCATCCATCATGTCCAATGCTTGCATCTTCAATCCTTCTGGAACTTGTAGTGCAACAAGGCGGTTGTCATTGGACTTGATCCGCTCGATTAACTCATCGAGTTCGAAGTCATGTTTGTCCATGTCCATAGGATGGCCTCGTCCAGCCGTTCAGCCTCTCCTTGATGAATCCACCCTTTAGGGTGAAATCATTCGAGGATGACGATTTTGTCATCTTGCATCTCAATTCTGACCAAGCTGTTCAATGGCCAATCTCCTGAAGATCTGATCTTGTTCATCCCCTCTCCCTTCTCGAAGACAATCCAGCAATCCTGTACAATTGCCCCACTTTCTTCTACAGCCTCCAACACAGGGTGAAGTGTTCCACCGGTACTCACGACGTCGTCGACAATGAGCACACGCGCGCCTTTTTCGAGATCATTTAGGAAGATTTCTCCCTTTGAATAACCGGTTGACTGGTTGATGGATATTTCTCCAGGGAGTCCATATTCTCGCTTGCGGCCAATCACCAATGGCTTACCACTCGATAGACACAAGGCAGCAGCCAATGGAATCCCCATGGCCTCAATGCCGAGGATGATATCAACCGAATCCCAATCGACACCTTCTGAAATCAGATCTCGGGCTGCACTGAGCAACTCTGCAGATTGTCTTGGAACACCATCAGATAGT
>CAZXVR010000248.1:0-1795 GCA_964644485.1 uncultured Candidatus Poseidoniales archaeon | reverse complement strand
CAGCTGCCATGATTTCGGGCGCAACCGGACAACCTGGACTTGTGAGCGTCATGTCCACTTCGACATGTGTGCCCTCGAATCGAACATCATAGACCAAGCCCAATTCAACAATACTAATTTCCAATTCTGGATCATCTACAATCTGTAGAGCATCCATCACAGTTTGTTTGTCAGTCATCATGCGTCCCCCATTAGTGAACGTGCCTCGTCTTGGACCCGTTTGAACATATTGAGGAAACCGTTCGATCGACTGGGTGTTAGTGAAGCCTTGAGTCCCATCTCATCGACGAAGGTCGGCTCCAACTCTACGACTTCTTTTGGTGGCCTGCCATTCACAGCCAAGCAAGTGATGGCCATCAGGCCCTGCACAATTTGTGCATCTGCGCCTCCGCGCATGTAGAACAGACCCTCATCCAGATGGCATTCTACGTGAGCTTGTGATTGACATCCATGAATCATATTGGCATCATTCCAATCTGATTCAGGCAATTCATTGACCTCTGCAGCCCACTCAAACAACATCTCGTAGCGCTCCATCGGATCAAAGACATCGACAAACTCGTCGATTGCCGCTTGTAGGGCTTCTGGCCATGTCATGCTCTCACCTATGCGAATTTCCCGACAATGTATCGAAGATGTTCGATGAAGGCGGCTGCTTCCGCTTTCGTATTGTAAAGATAGAATGAAACTCGGTTGGTACTTGTGACGCCATAGGCATCCAAGAGAGGTTGAGCACAGTGGTGTCCAGTTCGCATGGCAAAGCCCCCTGCATCCATGAATCTGGCCAAATCTTCGGCATGAATCGAATCGTGAAGGAAAGAGACAACACCACTGCCTTCTGGGACCGAATGGTCTCCATAGACCATGATACCAGAGATTGATTCAAGTTCTGATGCAGTATACATCGCCAATCCACGAATATGGCTGTGGACCGCGTTCATATCGAGTTTTGAGAGATATTCTGCTGCCGCAGAAAATCCAATCGCTTCAGCAATTTTTGGCGTACCAGCCTCAAACTTTTGAGGTCCGGAGGCGAAGGTCGATTTCTCCATCGTGACGGTTTCAATCATGTCTCCACCCGACATGAATGGTTCCATCTCTTCGATGCTTTCCGATGTGGCCAACAAGCAGCCTATGCCAGTGGGTCCGCACATCTTGTGCCCACTGATGGCGACGAAGTCCGCCCCCATTTCGGTAAAATCGATTTTCTCATGTGGAGCTGCTTGAGCAGCATCGATCAAAACTTTGGCCCCACAATCATGCGATTGAGAGATAATTTCCGCAACTGGGTTGGCCACACCTAGCACGTTTGAGGTGTGGACGACACAGACCAGGCGAGAGCCGGGGAGGGACGCTGAGAAGATCTCCATGTCCAGAGTGTCGTTTTCCGTGTCGATTGGCACGACACGAATCTCAATGCCCTTCTCTTCAGCCAACAACTGCCAAGGTACAATATCTGCATGATGTTCCATCTCCGTGATGACAACAGCATCCCCTGCATTGAGGTTGGAACGCGCCCAACCCCAAGCGACCAGATTGATGGCTTCTGTGGTACCGCTGGTGAAAATCAGGTTGTCCCTTGTGGTTCCGAACCAATCGGCCAAGGTATCTCGGGCCGACTCATATTGCTCGGTCGCCTCTGCGGCCAAAGTGTGAACTGCGCGGTGGACATTGGCATTCGATTGCTCGTAATAGTGGGTCATCGCATCGATGACCGATTGCGGTTTTTGAGTGGTTGCGGCATTGTCCAGATAGACGAGGTCCTTGCCGCCTGCAACCTTTCTGGAGAGGATTG
>CAZXVR010000247.1:0-1796 GCA_964644485.1 uncultured Candidatus Poseidoniales archaeon | reverse complement strand
GCAGTCACGCGTCTCATCGATCGAAACGGCATCAAACCCACACAAGTCGGTCGAATGTATCTCGGCACTGAAAGTGCCCTCGATGGTGCGAAACCGACTGCGACCTACATTCTAGACATGCTGACACAACGCTATGGTGGACGGTTTGGTGAGGATTGCTTTCGAAATTGCGACGTCGTTGACATGACCTTTGCCTGCATTGGTGCAGTCGATGCCCTACACAACACTCTAGATTGGGTTGCTCGCGGTGGTGAAGAAGAAGACCGCATTGGAATTGTTGTTTTCAGTGACAATGCCAAGTATGATTTAGAATCCGCTGGAGAGTATACCCAAGGCGCAGGTGGTGGCGCACTACTCATTCGACACAACCCTCGCCTCATCGCAATTCCAGACCGATGGGGTGTTTCCACCTCACCGGTTCACGATTTCTTCAAGCCTCGGCGCGAAGTCTCGATCAAATCTGTGATTTCTCACGTCGTTCAACTGGCCAGAGAAACGGGAGCCTCCATCAAAGAGGGCATGGTTGATCGAATGGTTCGGCATCTTCCTGAATCTACAGTGCGCCGCCTCGGAATTTTCAGCCATGGCATCGACAGTGTCCAAGTCCATCGAGATGAACCGGTCTTCGATGGCCAATTCAGCAACCAATGTTACCAGGATGCGGTGGAAGAAGCCTTCCGTGATTTCCGTTCCAAGGCTGAGGCCGATGGCCGCTGGGACCCCGAAGGTGAAACTGTGCTCACAGAGGATTGGGCTCGAATCATCATGCACCTTCCCTATGCTTTCCAAGCCAAGCGAATGTTCCCTGCTGTGTTTGCATACGAGCGCAGAGGTAGTGCTTCATGGGACGATGTTGAGGCAGAGATTGGTTTGCCACCAAGAATTGAAGATTTCGATGACACACCAGATGGTCAGGTTGAGCACACAAGGGCTCTTGACGGATACCGCCGGGTCATTTCCAAGACCGAAGCTTACCGTGAATTCCATGCTGAAAGAATCGAGAAGGGCCAGCGGGCCAGCTCACTCATCGGCAATCAGTATACAGGTTCAATCTTCCTTGCAATGATGTCGACCTTCGAATCCGATTACGAGGCGAACAGTCCACTGGATGACAGCCTATTCGGTCTGTGTGGATATGGTTCAGGAGCCAAGGCGAAAGTCTTCGAAGGTTGTGTTAGCGATCGCTGGCGTGAAGTCGTCGCCAGCTGGAATCTGTTTGAGAGAATGGCTGGACGGATGGCGATTGACCAAGTTACCTACGAGGAATTGCACAAGGGCATTCATGAAGGCAGTGTTCTCAAGCCACGAGGCGAATTTGCATTGGTCGAAATCGAAGGTGGAGAGGGTGAACTAGAGGGTGCCCGAACCTATGCTTGGGTGGAATAATCACTCAGGAATTTATCGGCGAATCGTTCTTAGAGGGACTTTCGGTGGCCCATCACCGTAGGTGATGAGTGAATGGCAGATATTGCAGTTCTATTGAAACAAGTTCCCGATACCAATGCGAAGATTGTCGTCAGTGGTGGACGTGTCGATGAAGGCGCGGTAAACAAGTGGTCGATGAGCCCATACGACGAGTATGCTCTAGAGGCTGCTTTGGCTCAAGGCGGCTCAATCACAGCCATTACATGCGGCCCTGAGCGAGCCAAGAAGATGCTCACCGACGCAGCTGCAGTTGGAGCAACAGATCTCATGCACATCATTGTCGATGATTTGGCGACACTCGACTCAAATCAAATCTCAACCATCCTTGCGGCCGCTGTCGAAAAGTCCGGAGCAAGCGTTGTTTTCTGTGG
>CAZXVR010000246.1:0-1833 GCA_964644485.1 uncultured Candidatus Poseidoniales archaeon | reverse complement strand
GTGACGGATTCCAAGCCGGGGGTCTTGCTGGATTGCTTACCTACGATATGGTACAGCACACTGAACCCCTGCGATTCCAACACCCCCCTGATGAGAACTCAATTCTGATGATTCTCTACCGCGCAGATCGATGGATTGTTCACGACCGAACCGACTCGACGGTTGAAATCCTTTCATCGATTGAGAACGATGATTGGATTCCCGAGGTTACACGAATTCTGAATCAGGACATCCCGCTACGCCACCCGCCCGCGCCCCCTCGCGCGCGCGAACCATCGACAGAAACCGATGCAGTACACGCTCAGAAAGTGCGACGAACACAAGATGCAATTCGTGAAGGCGTTCTTTACCAACTCAACTATGGTCGCACTTGGTCGGGAGAAATCGACTCCCCCTGGGAGGTATTCAATCGACTTGAGAGGGACAACCCCGCTCCTCTTTCAGCTTGGCTACATTCGCCAGATCTAGATATTGCAATCGCCAGCAGTAGCCCGGAACTCTTGCTCAAACAGGATGGACAGATAATTTCCACTCGCCCCATCAAAGGTACGCGTCCACGAGGCGATGACTCCGAACATGATGCCAACCTTCGCGGTGAACTGGTCGGAAGTCGAAAGGAGATTGCCGAACATCTGATGCTTGTGGATTTAGAGCGGAACGACCTAGGTCGAATTTGTATTCCAGGCAGTGTCCGATGGAAGCGTTGGAGAATCGAAGCATATCCTCATGTTCAACACATGGTTAGTGAGATTGAAGGCACACTCTGTGCAGACAGGGATGGTTTTGATGCGCTACAATCAATATTCCCCGGGGGAAGTATCACGGGTTGTCCGAAGAGCGCCACCATTGCTGCAATCGATGAGTTAGAGGGTGCCCCGCGTCATGCATGGACTGGCTCAATTGGCCATATCGATCCTAGAACCGGGCAGTCTCAATGGAACATCTTGATTCGAACCCTTGAAGCACATTTTGATGGGGATGCATGGCAAGCGACCGTTCAAGCAGGAGGGGGCTTGGTGATTGGCTCAGATCCTTGGAGTGAAGTCGAAGAAGCGAAATGGAAAGCTCAGGCGCTATGTCGTGCTGCATGGAATCACTCTCCTGCTGGAGAGACGACACACTCCCCGAAGGGATCTACGTCGATGAGCATACACCCCATTCCACCAATTACGCCCTCTGTCCAGCATTTGATCGAGAGTCGGGACAGTGGATTGATTCATCCCCCTCTACCCAACTCCCCATCACCGATTGTTTGGTACCCAGGACTTTCATTGGAGTCAACAGATGAACAACGGGTTCTGTTTGTGGACAATCTCGACTCGTTTTCTTGGAATATTGTTCATGCATTCGCAACGATGGACGCTGAAGTCGTCATCGTACCGGGTCGCTTGGACGTCAGCGATGTAACCACTCTACTGCAGTCCGTGAAACCAACTCACATTGTTCTGGGCCCGGGCCCAGGTCGCCCCGAACACTCCACCCTCACAATGGCATTTGCAGATGCAGCATTGGCTGGTACCACACCTCCGTTGTTGGGCATCTGCCTTGGACATCAAGCAATCGGGTTGGCTGCCGGATGGACATTGGGCCCGAGTGAATACGGAGCGGTACACGGCGTTCCAGACGGTATTCTACGAGGGGACCAGCATCAATTGATGACGCGTTATCACAGTCTTGCACTCACTCCAACCAATGATTGCCTAATCGTAACCTCCACCGATGCGGCCACAAATCGTGTGGTCATGTCTCTGACACATCCTGATTTACCTGTATATGGCGTGCAATATCACCCAGAATCTGCAGGTTCTGTGAATGGTTTACAGGTCTTTGCTG
>CAZXVR010000245.1:0-1839 GCA_964644485.1 uncultured Candidatus Poseidoniales archaeon | reverse complement strand
ATAGGCTAGTTGCTTGAGGGCAAACCATGCAACCTCAAGAAGGCCAAATGGCACAAGGATTCACCGACGCACCTGCAACTACGATGGGCCCCGGTGGCCAACAAGTGATGATAATGCAATCTCCAAGTTCACTACCGGTCGTAGTGGGTGTTCTATTCTGTCTCTCCCAAGGATTGGGAATTTTGGGTGGGCTTGCAATGGTAATGGGTGGTGCATTGATTGGAGGCATCGGAGGGGAGGCCGTTGCTGCTGGAGGCATCGTCGCAGGAATTGGTGTTCTAATTTTGATTCTATCAGGTGTCGGTGTTTGGGCCGGCGTCATGATTGCTCAGCGCAAGAAACTCGGCGTCCACATTGCATGGGGCCTAATTGGTGCCGGCGTCATTCTCAGTATCGTGAGCAGCGTCTTAGGAGAAACATCGATCGATTATTTGGGGATTGGATGCAACGGAATCTGCGCACTATTCGTAGGATTACCATTGATGATTTCGAGTGCCAGTCAGCACATGGAATGATTGACATCAATCATCGAGAAGGTCATCAAGACCTTCAACGGCATCAGTGAGCTTGTCTCGCTTGGCCTTGCGCTTTGCTACATGCACATCAGCAAGGATGTCCTGTAACTCCTCAGGCTCATCTTGCACAGCCACGTTGGCCGCAACTCGATCTGTCAATGCAGTATCTTCACCCGGACGATCTGAACGATCTACTTCCTCGATTTCACGACTTGGAACGGTTCGCTGCCCAACATTTTCTTCCACGGCTTCACCGATTCCATCCGATATAGCACGAGCGGATTGGACACTGGGCGGCGCATCCTTCCATGGATTCCGATTGGCCATGTCTCGAATGAGTGAGCCCTTTGGACGGGCCCTTGCGGCCGCGAATAGCGCATCAATTTCTTCCCGCGTCGGCGCTACACGCGGTCCTTCATGTTCACTTAGAAGCCGAACATACCCTTGAAGGACTTCCCCATGCACATTATCGAAATCATACTGATGGGGATTGACCATCATCGCCATTAATTCGCGACCCCATCGAGCCACAGCATCATCCCCCTTTGCAATACGTTCGCGCACCTTCCCGTGCTTTGTGATACAAGTCTTACAGCGCGCTGAACCGACATCGTCCGGTGCGTCGCACATCAGACAACAAATGGCGAGCCCCATGTCACTCATGGCGCGTCGAGGTAGTGACATCAAACCGTCACGAACAGACCCTACGCATGAAACATCCCCATCCACGAACCCTCAAAGGGTAGCATTCGTTCGAAGTGACGTTCCCCATGGACGAATCGCGCAAACGTCGCACCGATTTGGTCGAGGATGACCCCTTCTCACGATCGGTGCGCCCCATTTCCCATTCTAGAGCCAGAGATGATGGAAATTGGCGTGCACACGCGGGCCCGCGGGTTGTACAGGTCCAATTCAGCCCTTTCAGCCGCGGATTCACTCAGGCCTTCAGTCCAGCACCTACACTGCACACCGGCTCATTCTGGCATTTCTCAAAAACTGAAATCAAGGATCTTACAATCTCGCTTGCAGCCTTTTCACTGGGTCTCTCTTTCATGTTCCATGGTGGGATTATAGGTGGGATGCTCGGTGGAGGCCCCTCCCTAGCGATTTCTATTCCATTCATGTTCATACTGGCGACAATTGCATTTGGTCCAGCCTTCATCATTCATGAGTTGGCACACAAGTTCGTTGCTCGACACTACGGCTGTTGGGCAGAGTTCAGAGCCGATCCAGGGGGGTTGAAGACCGGCGTTCTCATTGCCTTCTTCATCGGATGGTTGTTCATGGCCCCTGGCGCGGTCATGGTTGCAGGCAACGTCAACCG
>CAZXVR010000244.1:0-1885 GCA_964644485.1 uncultured Candidatus Poseidoniales archaeon | reverse complement strand
ACTTTCAGACATTGAATTCACGGAGACCCATTCATCCCATGTCGCCCCAGTTTGGGTTGCAGAATTGAAGTGGGATTGCATCACTTGTGCGAAGGCTCGAGTGAAATGGTCGTCATCTTCGGTCCCTTCATCATCATTGAATTCCTGACGCATATCACCCTCTGCGAGCGTGACGATGAACAGGGCAATCGTATCTTCTTCACCGGCGGCAAGCAACATGTTTCCAGCTGCGGGGATTCCCGACTGGAAGTTGTCTGCAACGGTTGGATGCTGGCCCTGAGCCAAGGCTTGGAATCCATAATCCCACCATGAGACGAAGGCGGGGCGTTCTGAGAACGAAACGTCCGTATCTTGACTTTCCAGCCAATCATAGGCTTGATTCCAAGAACGGCCATTGAAACCGGGACCAAATGTCCCCATGTACCAACATTCACCTTGACAGGTGGCCTGTTCTTCCCTCGTCTGATTGACTCCGTAATCAGAGTAGGGGGAACTGTCGAGAATCGACCAACCAAAGAGTTCGGCGCGCAAGGCATCCGGCATCAAATCATGAATGACGTCATCGATTTGCTTCTCAGCAACCTCGCCACGAGGGATGCCAGAGTCGAGGCCATACACAGCGTGTTGGCTGAACAATAGGAGCAAGACGAGGCCAATCGCAGGCACACCGGGATGCTTTCGACCAGCACGTAGCGTCGAACGGAAGCGGGCTTGAGAACCTGTGACACCTAGGCGTCTCCAAGTCTTCGCATATTCCTTAACACCGCTGAATCGCCAAAGGCCAACGATTGCCGCAGAACCCATAATCGCCATCACTGGAGTTGCGTTGAACATGAATCGTCCCGCAGACCAAGCCATGTACGAGGCCAACAGAATCCACACAGACAAGACCATGTGAGTCTGGTTACGTGTGCGGAAACCACGCCACATCGCAATGAAACCCATACCCAGTGCGAACATGAACACGAGAGGTCCGAAATTCGCGAACAGTTGTCCTCGGCTCGGGGCCTGTGCTTCAGCAATCGTACCGAAAACCTTGTTCTTTGAGAAATAGAATCCACCCGTTGTGAGGACGTCCCAACCGTTCGAAATGTCCAACAACTGAAGGATGTACAAGGTACCCAAGAGCAGGGTCGTGATTGCAGAACCCATGATGATGACCATCAACCAAGGCTTGTCACGGAATGCAGTGACAATCCACCCATTGATGACGGTGAAGCCGATGATGTAGAACAGCGGCTGGAAACCGCTTGCGTCCCAAATCAGGTTCAACTGCATATTACCGTAGAATGGCAACGGAAGCAGGAAGGTGACCGACATCATCACGATGATGGCTGAGGTCAGAGGCATGCTGTCTCTTCGACGGACTAGGTTGAGGGCTGTCTGTAGGAAGAAGGCAACCCAAATGATTGCCAGACCATAGACGAATCCTTTCCATCCCAAAGCGACAGTCGCAAACGAGACACCAGCAAGGATTGCTTGTGCCATCGCAGCAGGATGTTGTTTGAATGAAGCCTGAATACCCTTGATCATGTGCAATGGCTTCCAATCGGAATCCTCGAGCAATTTGTCACTGCCGATTGTATCGACAGCACAGAGCCAGAAATAGAATCCGAGAGACATGAACAGAATGACGAAGGCATCGTGGTCAGCCAGAGCGAATGTGCTGTGACTGACGTGACCAGGCATGAGTGCCATGAGCCAAGCACCAATTGCACCAGCTCCAGTCCCGAAGAATCTGCGGCATGTTGCAGCAATCGGCAGAACAGTCAATGCACCGTAAACTGCAGGCATACCCGCAATTGACCACCATGCGGCGTCATGGACATCACCTTCAAGGAAAGGATCCAATGCACTACCACCGAGGGCCAATGTCCAACTGAAC
>CAZXVR010000243.1:0-1896 GCA_964644485.1 uncultured Candidatus Poseidoniales archaeon | reverse complement strand
CATATACTACGCGCGTGGGAGAAGGTCCTTTCCCTACCGAACTCTATGATGGGAAGGGCATGATGGATGCCGATGGAAAACACATGGCGGATGTCGGCCATGAATTTGGGACGACAACCGGACGACCTCGCCGGTGTGGATGGTTGGATCTCACGGTCTTACGCCATGCTCACAGAATGAATGGATTCGACGGGGTAACTTTGACCAAACTCGATGTCTTGGGCGGTCTATCCGAGCTCAAAATCTGCGTAGGGTATACGATTGATGGCGAACCTTGCCATGAGATCCCCGCTGACATTGGACGGTTGGCCAAGTGTGAACCGGTCTACGAAACTGTTCCAGGGTTCGAGGAGCTATCTCTTGAGCAATGGTTGGAAATTGCACGGGCTGCGGCCAAGGATGGAACTGGGTTTGCGGCCTTGCCAGAAAATGCAAAGTCATACGTCGAGAAAATCGAGGGTTTGTTGGGTTTCCCAATCGTCAGCGTTGGTGTCGGCCCCGATCGCGAAGCGACCATAGAGCGAAATTGAGAATCGACGGAGTCAAGTAGGAGTGCCGAAGAGTGATTGACATGGGCTTCAAGGCAAAAGCACGCAAGGCCAAGAAGGGCTCGGGTGAAGATACCGGGCGCAAGCGAAGGAGTAAGGAACTGGAAGATGGTGAGAAGCCTTGCGCAATCAAGAATTGCAGCAATTGGGCTGACAAGAGTCATGGCGGCCGCAGTATCGCATTCGACAACCTAGCCGATGTTTGGGATGAAGGAGATTTGGTTGGCGAAGGCCGAAGACTCGCAATCTGCAAACCCTGCTATCGGCACTACAAGAAAGAGAAGAAGGATGACGAAAGTCAAACTTGGTAGAGTCAATCAACGTCTCTTTTCCTTGAATTCATGAATATTGAATGATACGACTTCAATCAGGCTCCTTGCAAGGTAATACCCGAAGTAGAGAAGGAATCCCCATAGACACCAACCCCACCACGGTAATTCCATTTCACCACCCCATTATTCGTCGAACGACCATGCCGGTTCGGGAGTCAGCCAATGGCATGTTTCTGCTGGTTTAGACCAGCCGTTCGGTAATCTACCTTCATTTTCGATTCTGATTTCAACCGATTCAATGTGCTTTTGAAGGACCCTTAGACAGGATTCCAAACCGACGATTGCATCGCCACGGCCACAGACCAATAGTTTCGGTGACAAGGACACCAGCCTCTCCAAACTGGATTTCATTTCAACCAAGTTCCCCGTCGGGAAATCTGCTCTTGATGGATGGCCTGCTGCAGGGAGTAAATCTCCACAGATGATCGCATCCTTCTCCAGCAAATGGAAACAGCATGCATCCATCGTGTGTCCGGGTGTATGTAGAACTTCAAGGGTCGTGTCCCCAAGATCGATTTGGTCACCATCGGAGAAACCTTCGGCATCGATTGGGGGCATGTCTGAATCATATCGGCTCGCCCATGTTGTGAACAGATCACCACCAGCCAATGGGGAGACCGCGTCTTCGTGAATCCTAATCATTGAACCAAATTGTTCGGCCAAATGAGGCGCGGCAGCGCAGGAATCAAAATGACGATGAGAAAGAAGGATCGCTTCAACCGGTGCGCGCCCTTCAAGATGAGGTAGCAAACGCTCTACCAAATTGGTTTGATACCAAGAGGTCCCAGAATCAACGATGACTGTAGATTCAGTACCCGATACGACAATGCAAGCCGAATCGTGGTGAATTCCTGGCAATCTCTCAAGTCGCATCCTGACCGGACCAAGGGAGGTGTGTGCAACCCAAGACAATGACGGTCTCACCGCCCCCTACGGGGGCGCTCGATTTCCACGCCGATTAAATAGGGGGAGCAGGTCGGCGGGCTCATGGCTCGATTCCCAGAGGCTGAAGCACG
>CAZXVR010000242.1:687-1912 GCA_964644485.1 uncultured Candidatus Poseidoniales archaeon | reverse complement strand
GTGGGGACTTTGAAAATCATGATGGGACCGGTGGATATGCTGCTGATTGGTATGGTGTTTGCAATGGTGATAATGACACCGTTAACGAAAGCGATTGCCCTCAAGAATCTTGGAATGTGCCCCTTGAAGCAGACAATGGGTTGCAGCATCTTAATTGTACAATTTCAATGGCTAGAACCAGCGCTCCTCATACCGCTGGATCACAATTTTTCTTGATACCAGATGACATCGAACATCACGCTTGGCTTGATGGTGATTATTCAGTATTCGGTGAAATTACTGAAGGCTGTGAACACGTCACTACCATTTCTCAAGTGGCTACAGATGGAAACGATCGTCCTGTTACTCCAGTCATTATTTACAACGCTGTAGCAAATGATTGAGTCAACATCGGTTATAGTGAACCCCACTATCCCCCATATATGCGCGCACGCGTATCCGCTCTTCTGTTGACCCTCATGTTGGTCATCGTCCCCTGGACGGGATTGAACGAAGGCGGCTCAGTTGAACCAGACCTTACCATTCGCTCAACAGTGGCAAATGATGTTCCAGAATCCTCAAACTTCACCACCGTATTTCAGTTGAATATCCCAGCAGATGGAAAGTTCAACGAGCAGACGATTTCCTATTCTGTTGACGACAGTGCAAACATCGACTTCACCTTCGATAGAGTCGCCTACCACCTTGAATTGCAAAAACCGAATGAAGATCGAATTTGGGTCTTTGTCTCCATCCCAAGTTTGACCATGGATGCTAGTGAACTTGGTATTCCGACCTTTTCCTCAGGTGTTGTATTCAATCAATTGCTCACCGATGTTGAAATTCAATCCAATCACCCGAATCTTACCGGAGTCAGCAACATCGACACAGGTGTAATTGAATTCTGGGGGACCAATTATGGGACATCCAATGGCAATGCAATCCCCAATGCAGATGGTTCAGTGTATGATTTTGGAGATTCACAAAGTTCTGCTGGTTCTCCAGGATACGGTAGCATGCAAATTCACGATTATGAATCTGGAGAAACACTGTTCGCTTACAACGCATGGGGCTACGGTAGTGCTGGAGCCGGTGATGATTTAGGGATTGGAAACAACCCAGATTCTACGGGTAATCCAGATTGGACATTTTCACAAAATTGTGGTAATTATGAACTCAAAACTTTGACAGTGATGGTCCATCCAGGTCCAACACCTTCCGGATTAATGGTCGAATTAGAATCACC
>CAZXVR010000242.1:0-677 GCA_964644485.1 uncultured Candidatus Poseidoniales archaeon | reverse complement strand
ACAGCGAAACGAATACAGTATGGGGACGTTCCCTGTTCAGGGTTCCACAATACATGCCGTTGATTTGATTGAAGGGAGACATACTTCATTGGACAATGGTACCCCTTCTGAATGGACACAGGTCGCAGTCCCGCTTAGTTCAAACTTCTACGGGACTCTAGATGTACCTACAGGTTGGCACCGCCTCGAATTCCGTTTCATGAACGATGGTCAGCAAGTTGACACCCTAACGGTTGAACCGGTTGGTGTTGGTGAAGTTTTCATTGTTTCAGGACAATCCAATTCAGCCAATCACGGAGATTACCCCCTCACCCCCACTGACCCTCGTGTTAGCACATGGGGTCCGAGCGGATGGCGATTTGGACACGACCCTCAGCCTGCAGCTACAGGGATGGGTGGCTCCCCGTGGCCAGCCCTCGGAGATTTGCTCTCCAATCGATATGATGTCCCCATCGGTTTCCTCTCTGTAGGATATGGTGGCACGAAAGTAGATCGTTGGGTACCTGATGCAAACGACCTTTTTCCCAGAATTTCCGATGCGCTTGATGCGGTTCAACCCAGTGGTGCACGGGCCATTCTTTGGCATCAAGGAGAGAGTAATGCAGGAGGAACAACCTCTGAGGATTACGCCGAAATGTTGGGCGAAGTTGTCCTTGGGAGTCGAGCCCATGCAGGAT
>CAZXVR010000241.1:0-1912 GCA_964644485.1 uncultured Candidatus Poseidoniales archaeon | reverse complement strand
CGGCCTGCTGGACATTGCCCTCAGCGTCGACGAATTCGCCGGCCTTGGTCAAGTTGCCATGCAATGCCGCATCGTGCTCAGTCGTGCGCGCAATCATTGAGTCGCCAAGCGCCATTGAGATCGACTGCGTGATGGCACTGAGTGTGCTCACAGCCTGATCGCGCTGCCCAATACCGATGTTGTGATCGGAATATCGTGCCTCTTCAAAGATGGCCAAGAAGTCATCCAATTGCTCTGCAGGGACCATGTAGAATGCACTACGGACAGCCCACTCGAATTCACGGGTGGTCTCGTAGACCTTCTTCATGAAGCCATGTTGGCGGAAGAAGCGAACAAGGTCCTTGTAGCAGTTGAAAATCACCTGTATGTACTCGTTGCGCGCTTGTAGTGCCAACAGAGAGTCGGTGAGAATACCGCGCAGGATTTCGACGCGGCGCCGCTCACTGTATCGCTTGTACATGACCGCTCCAATGATGGCTGCGAACAACAGTGCGATGATGATTGGTAGCATCACCTTGAGATCCCAAGCGCTAGCTTGAGCCTCTGGTTGTTCACCTTCATGGATGGTACGACTTCGATTCTCGCTGTATTCCTTGAACAATTCACTGCCTTCGAACATCGCCGTGATTCGCCACATTCCATCCTTGGCATATTCACCATCAGGTGCGCCGGGAACTTCAGAACCAAGATAGGTCCAAGAGAAGTTTGCAACACCTTGCTCATCTGTTCGAACGTATCGAATTTCATCGGTAACCCATACGTCAGAGCTGTTCAGGTATTGGAAGATGAAAGTCACTGGTTCATCCTCTACTGCAAGGTCGATACGGTCTCGCAAAATGGCCACTGCGCCCTCGATGTCATCACCAGGTAGGTATCCCTCGGCGTTGTGCCATGGCACCTTGACAACCATATCTACACGGCTTCGGACAAGGACTGTGACATCCATGTGTGAACCGTTGACGACGGCGTTGGTTTCGCTGCGACAGCCACCGGGTACTTCGAGGTCGGGCTCGTAGGCAACACGCAGTGTGCGGAAGCCTTCGAGATTGTTTCCACTGGGCTCGATACCCTTACGGCTCGGATTCTGATCCTTGTCACCACTGAACCATTCAACTGTACCGAATTCATCGCCTGTGACCGCTGTAGCCACCGGACGTGTATTTTGATCCGGGTCGATGTAGATGTTCAGACACTTGCCACCCAGTGGATTGCCGTTGCTTTGCTCAAGCAATGCGTGGATGTGGTAACTTTCCTTCAGGTAGAGAACTGGATACGAGTCGCCGTTGGGGTACTCATAACGGTCCACGTCAGTCTTGAACGGTCCAACTTCCGACACCAATAGTGTCGAATTGCTGAACACAGGGAACAAGCGTGTGATGCTGGCGTTCTTGTATCGGTAACGGTCATTGTTGTCATACGAGTTGTACTCGACTGTGACGCGTGCTTGACCGGCCATTACGTCCTCAAGTGGGCAGACAATTTCGAAGTAACCGTCCATGTCGGTTGTTCCTGGTTGACAGGAGACTACACCCTGGACACCACCCTGCATCTCATATGATACACGGATGTTTCGATTTGTCAGGTTGCTTCCCAATTCATCGACCAATTGTCCGGTGATGACCATTGGCTTCTCAATGCTCTGACCTGTGATTGGATCTATTTCGCTGGTGTAGACAATCTGGTCATCAACATCAAGGGTTGTGCGACCAATCAATGAGAATCCGTCCACATTGTAATTCATCACGCGGCGGTAATGATCGCTTCCTTGTATGGTCACACAGGGATCCCATGCACCTTGCAATGCCAATTGGTATTCCTGTAGCTGTTCACAACCTTCGTGAGGTAAATTCTCTTGGAATCTTAAGATGACATTCACCGGCCCAAATCCATCGGGCAAATAGGACGATGGGTC
>CAZXVR010000240.1:0-1917 GCA_964644485.1 uncultured Candidatus Poseidoniales archaeon | reverse complement strand
GTCGATGATATTCGCGGAATCGTGTTACGCAGTGATATTCTTCGGAAGGCTGCAGCAGATGAGGATGATGTTCTTATGTCAGATTTAATGCGCCCGGTGACTCTATGCGATCCTTCTGAATCTGTAGATGTGGCACTAGACATGCTACTCGAACGTAGAGAACAAATCATGGTTATCAAAGATGAATTTGGATCCACACACGGTTTGCTTTCAATGGAAGATATTATTGAAACATTACTCGGCGTTGAAATTGTTGATGAAGCTGATATTGAAGGTATCGAAGAAGGTACTACTGCTGAAGATTTGCGTGAATTTGCGAAGGAAAAATATGGTATGAACAATGGAGATGAGGCGAAGCTGTCAGATGATGAGGTGTCTTGATGGCGGGTGAACATGTACTCATTTGTGTCGCATGGCCCTATGCCAACGGGCCCCTACATCTTGGCCATGTAGCTGGATGTTACTTACCACCTGATATCCATGCTCGATATGAGCGAGCATTGGGTAATCGGGTACTCATGGTCTCTGGTTCTGATGAACACGGTACCCCCATCACAGTCACTGCTGAATCTGAGGGCGTTCCACCACAGGAGATTGTTGATAGGTACCATGCAATCAACACACAGGCATTACTCGATTTAGGATGCACGTGGGAACCCAACATTGACCACAGGGGGGTAGAATATGGGGGTTCTCTTTTCAATCGAACAAGTGACCCAGAACACAAACGGTATGTTCAAGAAAATTTCAATTCATTGTTGTCTGCAGGACTATTTGAACAAAAAACAATGCAGCAGTACTACGAAATTCGTGATGATGGTGGTGGCAGATTCCTTCCCGACCGATATATCGAGGGTGAATGTCCGAACTGTGGAGAAGATGGAGCTAGAGGTGATCAATGTGATGAATGCGGAACGACATATGAGTCGCATGAATTGCAAAACCCTCGTTCAAAAATGAATCCTGATGCTGAGATAGAAATTCGTGATACTGACCACTTTTTCTATCGATTGGATCGATTCCAAGGGATGTTGGAGAAACATGCCGCTGATCGAAATCCATTTTGGAAAGCGAATGTTCGTGCGATGACAAAACAATGGCTGGATATGGGATTGCGTCCTCGTGCTGTTACACGTGATTTGGATTGGGGTATCCCACTTCCATTGGATGGAGGTGAATGGGATGGAAAATGCGTATATGTATGGTTTGAGGCCGTACAGGGATATTATTCATGTGCGCGAATTTGGGCACAACGATATGCAAATGACACTGATTGGCGTAAGTGGTGGTGCGTCTCTGAGGATGGAGTTTCCCCCCGACATTTGTACTTCCTTGGCAAGGATAACATCCCGTTTCATACTGTCATTTGGCCCGCATTAATTATGGGATTAAATCATGCAAACAATGGCTTGGGTGATGCTGACCCAGTATCATTGCCTGGACCAGGTGATCTTGCTCTAGAGACAAATGTCCCAGCTATGGAGTATCTGATGTTGGCCGGAGGTCAATTCAGCAAGAGTCGCAAGCATGCCGTATGGCTCCCGTCCTTCCTAGACAGGTTCGATCCAGATACACTACGGTATTATCTGAGCATCAATATGCCAGAAAACCATGACACTGACTTCAATTGGCCCGATTTTGTCGAGAAAATTAATTCAGAATTGAATGGAACATATGGAAATTACGTCAATAGAGTCATGAGTTTGGGCAATAAGTTGGGTGGCGAAAACCCTCTCTTAGCATTCGATGATCTTGATCAATGCACAGATGAATGTGATCGTCTTGAACAAATCTATGTTCAACTAACTCAGAGCCTGAACAGGCATCGGTACAAAGAGGCATTGCGTCATGTCATGTCAGCCGCCCAATATGGGAATCAGATGATTCAAAAAGCGGTACCATGGAAATATCTCTCAG
>CAZXVR010000239.1:0-1924 GCA_964644485.1 uncultured Candidatus Poseidoniales archaeon | reverse complement strand
GACGATATCGCCAATGAAATTCGGGTGTCCTGGCTGCCCAGGCTGCTTCATTATCCACAGTATCTGCCATGTCCCATGGCTGCTGTTTCGCAGGTGAGGTGAATCGTGCATCAATCGTTTGTTTAATCAATGGACGAATTCGCTGATGCAAGATATCGAGCGCACCGTAAAAGATGAGCTCGTCGGCTTCTCGTAGAACTAGATCTTCAGAGGGATTCCAAATGTGGGCCCCGGCTCTTCCTATCGCAGCGATCGTTCCATCATCATCAAATGTCATCAAATCGCCCAATCGACGTCCCACAAGTTCAGGATAGCGTCGTACTTTCAGAGAGAGTGTACCGTGCCCCTCTTTGTTGGAAAGCAATTGGTTTAGGTCGATGGGTGTAAAGGCGTGCGACTCGACTACATGAGCCATAATATGTCCTGCGACATTGATTCCACTCGCTTTCTCGATTCCCTCCAAACCCGGACTCGAATTGACTTCTAGAAGCAATGGTCCTCGGGCCGACTCAAGTAAATCCACACCGGCGATATCCAATCCGAGAAGACGAGCCGCTTTGCACGCGATTCGCGCATAATCATCAGGCAAATCAATACTTTCAACGCTACCCCCTAGATGGAAATTTGAACGGAATTCACGACCATGCGCACGTCGACGCATTGCCGCAACGACCTTTCCTCCAACCACGAGTACTCTCACATCGCGCCCATGGCTTTCTCGAATGTATTCTTGAACCAACACACCTTCTGGATTATCTGCTAACACTTTCCATGCGATTTCACTTGCTTCACGCTCTGTGTGTGCCAAGAACACACCACCACCTTGTGTACCTTCGAGTTGTTTGATGATACAAGGCACCCCTCCAACTTGACGAATGGCCCGATCCACATCTCGCCAGTCACGAACCAACACTGCTGTTGGAACTGGGATGTGATTTGAGGAGAGAACTTGTGCAGCGTGTAGCTTATGGCGACTGTTCTTGATACCATCACCGGTGTTTGCAACATATGTCCCCATGAGTTCAAATTGACGAACAATCGCAACACCGTGATCGGTAATTGAATACCCGATTCTTGGAACAACGGCATCTACTTCGACATTCCAACCTTCATGCAGGATGCGTCGACCATCATTTCCAACGTTGACAGACAACTTCGTTGGATCCAATACATCGACAGAGCAGCCCAGGGCATTTGCCTCCTCTACTAGACGTCGTGTAGAGTACAGTCGGGGGCCGCGGGACAGGATGGCGACGCGTAGGGTCATCGGACCCCCGCGGAACCACTTCCGTTTTGAGTCCTACGGATAAAAACCGCGTGACCGCGCGCCCGCCCGTATGCCCGCTCGCGCGCGTGCGAGAAGCGAGGCTTTGAAGTGGCGTCGTGTAGTCGAGGATTCATGCAGCCCGTCGCCGGACCCGCCGGTCCGCCTGTCGAAGGCCCCTCTGGAGCCCCTGATGTTGCCGGCCCTAGTGGCCCTCCTGTAGATGGGCCCAGTGGCCCTCCAAAGGAGGTCAATCCAGCACAATTTGACCCTCTGGCGGAGATTGAGGACGCCCGTGCACGTCGACAAGATCGTGAAGAGCGTCTTGAGACACTTGAGAAAAAGCGCAACAGTGCTCGAAACAACGTCTATCTCTTCCTCGCTCTGACTGTAATTCTGGGTATCTTCTCATTCTTCCCAGGGCCAATCCATGGTGATGTCTCAGACAACCCACAGGCGCAAATGAGCCCGAACGAAGCCGAATCATGGGTTCGTGATGGAGGGGATAGCGAATATCGCGACAAAATTTGGGACGGTTCATCTAACGCAAGTTCCGCGCACATGAACATCTACATCCCTCCTCCGTTGCCCGAAATGGGCTCAACCTCTGCTGTTCGTGTGGATGTCAAAATCTTTTCATATCGCACTTCAGGCTCAACC
>CAZXVR010000238.1:0-1930 GCA_964644485.1 uncultured Candidatus Poseidoniales archaeon | reverse complement strand
AATGGCAAATACAAATCGAAATTGATAATCATACCAAATGTCCACGTGAGGAAAAACATACCAGCGAGGAATAGAATCATGGTACCGAGAAGGGCGAGTGTAATCTTGCGTCTTAGAGCCGGGGGCTGGAAATTGAGAGCAACCCAAGCGCCGGCAATGGCCATAGTCAACAAAATGGGGACAAAGAATCTGCCATCGCCCTCGTTGCCCTGGCCCGTCATCCAATCAGGTAGAGGGAGTTCATCAAATCCACCGCCGTCTGAGAAGCCAGCTTCAATCTGGTCCAGAGTCAGGGTGTGATCCAATGCGGGACACCAAGATCCAGTGGCCACATAATCGGGATGACAGTGACCAAACACTCTGGTCATGGTGAGGAATAGCCAGATGAGGGCGAGGCTGGCCACGAGTTGGAGGCAGACAACGCGCCATTCTTTGCGCAATATTCGCAGGTGTAGGGAAGTTATCCCTTCCTCTTGGTGTGCAACATCATCGGCCATACATTCACCTCCTTACACCTTCACCTGCAACAGGGCCTGGCTCAATTCAACATCCGGCATCCAGTCGATGACTCGGGCGCCATAGCCAGCGACCGCTGACAATCGATTCTGTCGTTCCAATTTCATCACCTCGTACGACATTCGAGGGATGCGACTCACGAGTCGTTCGTAATCGATACTGGAGGGACTGAGAATGACCACTTCATGGCCACGGCCAGCCAAATCTCGAATCGCGTGTGGAACAGTGCCGTCACCCTCAAGGCTTGAAATGACGAAAACGGGGCTGCCTCGACTGAAGCGTGGTGCGAGTGAATTGGTGACTGCCTGAAGTGGCATATCTCCTTTTGGAGCAACACCAGCAAGGCTTGATAGGACCTTGAAATATTGCTTGTCACCGCCATCGGCAGGCAAGTAAGACAAAGTGTCATCATACACAGCTAGAGCAACTGAATCACGCCTCTTGATGAAGTAAGAAGCGAGGCTCGCAGCGGCTACTGTTCCCATTTCAAGTGGATTTTTCAAAACGGTTCCAATGCGACTGATGTCTCTTGAATCGAGAAGAATGAATACGTCTGTAACGGCATCTCTACATTTTTCGTTGACCATCATAACCCCCGTTCGAGCAAAGGCTTTCCAATTGATAATCTTGAATGGGTCACCAGGGACATACTCTCGCAGAGAATAGAATTCAGAACCGGGGCCAGGGGTACGGAGCGTCATTGCACCGGTATACATCTTGGGTGTTCTGCTTCGGATCATCGCTTCTTCAATCTCGCGGACCTGTGGGAAAACGATGAGCCCGGAGCGGTGATCGATGTACATCTCCTGACTGTAGAGATTGAATGTGTTTCGATAGCGAATTGATACTGGGCCGAATGAGTAGTGTCCACGCAATGGACATCGTAGAACATAGCGAATTCGGGTTGTTTCCCCAGGGCCTAAGTTGACGCGCATGTAGTTGAGGCCGCTGCGGAGTTTCATTTCGTGAGGAACGTTGTCAAACACCTCAAGTTGTTGTGTACGTCGGAACGAACTGTTGGTGATTGCCAATTCGACGTACAAATCATCGCCTTTGTACAGATTGTCCGCAGATAACGTTCGTACAACCTCTAGTTCCCCGTGACCGACGACCCATGAGTTGATGGCCAAGAAGGCGATGAACATCAGACCTAGAATCATCAATTGGAAGTTTGCAATCATCATCCCAATCAGGACGAGAGAGATGCCAGATGTGAGTAACAATGCTGCCTTTCGTGTCCACATATATCCTCACCTCCGCTACTTGCGCCCCCACATCTTGACCCGTTTGACAACTGCCACGAGTTGCTCGAGGCTGTAATTCCGATCTTCAAAGACGAATTTGATGAGAACAGGGTCGCCAATCATCTTCTGCAATTCTCGAGCAGGTAGAGCATCGAATTCATCACGAGTCA
>CAZXVR010000237.1:0-1956 GCA_964644485.1 uncultured Candidatus Poseidoniales archaeon | reverse complement strand
CTCTCAATGGTGAAGGGATTGGAAATGGCCAAGGAAAGGAATTCTTCAATGGCCGGGCCAGACAAATCCTCGTAGTCGCCGGATGAAGCCCTGTCCGAGGCGGTGAGTACACCAAATGTCACGGGGTCCATGCAGGGTCGAAGCCGTGGGTGATAAGAAGACTACTCTTCCTCTGCAAGGAAACCTGCACGTGCTGCAGCTCTCCTTTCCTTCCTCTCGTCTCGTGGAATTGGGGATCTTGATTCAATGTCACGGGCTTTATTTCCACCCGGCATTTTTCCAGTCAATACACTGGCCTTGGCATCATGAAATTCGGTCGCGGTAAGCCAGCCATCCCTTCGCATATCTGCGAGCCGTTCCAAGCGTTCAATCATCTCGTTTGTATCTGCTGAGGATTGGTCACCACCGTTTCTGCCTTTCCGGCCCTTTGCCCAGATCAGTTGCGAGAGTGTTGCAGTCAACAATCCATACAGGGCAATACCTGTGAACATGAGAAAAATCGCGACAGCCCTTCCGCCGTTGGTGACTGGTGCATAGTCTCCGTAACCAACTGTGGTCGCCGTCGTAATCGCCCACCACATGGCTTCTGGTAACGTATCGATGCACGTGTCTCCACACACTGCCGCCGATGCGTGCTGCTCGAATAGATAGGCGATGAAACCTCCAGCAAATCCGATTGCGGTGACGACGAAGATGAGGTGCTGAATTTGGCGTTGAACAGGTGATTCCTCACTCGTTTCTTGTAAACCGAGGAGATTTGTCGCCAGTGAATACACTTTGGTCAAATGAACCATTCTCAATAGAACGACGACACCAATCTGTGGAAAAGCGGCCAATATCACCGGTGTCAAACCGAGCATACCCCAACTCTGAGCCCGCCACCACTCGGATCGATCTTCGGTCAAGGATAGGTCCTTTGCGAGTTCAGCGACAAAGAATCCAACCAATGCGAGGTCAAGGATTGCCAAAATCCAGAACAAGGTTGGATTTGTATTGACCAAATCCTCTTGGATGACGAAAATCACAATACCAATCGAAACCAAAGAGAAGATGAGTTCCAGATTCTCAACACGAATCCAGTTCGACCACCAGAAGGTCTTGTCATCGACGACAACATTCTCCTCGGTCATGGAGGTCCCAGCGTTGAAGTGGAGTTCTTGAGTGTTCGGTGCGCCCTAAGGGGCGCAGCCCCGATTCATCATGTCTCAAGCGTCGTCGAGGGATTCCTCATCGTCCACAGATTCTTCTTCGGGGTCGTCCGCATCCAATTCACTCTGGGCTCGCTTCCATTTCCCTTCAGAACAAAGGACAATGTTGGCGATTGGATCACCTGCACGAATCAATGGGTTTAGTGCCAATCCAACGATGACCCCTGTTCTCGGACTTTCGATACTGTGGGTTTGTTCTCCGAGTGGATCGGTCACAAGTGCAATCTCCTGCCCCTTCTTGACATGGTCACCGGCATTGACGAGACTGTAGAGAAGTCCACCTGCCTCGGCCCTTGCCCACTTTGAACGTCGAACGAGTAACCGAACAGCTGGCAATCGAGCCTCTCTCTCAATCATGCCGAGGTATCCCATGACGTTGAGAACACCTTCAATTCCGGCGTGAACCGCATCCATTTCAAATCGATGAGCGGTGCCTGCTTCCAACAAAATGGTGGGCGTCCCATCACTGGTTGCAGTTCTTCGGAGCGACCCCTTTGGTCCCTTGGAATGCAAGATAATTTGCGTCCCAAAGGCGCGAGCCAACTCCATACACTCCTTGCGGTCAAAGTTCGCACGAACATGGGGGAGGTTTGTTCTTGAATGAGGTGCTGAGTGTAAATCGATCAGGTAATCGGCGCGCTTGACTACAGATTGGAACAACGCGTATGCAATCCTCTGAGATTGGTTACCTCGTTTCTTCCCTGGAAAGAGTCGATTGATATCTTTGTTATCGGGGGCGCCTCTTTGT
>CAZXVR010000236.1:0-1973 GCA_964644485.1 uncultured Candidatus Poseidoniales archaeon | reverse complement strand
CCGACGCCATCATCCGCATCGAAGATGGATTGAACGGTAAAGCCCACACCAATTTCATCCGCCGTCAGGGTGAGAATTTGACCAAAGGAAACGTTGCACTGCGAGCCGGACAGATAATGACACCCGCGGCAATTTCCCTAGCAGCCACGATGGGATATGCCACCATTCCCGTGCGAGTCAAACCACGAGTCGCAGTCATCAGCACAGGGGATGAATTGACCACCCCTGGAGAGGAACTGAAAACCGGCTCCATCTACGAATCAAACTCATATGGATTGTGCGCCCTCCTTGAGAAAATTGGTTGCACACCCATTCTCAAAGACGTCGTAGTTGATTCATTGGATGCACTCAGAACCACTCTTGACTCAGTGGAATGTGATGTTATTTTGACAAGTGGGGGCGTCAGTATGGGGGAATTCGATTATGTTCGAAAACTCATGGAAGAAGAAGGCGACATCCATTTTTGGAAGGTTGCGATGAGGCCGGGCGGACCACCATTATTCGGCACCTGGAAAGGCACACCACTCTTTGGACTTCCCGGAAATCCAGTGAGCAGTCACTTGGTTTTTACAATGATCGTTGCGCCTTGGTTGGCACCTGAAACCCCACTGGGTAACAAAGTACGAGTTCGACTGAAAGATGCAGTCAAGGGCGCCCCAGGCAAGGTCTGTTTGCGTAGAATCCGGATTACTTCTGAAAACGACCAACTCGTCGCGACGACCCACACCCACCAAGGTAGCGGGAATATCCACTCCATGGTTGCCCACAATGGTGTTACATTACTTCCACCAGATACGAGTGCAAACGCGGACGATATCATTGAGGCCCTATGGCTTCTTTAGAATGAGTTCAAGAACAAGCGCGCCAACGACAGAGTATGTCCGATGATGAAGAGTGGATTGTTGTACGCGGTGCGCGCACACACAATTTACAGAATATCGACGTCGAAATCCCCCGTGGCCAATTCGTTGTCGTGTCAGGGGTTTCTGGATCGGGCAAATCCAGCCTCGCCTTCGATACATTGTATGCAGAGGGCCAACGTCGATATGTCGAGAGTTTGAGCTCGTATGCTAGACAATTCCTAGGGCAGATGAAGAAGCCAGATTGTGACAGCATCGAAGGGCTTTCTCCCGCAATCAGTATTGATCAGAAACAGGGTAGTCACAACCCACGCTCAACAGTTTCAACTGTGACAGAGATCATGGATTATCTTCGTTTATTGTGGGCAAGAATCGGGCAACCACACTGCCCTGAGTGTGGGATTGAGGTTGCTCGTAGGACCGTGCAGGAAATTGTTGATGACGTTGTATGGCATTACGAAGGCCACGGCGTTATTGTCTGGACCCCCGTCATTCGTGACCGCAAAGGAACACATGCAGATTTGTTTAGTTCCTTGGCGGAACAAGGCTATCTCTTCGGCCGTGTCAATGGTAGAGAGGTTGAGTTTGAGAACCCCCCAACACTTGAGAAAAATCTACGACATGACATCGATGTACGTATCGATCGAATGCGCCTCTCCCGCGCCAATCGGCAACGATTGACAGAATCCATTGAATCAGCTCTAAATTTAGGGGGTGGCAGCCTCGCAATCGAATCCTTTGAGGCACCAAAATCCAATGTGAAACTCACGGAAGGATCGAAAGCAAACACCACCAAATCTGGAACCGTAACTCCATATTCGGAAGAATTCGCATGCCCTACCCACGGCGCATTCCTACCCGAAATGTCGCCACGAATCTTTTCATTCAACAATCCACTGGGAGCCTGTCCCGATTGCCAGGGCTTGGGTGTCCAAAGACGGTTCAGTCATGATTTGTGTATTGATGAACGAGCAACCATAGACGATGGCTGCGTCTACCCCTTCCGCAGATCAATGATGTCTGGGTGGTACAAGTCGTTGATGAGACAGACATTCCTACACTATGGCTTTGACATACATACTCCGGTCGAAGAATTGGATGAAGAAGCCCTCA
>CAZXVR010000235.1:0-1977 GCA_964644485.1 uncultured Candidatus Poseidoniales archaeon | reverse complement strand
TGGAGAGGACGGTTTGCGACTGATGCGTGCCTACAGATTCATGGATCAAGGGAAACGAGGAGTGTGGAAGCCCGATGCTCCACTATCAAAGGCCCTGATTCGTTGTGGGCCTATGCTTGAGAATGTGAGCGAGGAGCGGATTTGGGCGGAATTCAAACGGATATTGTCTGGGAGAAATGCCGCTGAGGTCCTTGGACGAATGCGGGCAGATGGGATGCTCAGCAGAATACTGCCAGGTTGGGACGCAGACATTTCCCTTCAACATCTTCTTGATGCTCCAGAAGCGGATGTTTTTGCCTGTCGATTGGCCTTGCTTGCATCAGAAATTCCGAATGAGAGGTGGAGGCGTTTGGAGCATGATTTACGCGCACTCACATTGTCTAATCATGATAGAAATAAAGTGATGGAATTGCATCGCCTTCTCAATCGTCTGCCTTGCGATTTGCCAGAGTATCGTCGCTACAGAGCTAGTGTTGGCGATCTAATCGATGCACACCTCGCAATCGAAGCCGTATTGAATCCCAAAGCTGCAGAATCTGTGCAGCAGGAATTGGCCAAACTTGCCCCTCTCAAAGCCGGAAGTCGACCTCTAATTGATGGTCATGTTCTTGCCGCAGCCACTGAATTGCCGTCCGGACGAAGATTGGGTCGACTCAAAGAATGGTTGTACAGGATTCAAATTGAGCAGGATCTAGTCAATTCTGATGAAGTGTTGGCTCTAATCGAAGTATTGGATTGGGTTGCAACGGATCCAGAACTTTGGCCGGATACCGGTTGGCCCTAATCTTACTCACTCAGAGATTCGATGTACTCGTCCGCAGTGAGGAGTTGGTCTTCATCAAAATCATGCGGATCGATGAGAAGGATCCAACCCTCTGAATACGTATCCTCTGTGACCAATTCTGGTGTCGCTTCTAATTCGTTGTTCACTTCCAATACCTTGCCTGCACAGGGTGAGTGGAAGGTTTCCCTGTCCTCGGATGCTCGGACTGAAAACAGAATGTCGCCTTCACTGAACTCCTCGGCCACATCAGCGAAGTCGAATTCGTCGTCTGCCGCGGCATTGTCTACCAGTGCATCACTGGGCAGAACGGCGAGAGTTACACGGAGAATATCACCCATTTCTTGGATTAAACAGTCCGATACACCAATTTTCCACGTACCCTCTTCTTTGTCGACAATTTGCATCCACAAATGGTTGCGTGTATATTTCCGATCCGATAGGATGCTGAATTCAAGATAATCCTCGGCCATTGCTCTCCCCTCATTGCCGCGGCGGCATCACGACATATTTCAATAAATCGCTTTGAAATTTTAGAATCCCGTCCGTAGGACGGGTGGCTTTCACGCATTGATTATCAACAAGGGGCCGGTGGCACAAGCGAGGCACCACCATGCAATTCCAAGAGACGGAAGAACAGGGCATGATTCGAGAAATGGTCAGAGACTTCGCGGAAGAAGTTCTGGCACCGACCTGTTTGGCCAGGGACAAGGAGCAACAACCTCCAGTTGAAGAGTGGGCGCAGTTCATCGAATACGGGTTGCAATCGTGCACCATTCCCGAAGAATATGGAGGGGTGCCACTCGATGATGTGACGGAGGCAATTATCGTTGAAGAATTGGCACGAATTGACCCTTCATTTGCCGTGTTTTTCTGTGTTCATGTCGGACTTTGTGCCAAGACCATCGTCATTCATGGGACAGATGAACAGAAAGCGAAGTATCTCCCGATGCTTGCAGCCGACAAAGTCGGCGCGTATTCTCTTTCGGAAGCTGGAGCGGGCACTGATGCAGCCGCCATGTCGTGCAAGGCAAAGTTGTCTGATGATGGGACACATTACCTATTGACGGGAGAGAAGATGTGGGTGACAAACGGTGTCTGTGCAGACATTTACGTACTCTTCGCCAAAGATGTTGATCACCCAGATTATGGTGGGAAAAAGCACGGTGGGACAACCGCATTCATCGTCGAACAGG
>CAZXVR010000234.1:0-2013 GCA_964644485.1 uncultured Candidatus Poseidoniales archaeon | reverse complement strand
GAACGTGGTGTCGATGCCGATGGGCTCGACCTTGAGAAGGTCTGGGACTTTGAAGCGACTGTTTCAGTCGGCGACGAAGTTGCTCCTGGTGCAGTGATTGGGACGGTTCAAGAGACCGAAACCATCGTTCACAAAGTCATGCTACCTCCAAACCACAGCGGTAAAGTCGCTAGTATTGAAAGCGGGTCGTTCAATGTCACTCAAACGGTCTGCACTCTAGAAGACGGTACTGAAATTCAGATGATGCAAAAGTGGCCGGTCCGAACACCTCGCCCTTACCATCAGAAGTATGCGCCAGACACACCGCTCGTCACCGGTATGCGCATCCTCGATTTCTTGTTCCCACTCGCCAAGGGTGGTGCAGCAGGAATCCCCGGTCCATTCGGATCCGGAAAGACAGTCACACAACAATCTCTGGCCAAGTATTCTGACGCTCAGATTGTGGTCTACATCGGTTGCGGGGAGCGCGGTAACGAAATGACGGAAGTGTTGGACGAGTTCCCTCACCTAATCGATCCAAACACGGGCAAACCATTGATGAATCGAACAGTGATGATTGCAAACACATCGAACATGCCTGTGGCCGCTCGTGAAGCATCTGTGTATACGGGAATCACCATTGCAGAATATTTCCGTGACATGGGTTATGACGTGGCATTGATGGCCGATTCGACCAGTCGATGGGCCGAAGCAATGCGTGAGATTAGCAGCCGTTTAGAAGAGATGCCAGGTGAAGAAGGATATCCGGCATATTTGTCCAGTCGATTGGCTGAATTCTACGAGCGTGCTGGCCGTGTTGAGACCCTTGAGGGTGAAGATGGCTCAGTGACTGTAATTGGTGCTGTGTCTCCACCCGGTGGTGACATCAGCGAGCCTGTATCACAAGGTACACTCCGAATCGTCAAGGTGTTTTGGGGATTGGATGCAGGTTTGGCTCGACAGCGCCACTTCCCTGCAATCAATTGGCTGAGTTCTTACTCGCTGTATCCACAGAGTCTTGATCAGTGGTTCCGTGACAATATTGCAACCGATTTCCCTGAAATTCGAACAGAGATTAGCAGTCTACTCCAAGTTGAGGCTGAATTGCAAGAAATTGTGCAGTTGGTCGGTTCGGATGCATTGCCTGTTGACCAGCAGTTGACGCTTGAGGTCGCACGTATGATTCGTGAGTTCTTCCTACAGCAAAACGGATTCCACGATGTGGATGCATACACGGGTCTAGAGCAACAATACAAGATGGCCAAGGCCATCCTGACATTCCAGGATTCAGCGAAGAAGGCACTTGCAGCCGGTGGACTGTTGGAGGACGTTGTCAACGTCCCCGCCCGAACCAACCTAATGCGTGACCGATTTGAGTCTGGATATCTGGATCGGGTCGACGGTTTGGTCGATGAGATGAACAAACAAATTGCCGCTGCGGCGGAGGAAAACTGAGGAGGGATTTGAATGAGTGGAAAGGAATATCGAACAATTACAGACGTCAAGGGACCTCTTGTTTTCCTTGAGAAGACAGAACCTGTAGCATATGGTGAAATCGTGCAATTGCGCCTCACCGATGGCAGCATGAAGAATGGACAAGTTCTCGATACAAGCGACGACATGGTTGTCGTGCAGGTTTTCGAAGGCACCGCTGGTGTCGATTTGGGTACCGGTGTCAAGTTCATGGGCGATGTGTTCAAGCTCCCCGTGAGTAAGGATCTCATCGGTCGAATTCTAGATGGTGCAGGTCGCCCACGTGACGGTGGCCCAGCCATTGTTGCAGAAGGTGAAGCAGACATCATCGGTGCTGCAATTAACCCATACAGCCGACAATCACCTCACGATTTCATCCAAACTGGAATCAGTGCAATCGATTGCTGCACAACGCTCGTTCGTGGACAGAAGTTGCCCATTTTCAGTGCATCTGGACTACCTCACAACGATATTGCATTGCAGATTGCCCGTCAGGCCAAACTGACCGATTCAGATGAAGAGTTCATTGTGGTATTCTGTGCGATGGGAATTACTGCTGAA
>CAZXVR010000233.1:0-2037 GCA_964644485.1 uncultured Candidatus Poseidoniales archaeon | reverse complement strand
AACGCTCCAATTCAGCCAAATGGGCTACTGCGGAATTCGTCGATGATGCGACAACATCCGTCTCACACAAATCGGCGCCGACCCGGCGAGTATCTGCTGCATGTTCAGATGGATTGGTTTCTCCGGAAGATGTTGCCAAGCCGCAACTCGTGGTGTCATCGACGAATGCGGAAGAGGACGATGGGGTGAGGACAGTAACTGTTGCACCTTCATCGGATGCTGCGATTGCAGCCCGTAAGGATGCAATACTTCCACCAACGACGACTACATCCCACGCCTGCATGATTTCACCGGACAGTCTCGTCCAACTGAGGGGGCATCATAAACGCACCCCATAGAATGCATCCCAAAACCGTCTCGCACCTACGGTGCGATAAACTTGGAACGGTCCGTGTGTGTTAATGCTTGATTTTGCCAACGCCTGGCTACCGTTCGAGCAACGCCCATGCGGCGTCGAAGAGATTCGCCCCCACTTGAGCGGGGGTGAACATGGGTCCAGAGCGTGTCTGAACTGATGGTCTGACCGTCCACATGTCTGATGGTAATGCGTACCGGCCTACGGCCTTCGATGTGATCTGCCCAAGCAACTCCAAGCCAGAGTACGTGTGCGGCTCCGACCAAATTACTGAGCCAAGTAACCACGTCTTCTTCGTCATTTGACCACATGGGCAAAGGGTGATCTGGTGGCGTCATCGGAGTCGGTGTTAACCTGAATCTCTGACGCGATGGTTGCCCATCAGGCACGTGAACTTCAAGTTCAATTGGAGTTGATGTTGTGCCTAGATTGTTGACCATTACGAACAAATCTCCACGAGATTCACCGCATCGAAGGGGTAGACTCGCATCTAAGCGCCAAGAATGGCCGGCAATCGACTCGTTGTGAACCATAAGGCCGAATTGTAGACGGTCCATTTGACGAAACAAATCGCTTTGCCAAGCACGGGTGTGACCCATCAATCGCGAAAGGGTGGGTAAATCGAGATGGGGGTTATCCAGAAGATGCGAATCGATTTTTTTTGGACCGACTAACTTTCCAAATTCTTCGACCAATTGATGGTGTGATAGCATGTTTTGTCCGTGTAAATGTACCAGATGAAGGACGTGTTCAATAGATTGGTTTGGATTCTTGTTGTGATTGAAATTCCCAACAAGACTTTTTCTCCACCGAGAAAATCGACTGGCACTTTCGGGATCGAGGTGGGCTGTGAGAATTTCTGTCAAAGGATCCTGTAGAGTACTCTTGTGCTGACTCGGGGCATGGTGAACTAGGAAAGGTAGATCTTCTGAATGACTGGGGGTGCGTCGCTCTACCAAGATTGAGTGGACGACCGCGATGCTGGCAGCAAGAATACTACCAACCAACAGCAGACCTCGAGTTTCATCCCCGGGCGGAAATCGATCGGATAACCAGAGGAGGAATGAGAAAGCCAAGAGATTGCTAAAGCGCATGTGCTCGTGCAAGCGTGATTCAGTGAGGGTGTTCAGAATACGTTCGATGCTGCTATCTTGCTCATCCCGCGTTCGCCCTCTGGCGCCCAGGCGATCCAAACCCACCCAAAGAGAAAAGTTGCTTGAGATGACTGAGGGGCCGATGAAAAAAAGAATGATTGAAGCGGATACATAGGCCGCAATCGAAGGATCGATTGCCTCAGGAAGGGCCATCACTGCAACGGACGTGAAAATTGCTAGAATCGGTATCATGTTGCGAACGAATGTGTATGGCCACGTATCTGCCAACCGGCCCCAAAACCTGCGCCCTTTCTCCATGCGATTAAGGCGATTGGCAATCAAATCCTCTAGGCCATCGTCATCGTCAAAGGCTTCGCCGTAGGGCCGAGGAAGAATCACACCACCGTCGTCTCTTGCCATCGTAACAAGGCAGGTGAGTCGGTATTAGGTCATCAGGGTGACGCTCGACGCTGCCGCAACCTCCTTCAATGTCGGACAAGAGGAATGTGTGGGCGCGTCGCATAGCTGGATATTGCACCGGCCTCCTAAGCCGGGTTCCGTGGGTTCGAATCCTGCCGCGCCCGCTTC
>CAZXVR010000232.1:0-2040 GCA_964644485.1 uncultured Candidatus Poseidoniales archaeon | reverse complement strand
GAATAGATATGTACTCTCACCATCCCAGTCTCGCGACATGACCCAGTTCCCAGATTTGGTTTGTATTGTGAAATCTCCTGCAATGCCAAAACGTTCGGTGGTATAGGGGCCGGAGTTCCATGAGACTGGTAATTGCAATACCGTGCAACCATCGACGTTTGAGGTCCATCGAGCCTCTGAATCGGGACACTGGTCGACATTGGCGAAAATTCCGTCACCATCTAAGTCAGCGCATCCCACTTCATTCACATCGAGACCCGTTGGTGTTCCTGAACATTGATCGGTGTCGTCCATCACACCATCGCCATCATCATCCCATTCGTATGCTGCGCATCCGTAGATGTTGACTGTCGCACCCAACTGGGTACGTGAGCATTGATCATCAAAGTCGATGACTCCGTCTGAATCATCGTCCCCATCTTCATCCATATCTCGGCAACCATCCATGTCGTAGTCGCTCTCATTGGTCTGTATCCATCCGATGACACCATTTGGACATGAGTCCAGTGTGTCAGGAGTCCCATCATTATCGTCATCCTGATCATCATCTGAATCCCGACAACCGTCGCGATCGTAATCGGAGGCACCCGTTGATTGCCAACCCGGTTCACCTAGTGGACAATTGTCGAAGGGATCCTGAATTGTGTCATCGTCATCGTCATCATCTTCTGAAATGTCTTGACAACCATCCGAGTCATGGTCTAGTTGATTGTCTGTTGAATTCCAGCCGATTAAGCCCCTTGGACAACGATCTGATGCGTCAGGCCTGCCATCTCCATCATCATCGGTGTCTTCTGAAATATCGTGGCACCCGTCGCCATCAATGTCATTGCTCGGACTGGATACAAAGGCCACCGTGCTTTCGATGCATTGATCTTGGTCATCTGGGATACCATCCCCATCCAAATCTGGATTTTCTTCAACCAGGACGAAGATGTATACAGAGGCATTGTCGGTTGTAATCTCTGTGCTTCCACAGGAAATTCTGAAGGTCCCATTGAATGAAGATTCGACGAACCCTAATGGGGCCGATGCATATTCTCCAGAAATCGAAACCGTCTGAATGCGCTCGATTTCATCGGTCCATACGCCTGAACATGTATTCAGGGCGGAATGCACAATCTTTGCTCTAGCAATCACTGAATCTCCCGATTCCGCATAGATTACAGGTGGGAATGCGGAGATTGAAACGGGGTCTTCGGGAGCTGATGCAATCGTAACAGTAGTCATGACCGTTTCAGTCGTTCCACTTTCACTGGCCATCATGACTCGCACATTGTACGTTCCCGATGGAAGAATTCCAAAATCGACAGTAAATGAGTCGGATCCAACGTATGCAACGGTGCCCTGAACCGCCCCATTGGCAGCAGATGCAACAATTGTAGCGCCCACATCTTCGCAATTACATTGGCCAGATAGGACTGCATTCTGATTGAATTCAAATTCCGTGTCGCCAGTTAGTGACAAATCGAGGTCGGCACCATCATCAAACTCGGTCCCAGTCCCAGGTTCATCCCCTTCCAGTAGACCTAAACAGCCAGATGAAAGCATCAGAACTGTGAGAATTAGCGCATGCCAACTCCGTCGCATGAGTGGGCGAGTAGCGGACAGAACATCAACTGTCCGCCATCTCACTACGCCCAGATTGGGTGGGCATTTCTGTAATTTCACAAGGCCGCCCATCGTGCTTCATGATGAGGGGGTGAACGAATAACAGTGGACCATTTTGTTCTCTTTCAATTCGCAGAACCAGTTCCCAATGAACTGCAAATAGTGGGTGATATTCTGTTCCGGGCCAGTCATCCTTGGGAAGCGGAAGTGAAACGGTGCCACCCTCGAGTGAAATGGGTGAGGATGCACCACTACATTGCACAGGTAAGGGCGAGAGGAAAAGGCGCTTCGTATCTGGCCCTTCAAGCGGAGTAGACTCGCCGAATCCAGTGCCCAATTCCGAGATAGCATACTGACGGATGGACAAAGGCGTTGATATGCCAGGCGGATTTTGTTGACCTTCCTTACGTCCAAGTGCATGCAGTAGCA
>CAZXVR010000231.1:0-2076 GCA_964644485.1 uncultured Candidatus Poseidoniales archaeon | reverse complement strand
GTTGGATGATCTCACACTTCACCGACTCCGAGGGCAGGTGGACAGCGCACATACCAGAAGGCGAGTGGATTGTCACAATCGACCCGTTCGAGACTTCCTCTGGCGTACGCGAGATACTGCGCGAACTCATCATCGTCTCGTCAGACACGGCATCGGACGACATCTCGATGTCGACCGGGGAAGTGGCGAGTTTCGATATAGTCCTGTATGAGGATTACTCGGGAGATATCCTTGAGGGTATTTCGCTGAACTTGGTCTCAAATGAGGGCATGGGGTCGGTACATCTTGACCCTACAAATATCACTGGTGAGACTCAAGCTACCGTTGCGCCAGGTAGTTGGAGCTTCGAACTAAACACTACGCGCGAACATCCGAGAAGCGATTTCCTCCTTAGATATGTCATTGAATCGCTGCCAGCCGCTCCAAACGATTTGGTTTCGGGAAGCAATCCTGATGCCAATATTACTGCATCATTATTTGTTGAAATGGGCGGCAATGTGTACTGGGACTTGGATGATGACAATGTGTCAGACGCAGGAGAGGGGATAGAGAATGTCACTGTGTACATCAACTCTTCAGCAGGGGATAATGTTTCGGTTTCAACAAATAATATGGGGGACTGGTCGGTTTTCAGGCCCGCTGGAACGAACCACCAGATTCATACTGAGATTCAAGGATTTGTTGATGAAAACTTGGCCGTTGGTCTTGGAGGGGATCCAAACACAATCGACATAGAGCTCACAGCAGATGTCGTCGAAGTCTCAGGTATGCTATCGTATATCGACGATGAGCAGTTCGCATCAATAGCAGACTACATCGTGCTTGAATTGATTCCTGTAGAGGGGCTCGTTCGTGAGCATATCATTCCCGAACGGATTATTGTGGACGGTGACTGGCTTGGCAACTGGAGCGCTGAAGTTGAGCCTGGAGATTGGATACTCAGGGCGACATATGAGGAACAGAGTCTAGTCGCCATGGGGCTGGTCGAGGCTAGTGTAGTGACCGGAGCTACATTGGACTTGGACTTGACTAGCGGAGGATGGTTATCTCTCTCTGCAGAGTGGCTAGACAACGCGGGGAACACGCATACACTCGCTGAAATCGATTTGGAGAATGCGGACATAATCGGCACACCGGAAGTCGTACTCAATGTCGGTGCCGGCATGAAGTGGATTGCTCCAGCAGTCAATGATGAAGGGGTATTGAGGATTTTACTGCTTGCGGGAAGTATGGACGCATCTTGCGAGTTTGATGTTCTGCAAGCAAATTTAACGATGAGTTACTCCGGCGGTCAGGGCGCAACAATCTACGAGGGCCAAGAATCTCCGTTGACCACATTGTCTCTCATTCGGTTGGCGAACCATGAAGTTTCTACTGTCACTCTCAACAGCACTGGGGGTGATACATCCTTTGACGGTGAAGTGGATGAACTCTTGGCAATAGCGGATTCTGATGGAGGTTTTGAACCCCTTGAGTTCATCGTGGGAGTTGATTATCTAGGCCATGAGTCTTATGATAGTTACACAGTCAGCGCCAACGTCCCTGGAACTGATGGCAGCCACTGGCTGATTGAGTTCCACAATGGAACGGGAATGTGGAATACCACAACCACATTTGAAATGGGTTTGGACAACATCTTGAATTTCACCGATCTGAATGTTAGGGTTACTCCGGCAAATCAGTCTACCGCACATTCGTTCGAAGATGGCCATTCAATTGTTTTGAATATTGCCGCCTCTGATGGCTATTCTATCGAGCACACAATGAAGGTTAGAATTCCTCAAATTCATGGCTTTGTACTGACTGAGCCAATGGATGAAACATATGGAATTCAACCAGGTCAGGACCTCAACATCATCATCATGTTGACTAATTCGGGGAACGGAGACGAGCGTTTTGAATTCGAATATGATGATTCAGAATTACCTGAATATTGGAGTAGGGCAGGTTCTAGTTCTCACACTCTGGGGGCTTACGTGGAAACGACCCAATCGCTTTCCGTGTTCGCACCAGAAAACGCCAGTGACGAGGATTTCAGAATCTATGTTTCCGTCAGGGACAAGGCCAACAACACCT
>CAZXVR010000230.1:0-2090 GCA_964644485.1 uncultured Candidatus Poseidoniales archaeon | reverse complement strand
ATGTCTTCAACTTGGTCTGTTGATGTGCGCCGTTCCGTCACTAAACAACCCGCCAATCCAATGTCGTCTTGAGTGATGTCTGCGATGTGTTCAATGATACGTGAACCTGTTGCAAGAGATGTGTTGCGTAATTCACTATCATCGAATTCGCCGGCGACAAAGCAACCTGACCTCATCAATCTGTGCAGAAGACCCTTGTCGACCGATCCTGAGCAAAGGAATACATTGGCTCCAGAAGATAGGAGAGTTTCCGCAAGTGTATCTCGTGTTGATTCCTCTGCGTTGAGGAACGCTTCCAACTGTTCGGCTTCTTCGATTTCAATTTCTGCGCTTCTTATTTGCTTTCGAGGGGCGATGTCTCCGTTGATGGTGGCGACCTTCGCATTATCAATTTGTGAAGGTAGAGAGTCCAGCAATATACGGCGACGTGCAACGATTCCGCGTAGGAGATTGCTGTCTCCAATGCCGCCTGTGTTGGTCTTGTGCATGGTGATGTAATCTGGATCTCCTTCCACTGCATCCAATGCTTCTACTATCATCTTAGAAAGAATGTGTGCGCCCCCTTCTGCACCCTTTCCCGTCAGTGATGTGGTAGCAACCTCTCGAAGGGTTTCTGGTGTGCAAGGGAAGGTGTGGTTAGAAATGGTTTCTTGTGCAATCAAATTGGCTCGATTGTAACCATCGATGATTGTGAGTGGATGCAGTCCCTTCTGCAGTAAGCGGTTCGCTTCCAATAAGAGTTCGGCACTGAGTAGTAATGTCCCAGTGACGCCGTCTCCACAATGATTCTCTTGTGATTCGGCCATTGCGACAAACATTTTTGCTGCAGGGTGCTTTACCATTAATTCGGCAACAATCTTGGCCCCATCATTGGTAATCGCTGTTGTTCCATCTGTCTTGTATAGCATCTTATCTAGGCCACGGGGACCATATGTGGGGCGGAGGAGGTCTGCAAAAACACGGGCGGCTGCGATGAGTTTCTCTTGTACTGCAGTTCCACTGGTTACACTCGTCTCTTCACGGAGAATTACCACTGGGGGTTTCCCCGCAGCCTCGTCGCCCATGATTGGTCTCGGTCTGAGCGGTATTCATGAAGCCTTCGCGAGGCCCTAAGGGCCTCATCTGCGGCGTTTTCCCCTCTTTCCACGACGGTTTCCGCCACCCTGCTCCCATGAACGGCTGCCCTTGGAACGTTCAGCTTGCACATCCCATTCTGGGGCGGTGCTACCAATTTTCTTCGTTCCCCGTGGTAATTCTGCTCCACCTTTAACTTTGATTTTCAGCCCAAATTCTTCTTCCATTCCTCTAACGCCAGCACCACCTTGGCCTACGACGGCCCCAATTGCACTGTCGTCGACAAAAATTGTGGCCGAAGTATCTGATGCCATCTCAACATGGTGGACCCTTGCCCCTGTCCACCGTTGGATTTGACGTGCCAATTCTGCAGCAGCCAACTTCTTGGCTGGACTTTGTGAACCTGAGCCGTCAACGGGAACGACTACGATTTGTTCGCCGAAAGAAAAAATCTCATGAGTCATTCTGTTTGATGGGAACGTGCGGACTTCAATTACGGGACGCGATAGGTCGGATTCCATGCTGCTGGGGGCACGTACCACCATTTTTAGTTCAAGAACTTGTGATATCTGGCCCTTTTCAATATGAATTACTGTGTCGAGAACCTGACTAATCATCCCCAATTCGACCTTGCCAATCAAACGCTGAACTGCTTCAAGTGCACTGTTTGCGTGTGTAACTCCGAGAAGGCCCACACCCGCCAATCTCACATCTGCGAATATCTCAAAATCTCGTGCCCTCCGGACTTCGTCGAAAATCACGAAATCTGGGCGAACCAAGAAAATAACTTCAGCGGTTTTCTCTAAATTTCCTTCAAGTGGGGCATATTGAGTCACTCGTTGCGGCACCTGTAGGTCTCGCGGCGATTCCATTGTTTTGACCATTGCACCAATGTCTTCGTCAAGATAGGCGGCAATCGCTTGGGCAAATGTGGTCTTCCCTGATCCTGGTTTCCCAACAACAAATACTCCTCTGTGGTGATCTGAAAGGCGTTTGACCAGTCGTGGATGTAATTG
>CAZXVR010000229.1:0-2098 GCA_964644485.1 uncultured Candidatus Poseidoniales archaeon | reverse complement strand
GTGAGTTACGGGCCGCACATGGACCAGGGATTCTTGCAGAGATGTTGCGTGATGCTCATCAAGATTCGGCGAATCTCGTCATCGACTCGATTCGGACACCAGCTGAAGTAGAAGCGTTGCGACAAAGGCCCGATTTTCGATTGATTGAAGTCCGCGCTTCCCGGGAAGTTCGTTGGACCAGACTGCAATCTCGAGGTCGTGACGGGGATCCTCTCGATTGGGAGACGTTTGTGGCCCAAGAAGAATCAGAACTTGTGGCCGCCGACGATAGTGGACAAGCGTTGGAAGCAACTGCAGAACTTGCCGATATTGTCATCATCAACGATGATGATGCCGAGTCACTTCGGGAATCATTGGAATTGTTGCTCAGGCCTGCCGAATCTTGAGGCCTGCCTCGGTCAACATCTGAGTTGACATCTCAAAGTCAGACATCCACCGTTCCGGAACTTCACTGCCACTTGGATAGACGACCTCGATGACGCCTGCTTGAATGAGAGAGCGAGCGCAACGTGTGCAAGGAGGCCACGTCACGTAGGCAGTGCAGCCCTTCAGAGATAATCCGATACGGGCTGCGTGCATGATTGCATTCTCTTCAGCGTGGCAGATGAGAGGATACTTCTGCTCACGGTCAGATAGGCGTTCTGAATCATCTGCGATACCACGTGGAAAACCGTTGAATCCTGTACTGCGAATCTCACGATCTTCACCCACGACCACGCAGCCGACCTTAGTCGAGGGATCTTTAGACCAGGCAGAAATGTGCTCAGCAAGGTCGAGGAATCTCTGGTCCCACTTAGCGCTCATGTGTTCACCCACGCAACCCTAACGGCCCAAGTGTTTGAGACTTCTCACGCAATCGGGTCAACCCCATCAACGCCTTCGGGTGGAATGAAGGTGTTCTGAAAATTTCTTTCCGCTTCGGGATCGATTAGAGGTAGAATCGCGCCGATGAGGTAGATGCTGCCAATACAAAGTACGGGTTGAGGGAGGTCTGAATCCAACTCGGTTGCTTTGTCTTTGGCCAATGAAAATGCATCTGAAATAGAATGAATTGGAGAAATTGTCGCGTCGGTTCCCTGTTCTTTGAGGGCGTTTGCGAGCTCTTCGTAATCGACCGCGATTTTGCGTCCGTCGGGGGGTTGAGTCACTATGACGTGCCCAATTTGTCCTTCGACGATGAGTTCGACAAGGGGTTGCAAGAAAACCCCAAGATCATCCTGAGTCGTACATCCGACGACGATAACCCCTGGCATCGGCGACATGTCTCGTGTCTTCTGAAAACGAATCTGGTCACAGGCCCTGGCCATGCCACTCGGATTGTGAGCGCAATCGAGAAGGAATGGGATGTCGTCGACATTGAGCCACTGCATCCTCCCCGGCCAATTTGTATGTCTCACGGCTTGTTCGACTTCGTCGTAGGCATAGAACGAGCCCATCGCACCTAACGCCGATTTGGCCAGCATGGCAGCTTCCTCTTGATAGGGCATCCATCCATCGTACCAAGTCTTGTTGGACAATGGTCGGAAAGCCTTCACTGCTTCTGAGAATTTGAACGCATCACGGCGGTCGCCGCGCCACCACAATGCCTTGTCGTGATCTCGAACTGCGCGTTCAATCACCTTGCGTGCCGAATTATCGTAAGGCCAAACAGCAACGAAGGGGCGACCTTGGCGAACAATGGCGACTTTTTCCTCGGTAATCTCTGCGAGTGTTTCTCCGAGGAACTCAGTATGTTCAAGGGAGATTTCGGTCAGAATACAGCAATCGGCATCGACCAATCGAGTCGCATCCAGTCGACCACCCAACCCAGTCTCAATCACGGCCCTCTCAACGCCTTGGTCGCGGAAAGCAAGCATGGCAACCAAGAATGTCGCCTCATAGAATGTTGGAGGTATCTTAGGCTCCATTTCAGATACTTCTTGAATTTGCTTCAAGCACTGCTCAAAGAGAACGTCGGCGATGGGGGCACCATCAATCCGAATACGCTCATTCACTGAAATCAGATGTGGGGATGTGAACAGGCCGGTACACTTGCCTGAAAGAGTGAATGCATTGGCGAGAATGGCGCAACAGGTGCCCTTCCCGTTGCTCCCAGCAA
>CAZXVR010000228.1:0-2135 GCA_964644485.1 uncultured Candidatus Poseidoniales archaeon | reverse complement strand
GAGGTCATGAAGGATGCGCCGCCGTGCGCACAATTCTAAACCGGCCCGTTTTGTCCCATCATGTGCCCAGTGTTTCCCTCACCATCGCGCCATCTCTTACCGACTCGATGAGTCTGTGGAGCGGGCCCCTACTTGTGCTGTGGCTCTATCTGCCAGGGTACCTCGCCAATACAGCAGCGATGTTAGGTGGTAAATGGATACCAGATTTAACCGGTATCACACCACGGCCCATCGATGGAGGCCGTCGATTATCGGATGGGCATCGAATCCTTGGAGATGGTAAGACATGGAATGGTTTGATTGGAGCCATCATTGGAGCAGGGTTTCTGTGCATGTTTACACACTCAATTGGGGATGACAATCTAACCGAGAATGGCATTTTTCTGGATCCTTTGACTTGGGTCACCTCTGATGATTGGTTTTGGATTGGTGGTGAATGGGGTGCTGCATTCATTGTTGGCGCATTTTTGGGCCTAGGTTGCATGATTGGAGATTGTGCCGGCTCCTTCGTCAAACGCAGAATGGGGAAGAAAAGAGAAGGCGCTGAAAGTTCAAAAGCACCCTTGCTCGACACCCTTCCATTTGCCATTTGCACCTTCATCACGGGGTTGTTGTTGTTCCCGAATTTATTGGTTGGAAATTCAGCTCTTATTCCGCCGATGTTCGGGTTGTTGATTCTCACGCCAATCATCCATCGTCTCACCAACATCTTCGGCCATTGGGTGGGTTTGAAGGAAGTCCCCTACTGATGGTACTCTTCATGAGCCGAAACCGTTCGTGCAACCACATGGGGCGAACCGTTCTCGTCGTTGGCGGTGGTGGTCGCGAACATGCGCTGACCATCGGTCTACTCGAGAGTCCCACAGTCGCCTCTGTACACGTAGCGCCTGGCAATGCTGGAACGGCAGCAATTGCAACCAACCACCCCGTCTCCGCAGGAGATGTCGATGCTCAAGTTTCATTGGCTCAATCACTCGATGTAGACCTTGTTGTGGTCGGGCCAGAAGCCCCACTTGTCGATGGGTTATCCGATGCATTGCGTACTATCGGCATCCCAAGTTTTGGCCCTCATGCAGCTGGTGCAATGTTGGAAGGGAGCAAAGATTTCGCCAAACAAGTCATGCTTGATTTAGACATTCCAACGGCAGGTGTCCAACACCTCACAGATGAAACCGATTTGGATGAAGCAGTCGACCGTTGGGGATCTCCTTGGGTTGTCAAGCGAGATGTGTTGGCCGGTGGAAAGGGGGTCGTTGTGACCGAAGACCGCGACGAAGCCCTCGAATTCATTCAGGCATCAATCAAAACAGATGGCATGGTCTTGCTGGAAGAATTCCTTGCAGGAGAGGAAGCGAGCATGCTCGTAATGATGGATGAATCTGGATTTGTGACCCTCCCTTGCAGCCAAGACCACAAACGGGTTGGCGAAGGTGATGCTGGGCTGAATACAGGTGGAATGGGTGCCTACGCGCCAGCACCAGTCGCGACTGAATCAGTTCGTAGTAGGGCGATATCTGAGATTGTAGAACCGATGCACAAGCACCTCTCCGCTCAGGAAACTCCCTACCGAGGTTGCCTGTATGTCGGCCTGATGATCGATGATGAAGGCGCTCCCTCCGTAGTTGAATACAATGTTCGATTTGGGGACCCCGAAACACAGGTTACAGTCCCTCTCATCTCCAGCGATTTGTGTGAACTTCTACTGGCGGTTGCAGAGGGTCGACTGGCAGGTTCGATGCCCACTTTCTCAACAGATCACGCCCTCACCGTCGTCCTCGCTGCTGAAGGATATCCAGGTCCGCCTGCCAAGGGTCGCTCAATCTCTGGTGACCTCTCCGATTATTCCGCCTCCGATGGTCGGGCATTTATCCATCACGCCGGTACGGGGATCGTCGATGGAGAATTGGTTTCAACCGGCGGTCGAGTGTTGGCTTCCACAGGTATCTCGTCCTCGCTTTCTGAGGCTCGAAATCTCGCTTATCAGAAGCTCTCTGAGGTCCAACTTGAAGGGTCTCATTTCCGCCGAGATATAGGTCATAGAGCGCTTTGAGGCAAGTCTGCTATTCGTTGCACTGAGCCCCACCCTTCGCGCGAGCGCGTGAGGAGAGGTTATAACGAGACCTCAAGTCGCGGCG
>CAZXVR010000227.1:1467-2144 GCA_964644485.1 uncultured Candidatus Poseidoniales archaeon | reverse complement strand
CCTTTCAAGCGCCACCTGCACGCTGCTCATCGAATTACCCAGATGGTGGTTCCTGCCATGGAAAGCGCGGGCATGGGGCGAATTGTCAATATCATCTCCACCTCGGTGCGCGAACCCATACCCAACATCGGACTATCCAACACTCTGCGGGGGGCGATGGCATCGTGGGCAAAATCACTCAGCCGAGAATTGCCTGCTTGTATCACAATCAACAATATCTTGCCAGGTTTTACCGATACGGACCGATTGGATTCACTCGCAACATCCATTGAGGAAAAAACAGGAAAGAGGAAGGAAGAAATTCACGATACTTGGATGTCTCAAGTCCCGATTGGACGCCTCATCGATCCAAAAGAAACCGCCTCTGCAATCACCTTCCTTTGTTTGCCACAATCCGGTGGCATCAGGGGTGTCAGTTTGGCTGTTGATGGTGGCCGGATGCGCTCAATTTGAGGTGATTGAATGCGCGGTGAATCCCTAACGCCTGAACAGGCTCATCACCTGTTAGATTTGATGGCCAAGGGAGGATTTGATGAAGGGATGGATGCAGGTGTTGCATTGACTCTTGCCGATGTCGCACTACAAATCGATCAACCCGAACGAGCGGAAGCCCTGATTGCACATGCCATACAATTGGCGACGGATGCTGAGGACAACGATCAACTCGCTTGGGCCTT
>CAZXVR010000227.1:0-1457 GCA_964644485.1 uncultured Candidatus Poseidoniales archaeon | reverse complement strand
AATTGTCAATGATGGTTCCGCCCTATCCGAAGCAGAAGATTTGGTCGCTATCAGCGAAGATGATTGGTTACGTTCTTCCTACAACAACCAATTCGGAATCTATGCTCTAGAAACAGGCGACATACCCGCTGCAAAGTCGGCCTTTTCCCAAAGCCTTGCTTTGAAAGAAGCATTGGAAGACAAGGTTGGCCAAGCGAATACACTCTACAATCTGGGCGAAATTGCACGTGAAGAAAACGAATTCGAACAGGCCAAGGAATTTCATGCCAGATGTGTGGATTTACTTGAGGAACTTGAGGACCGGAAAGGAATGGTCAATGGGTTGGCCATTCTCGGCCACCTCGAAGCCTCCGAAGCCAACATCGATGGAGCGATTATCCACTACGAAGCTGCTCTGGAAATCGCTGAACAAGAAGATGATTTTGAGGGCAAGGTTGTCTGTCGTTGGGGCTTGGCTGAAATGGCTAGAGCGATGGAAGATGAAGACCTTGAATTACAACATTTGACCCAAGTCATGACTGGATTCATGCAACTTGGCCGCCCAACACCAGACCCAATCAAGGACCGATTGAATGAATTAGCCGATTCAATTCATGGAGGGGAGTGAATGGAGTTCGATGTTTTCTTTTCGATTTCACAGACCCCTGATGCGGCTGGTACATGCCCGGATGAGACGACCATGTATGCGAACTATCTCGAACAACTCAAAGTTGCAGATGATTTGGGATATGGTGTTGCATGGCTAGCTCAAGCACATCTGTCGACTGAAATCCAGAAGCGAAACAAGAAACCTGTGATTCCTCACTGGGAAGGTGAAGTTGGATTGTGTACTGATTTCTTCCAATTGGCCATGCTTTCCATGACTCAAACCAAGCGGATTGAAGTGGGCAGTGCAGTATTGTCAATCTTGGCAAATGGCGGACCGATCGCCGTCGCTGAAAGAATCGGAAATTTCTGTGCATTACAGGAAGTTCGGGGAGATTCTCGCAAACTGAACCTTGGATTCAGTGCAGGTCGATTCCAGTTTATGGCGGCACCATACGGAATCGTTCCGCGCAACGAAGTAGAGGTTGCTGCTTGGCCTGCACTCAGGGGACAAATCTTCTGGGAAGCCTGCGAAATCATGTTGCGTCTAATTCGAGGGGATACGATCTCTTCGGATGATATTCGAGAAACCACTCTCACAAGAGCAAATTTCCGTTCCGACGAAGATTGGAAAGCGGTTCAAGCGGCGAATGAAGATGACTGTGATGAAATCCATATCCCCCGCCGATACGAATTTGAAGAAATCAAATCGATTCCGCAAGAGTGGAAGCGTTCAGGAGTGAATATGGTCATCGGAAGCCATGAACCGGCACTCCAAGAGCATGTAAACACGTTCATGCCCGTACAAGTTTTCAATCTCAGTATCACGCAGCCTGAAGTAATCGAAGCGACACATGAGAGGATGAAAGAAG
>CAZXVR010000226.1:0-2145 GCA_964644485.1 uncultured Candidatus Poseidoniales archaeon | reverse complement strand
ATGTTGAGGTGGGATATTGCCAGACTTCAAGGCCGAATTTGAACAATGCAATCCAGGCAACCGGCCACCTTCGAATCAGAATCAAAGGAAACTCAATCTCATCGCGTGGCCAACATGCAAGATAGCACCCGAGCAAGCCAAACGCCGCCCCTGAGGCTCCCATGCAGGGTGTTGTGCTGCCCCAATTTGCCATAGTCCAACCGATATTGCCACCCAATACCCCAATCAGATAGATGGCAAGGAATCTACCTCGTCCTAAGCGTTGTTCGAGAGGAACGCCAACAAGAATGATGACGAGAGTATTCCCCAATACGTGGATTGTGCTCGCGTGTAACCAAGCGGCCGTGATGTAACGATGCATTTCACTGGATTCAAGTGCCCATGCAGGGAGGAGTGACCCAAGTACCCTCATTAGATCGAATCCGACATTCCATTCAAGTATCGATTGAACCAACCACGCTAGGATGAGTGAAGCTCCGATTCCAAGAGCCATCGGCGTTCGCTTAACCCAAGCATGAACCAGTGGTGAGAGGGCCGCAGTAAGCCAAATGGCTGCATAGAACCAGTACGTAATCGTGACCTCCGACCAAACCAGTCCCATGCATTGACTCAGCGGGTGCAGATGCTTGACCTCTTCGCCGCAGGGCTCAAGCCACGTGTGCGATTCGAGAAGGTGTGGCCCTACTTCATATCGAAGCGCTGACGGTGCGTAGAGGCACCCGAACTGTTGTTGAAAATTTCAATATGAAAATTGATTCTGGCAATTGCATTATTCTAACTGGAGATAACGGTTCTGGGAAATCAACTCTCATCGAATCAATTGCCGGGATTCTACCCATTCACTCGGGGAAGGTAACCTTGGCACGACCATTTGGCCTGACATTGCAATCTGGAGGTTTCAATGGAGATGAATTGGTCAGTGAACGCCTCGATTATGCCGCTCAGGCGTCTGGAGTCGCGGGAGATACAAGTGAACTACTGAAACATTGGAATCTGGATCATCGCAGCCATGACAGAATAGGACATCTTTCTGGTGGAATGTCGCGTCGACTGGCGGTCTTGCAGGGATTGATGCCTTGCTATGGTGAAGAACCTAGAATCTGCCTTCTGGATGAACCTTCAGAGGGACTGGATGACGACTCTGTAAACGTCTTACTGAATGACATATCGACCTTGCGTGGCCGAGGGCATGCCTTCCTCATCTCTACTCATGATGCGAGGCTGAAGAGATGTGCAACAACGCTGCTAGAGATGGATGGAGGTTCAACAAAAGTAGAGCCCGATGTGAGTGTAGGAGTCAGCCCCCTACTTTCCACGACCGATGTGAGAACTTCTGTTTCTGGATGGTCATCAACTCTGGATCGTCGAACGATGTGGCCATTGCTTTCACGTGGTTTGCCACTGATTGCATCGATGATGGTACTTTTCGCACTGCTGGGCAACGAGATTGGATCGCTGGTTCTTGTTCCAACATTCCTAGTCGCACTACCAGCTTTGTCCTCATTGCACCATGCAAAGGAGTCGCGAGCAGGGGACTGGTGGGTTGCGATGGGTGGACGTTTGTTTACAATCGATCCGTTGTCGACGATGCTGATTCTAATCTCTCCATTGCTGACGGCGTCCGTGTTCGGAGTCGAGCACGATGGTGTAGTCTGGATGGTCATCGGTGTCCCATTCGTAGGCATCTATCTGGCAAGTGGTGCGATTCATGAATTGGCGATGAAGATGCCGAGGTCTGAGGCACAATTTATCCCACTCATATCGCTGATTCTTATCTGGCCCTTACTCATAGCAAATGATGCGATTGCCACTTGCTCGGAGACTGCAATGTGCACGGAACCATGGCCCTCGATCTTGATGGCGACCGGTATCTCTCTCGTCATCTGGTTTGCGCTGCCCATACTGCATCCGCGAACAGGGTCAAATTGATGGATAGGAGGTGTCGGCCAGTGAGTATGAGGGGCGTTTGGTTGATGCTTGCGGGCCTAGCAATCGCTGGGTCAGCCATGGTGCTCGGTTTTGTTGTCGCCCCTGGTGCCAAAGGATTCGAGGGTGATTCCTATCGAATCATCTTCTGGCATGTCCCCGCAGCATGGACCTCTTTTCTCACCTTCGGTATGCTCTTTGTAGGTAGTTTCTCTTGGT
>CAZXVR010000225.1:0-2157 GCA_964644485.1 uncultured Candidatus Poseidoniales archaeon | reverse complement strand
CGCGCATCCAGTGAATCCAATGATGAATACAGAGGTCATTTTTGATGATGAGGGGGCCATGAGAATCGGAGCCGATGGTGGTCAAGAGGAGAATTATCAGTTGGTTCTAAGATTTCGCCACGATGAAGGCGGACAGATTACGAGTAACTTGACCCGTGTTCAAGAATTGATGCAACTGGAAGATGAATTCCTAGATGGTTCGAATCCAGAAACGTCGTGGGAATCTGATGCGCTCTATATCGATCGAATCGTGACACCATTTGCTGCATGGTCAGATGCGTTTGAATCCCGAAACCGTTCATTGGTAAATTCGTCACAGTGGGCTGATGTGCTCCTACCTGAAAACGAAGAGGGGTGGTGTGGAAATAATGCCACAGAACAAGAACGATGGGGTTTTGAAGCGTCATTGTTGATGTTCCCGGAAGGGACCAACTTCGGAATTGCTTGCCCTGCATTCTCGGGTGCCTCTGCGACACAACCCCCCGCGGCCAACGAAATCCTCTGGCTCGTCTATGTTGGAGACGGGGACGGCGCTAAAGGGGGTGGTGATTGGAATCAACTCAATATCTGGGCTGAAAAAGTGAGTGAGAATACCGATTACGAAATCTCAGCTGTTGGTGTGAATATGATGTATGGGAAGGCCAAAGCAATCGCAGAGGAGGAGTTGAAATTCGTCATCATCCCCTCGATCTTCCTGCTCGGTGCAATGCTGACCATTGGATTACGAGATTGGCGGACTGCGGCGGCAACAGTCGGTGGTGTAGGGCTTGTTATTTGTGCTGAATTCGGGGCACTCGCAGCACTAGGATTCGAATTTTCAGTTCTCGATGGGATTGCACTACCGATTATCATGGGGGTCGCAGTTGATGGTGCATTCTGGTATTCTCGTTCTTCTCGTGACCGAGAAGAAGTGCGAAGCATGCTCTTCGTGGCAATGGTGACCACGATTGCAGCGGTTTCTCTCGCGCTGTTTTCACCGATTCGAGCCCAGCGTTCACTTGGATTGGTGATGGCGATTGGCATCTTCCTAGACTGGGTTCTGACACGTTATGTTCTCGAGGATTTCTACTTGAGTCGTCGAACTATTCTGGACGAAAATACAGAATCGACGGTATTCGGAGCCTCAATCTCATGGGCGTGGCCAGTCGCACTACTCGTCCTCGCCTCGATTGCAGTGATGTCTCCACCTGGTGTCAATGTTCTCGAAGTTGAGCAGTTCCTCCCCGAGGATGACCTAGCGTTAGAGGAAATGGAGGATTTACAGTCGAAATACGTACTCGCTTCAAGCACTGTAGCATGGATTATTGTCGATGTCGAAGGTGATAGTCAAGCAGATTACGACAACCTGCTAAACCTTCAGCGACAACTGGGGCAACACCCGAGTGTCATCTCTCTAGAGTCGGGATTATTGCAAACACCGATGGTCATTGGGGTTAGCGATTCAGATTCGATGAATACGATCGATGATGTGGTAGAATTGGAAGGTTCCTCGACGCTCTTCAATGATATGAGAATGGTGAGTAATGGAGAGACAACAGGAGTGGCGATCGCCGTGTTCATTGATGGGCGTAATTCGGATGCTGCTGTGCAATTCTCTGATGATGTTGAAGAATTGATGCACATCAATGAGATGGAAGGTGTTGTCGGAGGTGATTTGCCAGTTGGAGCGAAAGCGGCGGAAACCTTTGAGGAAACACGTGTAACTCAGATTCTAGCGGCAGGAGTAGCGATATTCCTAGTTGCTTTCATCACTCTACGGGTTCCGATTCAAGCCGCACGGATTGCTGTGGGTGCAGTGGCAATTGGGGCGTCTGTGGACGGGATGGCTAGCATCTTTGGTGGCCGAGGCGTGAATACGGCGTTAGCTGTATTGCTAGGCATGGGCTTCGCAGCGGATTACCTTTCACATGCGAGTGCGGAGCATCGTCCGACGAAACTGGATATGTCGGCAAGGTGGTGGGCGGCACTATCGTCAATTTCAGTATTCATATTACTGGCAATGACATCATTCCCACCAGCAAGAGATTCAGGTCGATTGCTCAGTGTTAGCATCCTGTTCTCAGTGATTCTAGCGACCTGTCTAGCGTTCATGCATGGAAATGATACGTCTGAAGCGCAGTAATCTCAACGATCGGAGACTTGCATCTGCCATGCTCT
>CAZXVR010000224.1:0-2191 GCA_964644485.1 uncultured Candidatus Poseidoniales archaeon | reverse complement strand
TTCAATGAAAAAGAATCTGCAAGCCCGACGGTCCCAACAAGTCCTGTAATGGATGCTGGGGCGTTCAAAACCGCATTTGGAATGCGTTCGAAAGTGAAAGCTGAGCGTAAGGCACCTTCAGGTGAAGTCATGCAGGCGGCAAATACGGTGTTCGAACATCATGATGAAAAAGCAGATTACGCAGCGATTGACAGTTTAGGTGAAGATTTACTAGATGCCGTTGAACCACATGAGGCGAACCAAGCATTGCCTCCCACCGAAGCGATTCAATCTCGTACGGTTCGTCATCAGCGAAAGAAGATAGAACCTTCAAAGAAAAATGTCGATGACGATATCGATCTAGATCTGTGATTGACATGTGGATTATTGGCATCGATGAAGCCGGACGTGGGCCAGTCATTGGACCCCTCGTCGTGGGTGGTTTACGTATACCTGAATCCGACTTGCCATTATTACACGATGCAGGGGTCAAGGATTCGAAGTTACTCACAAAAAAAAAGCGCGACGAAATTGAAATTTGGATAAGAGAACAAGCCAATGAACGCGATTGGGACATCGAATTGAGAATTTCATCACCCGCTGAAATCGATTGTGCGATGGCCATGACGAATCTCAACGATCACGAGGTCAACCTTTTCGCCTCAGTGGCCCGAAAATTACGAGGTGAGGGGGGAGGCATCTTACAATTGGATGCTTGTGATTCAGATGCCAGGCGATTTGGAAACAATGTTGCGAGTCGATTGAGTCATTGGCCATGGAATGATTGGGAAATGATCAGTCAACATGGAGCGGACCTTGACTACTTGACCGTTGCAGGTGCTTCGATTTTAGCCAAGGTTTCGCGTGACAATATTGTGCAAGAAATTTCCAATGAATTGGGCATTGAGATTGGCTCAGGTTATCCGTCGGACCCCAAGACGATTGCGGCCATTCCTACATTGTTGAACGATCAGCAACCACACGACTGCCTTCGTTGGGGTTGGGCGACCGTGAAGGATGCTTGGAAAGCAACTCACGATACACCCGTCCCAACACGTCCGAAGGACTCGGAAGTACCACCGAACGCGCAGCGCACACTATTTTGATGCCCGCATGTTCAAAAGCAGGCCGCTGCGGTTTCGCCCTATGGGCGAACTCGAAACCGAGGTTGCAGCATTGCTGCGCAAGTACGCCCTGCAAAATGCCTTGGAGTACGATGGGCAGGGGCAAATTGGTTCCGTAATGGGCCGTGTGATGGGAGAAAACCCAGACTTGCGAAGCCGTGCAAAGGAACTCACTGGATTCATCGCAGCACAAGTCAATGAAGCCAATGCCTTGGCCGCAGAGAAAGGCCTAGATCACATTCGCGAACTGCTTGAGAGTGAGTCGCCAGATGCTTTGGAAAAGAAAGTCAAGGAACGTCGTGAGGGTTTGCCTCCATTGCCAAATGCTGAATCGGGCAAGGTCGTTCTCCGGTTTGCCCCCAATCCAAACGGGCCCTTGTCTCTGGGTCATGCTCGTGGTGTGGTCATCAATGCCGAACTTGCCAACATGTATGATGGGGAAGTGATCCTTCGCTTTGACGATACAGATGCGGTGGTCAAGCGACCTGATCCCGAAGCCTACGCAATGATTGAAGATGATTTCACTTGGCTTGCTGGCCGCGCACCTGATCGAATATTGAGGGCATCAGATCGAATGGATGTGTATCTCGAACATGCTTCGAAAACCTTGACCGAAGAGCATGCCTACGTCTGTCAGTGCAGTGGTGAGGCGTTCAAGGAATTCCGAATCTCAAAAACGTCGTGTCCCTGCCGTGATCGACCAATCGAAGAAAACATGAAACTCTGGGAAGAGATGAATGATGGAACGATTCAACCAGGTGGCGCAGTCGTCCGAATCCGTACCGATATGACACTGCCCAACCCAGCACTTCGAGACTGGCCTGCATTGCGAATTCAGCATGCAGACCACCCGCTTGTTGGTGACAAATACAAGGTTTGGCCACTACTCGATTTCCAAAGTGCAGTAGAGGATCACCTTCAGGGCGTCACTCATATTGTTCGTGGGAAGGATTTGATGGATTCCACACGAAAGCAAACATTGCTCTACGAAAAATTCGGTTGGACCTATCCTGAAACCCTCTATTGGGGGCGAGTCAAAGTGCACGAGTTCGGTGGATTCAGTACATCTCAAATGAAATCTGACATCG
>CAZXVR010000223.1:0-2197 GCA_964644485.1 uncultured Candidatus Poseidoniales archaeon | reverse complement strand
TGGGATTGTATCGAGCATCCAATGCTGATGAAGACAACACTTTGGATTCTTGGTGCCACAGTTGTCATGTTCTCCGCAACTGAATTTTTGCACCTCCATATTGAGATTCACGCGTTGGCGCTCGGTGGTGCAGGTATAGCGTTAATCGCAGCGTATCCGAATCCTGCGCACGAAGATTTGCCAAGACACGGGCTGATGCATGCGGTGAGTGAGAAGGTTGAGTGGCACGCCCTCCTCTTCTTCGCTGGATTGTTTATTTTGGTCGGTGCGATGGGCAACGTTGGATATCTCAATGAACTAGCAAATTGGATCTTCGACAATTTCGGTTCTGATCAAGTGATGCTTGCAGTCGCCATCATTTGGGTCTCCGCCATCGCTAGTGCGATCATTGACAATATCCCCTTCACAGCTGCGATGATTCCAGTGATTGTGGCCATTGGTGAAGCCGACCCCAACGTCGACATGGCACCCCTATTCTGGGCTCTTGCAATGGGTGCTGGATTCGGTGGAAATGCGACACCAATCGGCTCCAGTGCCAACGTCATGACAGTCTCGATCAGCGAACGTGGGCCAAATCCAATCACCACAAAGGAATGGATGAGAGTTGGTTTCCCTGTGATGATAATTACCTGTGTTGCCGCCACGATTTTCATGATTATATTCCACGGAACACTCTACAGTTCCTGAGGTTCGTAGGCTACACTGTTTGGCGGCAGCATCAAAACGGTCCGCGCCCCCAAGCGGTCCATGCAGGAGTGCGATGCTTGCGGTCTACTCTTCGGAGGGGGTGAAGAATGCCCTGCTTGCGGCAGTCGGGTTTCACACACTGCACAAGAGGAAATCGACGATGGTCGCAGTGGGCGCCCCTCAGGTCCTTTGCCCGGAGGTTCGGCGTTAGACGATGCGAAAGCAGGCATCGAGGGATTGGACATTAGCATCTCGACAAGTCAACCCTCTACACAAACATCCTCGCTACCCTTCCAGGTTGGAGGCAAGGGTACAGCGACATCCTCCCTGCCCTTTGGTGTCGGCGCGCCGGCCGGGGTGACCATGGAAAGAGCGGTTGAATCGTCTAGCGAGCCTGAACCGACAATCGAAGAATCACCAGTTGTTGTTCCTGCTGATAACCCGTGGGCACTCCCTCCTGCCGATTCAGCACCGATTCTACAGGCTACACCTAGCAATGAAACGACAGAGGTCGAAGCCCCTGTGGTGCTCTTGAAAGCCCGCGCAGTCGCCTCAGATGAAGAACAACTTTCCGCCTCGCCAGTACTTGTGGAAAACGCATACGAAATCAACGCTGCAGCCTTTGATTCTGAACATGTCTATGCCGTTGAAGAAGATGTTGTAATTCATGACTTTGGCGATGAATTGCAAGTGTCTGAAGTTGTCGTTAACTTCGATGAACTCGTGGACCCAGCAGAGCAAACCATCCGTTTTGATCCAGAGATGCTCTCCGAAGGAGAACCAGAACTTCTGCCCGCTCGAGCCCTTCCGATTAACGATGTAGGCGATGTCAGTATCGCCAACCCTTCGAACGCGGCGTTTGAGGCTCTTGGGGAAGGTCGTTGGAAAGATGCTGCCGACGGGTTCAGGCAGGTCTGTAATTTGCTACCTGGAGACTCAGCATCGCTCAATAATTTCGGACTTTCGCTGTTGCAATTGGCCATACAAGTCCACGAGGCATCACCAACCGCCACGCCGGCTGAAGAGCCGCACTTCGAAGCGGCTGTATTGGCGCTAAGGCAAGCGGCCCAACAAGACAAACACAACCCTACAATCCTCTACAATTTGGCTACATGCCTAGCCACATGTGGGCGTCACGGGGTTGCAAATCGGATTTGGGATGCAACAATTTCGTTGTCGCCCACGGATGCTTCACCGTTGAACGGAAAGGCTGTTTCGCTTATTGCCATGGGTGAATTTGAAGCCGCATCAAGCCTTTTGGTGAAGGCCAGAGAGATCGCCCCATCTGAAGCGATTATCCTGCGTAATTTGAGGCGCCTAAGGCCCACTATGTGATTGATAAAAACACCAGAATCGCTGAAATGGACAAAAAGAACTCTCATTTCAGCGCGCGGTCCCTCATTTTTCACACCACTCGGTCCCCGAACCCTTCATATATGGGAGGTCGGTCGGCGGGATGCTCAAAAGTGCACCCCGGTAGCCTTGACTATCGTGGGGAAGAGGTGGAGAC
>CAZXVR010000222.1:0-2201 GCA_964644485.1 uncultured Candidatus Poseidoniales archaeon | reverse complement strand
TTCCCATCATAGAGTTCGGTAGGGAAAGGACCTTCTCCCACGCGCGTAGTATATGCCTTGACAACACCGTATGTTTTCTCAACGTGTCCAGGATGGATACCGGCACCATGTGTCGCATTTCCACGACTTGTCACAGAAGAAGTCACGAAAGGAAATGTACCTTGGTCGATGTCTAGCAAACAACCCTGTGCACCTTCTAGCAACACATGTTCGCCCTGTTTCAAAGCCATGTCAAGCATCAACCCCGTCGGTGCCACAGCATGTCCAAAACGCTGCCAAATCCAAGAGAGATCGAGAGCCAGCGATTGAGGTGTGATTTCGCCATGGAGGCTGGCCTGCTTGGAGATAGTATTCCAACCCACAGGATCCTCTGAAGATGGCACAGTATCCTTGATTCCGAATAAATCGAGTCTCGCATTCATCCGATTGGCAGCATAAGCCAACCATTCAGAATCAGCCATACGGGAGGGGATGTCGCAGAAGCGTACACCGACCCGCTCGACTTTGTCGCCATAACAGGGGCCAATGCCGCGTTTGGTGGTTCCAATTTTCGTATCAGTCCCATCGATTCTACGATGGAAGGGGAGATTCACATGTGCTCGTTCACTGATCCAAAGGCGTTTTCCTTCAGGCCTTTCACTGCCAAACGCATACCAATCTTCCAATTCTTTCTCCAACGTCCAAGGGTCGATGACCATACCATCGCCGAGAACGAGCTGGCATTCAGGGTAGGTGATTCCACTGGGCAGATGGTTCAACTTCAAGGTTCGATCACCGATGACAATCGTGTGCCCAGCGTTATTTCCTCCTTGGAACCTAGCGACCCAACTGACCTCACTGGCAAGTTGGTCAACCATCTTCCCTTTCCCTTCATCACCCCACTGTGCACCAAGCACCACTGTGGCAGGCATGATGGGGGCGCATTGCAGACCATCCATGAACCTGCCCACGAAGAATCTCGCGATTCTTGCAGAATATTGATGCATGAACGCGATGACTTTAAGGTCAAAATCCCCTATCTTATTTTACGTATGAAGAGAACGCGAAATTCCAGAAAAAAATCCGAACGAATGGCGGATTGCTCTGGAACGAAGCAAACGACATCCAAGCGGTGGGTTTAAATACTACCGCGCACAGATGTTAACCCGAGGTTGATTAGTATGAGCGAAGAGCGAGCAGAATCCGATAGCAAGAACAAGAACACACGAAAGTCCCCCATTGGCGCAGGACGTCCATCCCAGCGTCGAACCGTGGGCCAGACGACCCCATGTACTCAATGTGGGGCGACTGAATGGGATGAGGATACGGTGCGAGGTGAAACCTACTGTGTGCCCTGTGGAAATGTCGTGGAAGAGAACGCCATCGACCCTGGTGCAGAGTGGACCAACTACTCCGATGGAGCAGATCGCTCCCGAGTGGGCGCTCCAAGCCGTGAGTCACTTTCCGATAAGGGACTCAACACAACCATCTCACGAAGTGACATTTCTGGTGCCGGTGCGGCCCGACACGGAATCAAGGGACGCGATGCCAAGGATTGGCGCCGTCGTGCACTGATTGACGAGCGAAGCAAGACTCGTTCCTCACGCGCGCGTAACCTAACCAAGGCCATGCAGTTCATTCGAGACCGAGGCAACCTTCCACCAGCTTTGGTTGAAGAAGCAGCACGCCTATACCGACATGCCGCTGAACAAGGCATTGTCACCGGTCGAAGCATCCGTGGTGTCTCAGCAGCCTGTGTCTACATCGCTGCACGACAGGCGCAACTCCCTCGAAAGATTGAGGAGGTTGCCGAATCCTTCGATATGACTAGTGAGATGGGTGAGAAGGAACTCAAGCGTACCATTCGATTGGTTGCTCGCAAACTCAACGCTCATCACGTCACAGGTCCTGGCGAATATCTCGATAAGTTCCACAGCGACCTTGGCCTACCCGCGCCCGTATTGGGTGAAGCCAACTACCTATGGGACCGTGTAAAGGAGTCGATGGAGTGGCAGGGCAAGAAGCCCGCAGGTGTCGCAGGCGTCATGCTCTACAAGGCAGCACAAAGCCGAGGTCACCCTCGAACTCAGTCAGAAGTGTGCAAGGTCGTTGGAGTCTCCGAAGTCACACTCCGTGGCCTTCTACGAATCCTCGAAGGTCTTCTCGCTCAGTTGGGCGAAGCACCGTCGAACTGAAGAAGCCTAGGTGATTCGGGCCCCTTA
>CAZXVR010000221.1:0-2210 GCA_964644485.1 uncultured Candidatus Poseidoniales archaeon | reverse complement strand
CGCGCGGGCTGACGATGTTTTCACTGGCAATCATGCCCAAACCGTCCCGATAAAGCGCCCCACTCGCAGCGGTTGCAGATAGGACCGCCTCGGCATGTGCAAGGTTTTCTGGGGATGCTTCCCACGCTCCGCCGGTCTCACCCATGATGTGAATCCGGTCTAATCCGCCCTTAGTGTTCACCATTGAGCAGCCCCGTTCATTCCGGCCCGAGCCACCCGATTCCTTCTTGAATGAAAGCCAAGTCGCCGACTCGCAAGCCGTGTTAGCTTAGCTGGTGGAGCGGCGGACTGTTAATCCGCAGGTCGCAGGTTCGAACCCTGCACACGGCGCTTTCTCAACGGCTGACTGTGAGGAAGACAAGGATAAGAGGCAAACACCGAATCCGTATACATGGAGAAAATCAACCTGCAGGACAAACTGGCCCTGTTCTCTGAACACTGGACACCCAAGATTGTTGAAGAGTTGAATGATTACCAAATCAAATTGGTGAAAATTCAGGGCGAATTCGTCTGGCATGATCACGCCGATACCGATGAGTTATTCTTGGTGATTGAGGGTCGCATGGAGATTGAATTTGAGGACCATACAATGACGCTGGAAGCCGGGGAAATGTGTGTCGTCCCCAAGGGTGTTCGACACAAACCAAGGGCTGGAACTGAGTGCAAATTGATGCTGATTGAGCCTCGCGGAGTGGTGAACACCGGAGAGGCAGAAGGCGAACTCACCGCCGAGAATGATGTCTGGATTTAGGCACCCAATCCACGGACACGCGCGCGCCCGCCCGCACGGGGGGAGATTCAAATGCTAGGGAGTTCACGCAACCGTATGACCTCCCGCAGTGCAACTGTCGTGAAATCGAAAGTGCTCATCCTTCTGATGATTCTGACCGCCTTGGCCCCAATGGTATCCATGATCACCCCACAAATGGGCTCTGAAACGGTTGAAATTGACACTCAGTTCCCTGAACTTGGTGAAAGAATTGTTTCCGAAGCTGGATCTCGAGCACCTTGTCCAAGCACCCAGAATGATGGTGGTACATCCGGAGATGCAGCGGGTGGAACCAGCACGACCAAGTCGTTTGGAACAGACCCCTCAACGAGCAGTTCACTTTCCGGTTGTGTAGATTCTACCGACGTTCTCGACTATTATTCAGTCACCCTCTCCGCAGGCAAGGATTTCACCTTTGAATTGGCCGTTCCTTCTGGAGCAGATTTTGATCTATATCTTATTGATTCAAACAACACAACCGCTCTTGAGAGTTCAGAGTACAATGATCCCCTAGAAAGTTTCACATTCATCACAAACTCTTCCACCGCAGGTTCATACTACGTTGTCGTCGCACAATATTCCAGCGACGGAACATATGGCATGGAAATGTGGACCAACAATAGTAGTCCGCGGCCCGATTTGACGAGTGGCGGTGTTTCTGGGCCGAATACAGCAACCACTGGAAGCAATGTCAATATTGGTTATACAATCTACAATATTGGCACGGCAGCACTGACATCCAGCACCCCCTATGATATCCCTGTCATCCTGTCAACAGACACGACCTACGATTCAGCTGATACCATCCTCAGTACCCAGATTACAGGGCCAAGCCTTGGTATCAATTCCAGCCAGGGATACATCACCACTGTCTCAATTCCATCCACACTTAGTGCTGGAAATTACTACTGGCTAGTATGGCCAGATGGCTGGGACAATGTCACTGAACTCAACGAATTCAACAACTATGCTTGGAGCAGTTCAACTACTTCGATTTCTACACCCGGAACGATTTCGGGGGATTTGTTTGAGCCAAACGAAAACACAACCACTGCAACAGTGGTTAGTTCACTTCCATTCTCGTATTCCAATCTGTCAATTCACACCTCAACAGATGACGATTACTTCGCAATCCCGATGATCAGTGGAGTCTCCTATTGGATTAACAACACACATACTTATGCCAACGGTGACATCGACATGGATTTGATGCAGGGCACGATTATGCTTGGTTCGGGGTCCTCTTCATCCGATAACGAATCCATTTCCTATACTGCTTCTAGCAACTTTACTGCACACTTGTACATCTATGGCTGGTCTGGAGCCACCAATACCTACGGACTTACAATTGAGGATTCAAACACCGGAGGTACGCCTGCGGGAACACCCATTTTGACAGTCAATATGCCTGACAAGTTCAGCGCCACAGCAGACATGTCCA
>CAZXVR010000220.1:0-2212 GCA_964644485.1 uncultured Candidatus Poseidoniales archaeon | reverse complement strand
CACCGCGTTGGCTCTTGCTCAGGGTTGAGACCGATGATGGTGAAATCGGCTGGGGCGAGGCCATTGGAGACCTACACGATGAGGTGGAAAGCGCGCTGAATGCAATCGGTGAGCGAGTCATCGGGAGCAGTATTCATGACATCACTCGCACCATTGAGATTCAACGAAAGGCTCGTTTTTGGAGAGATGGCCCGGTAATGGACACCGCCCTTTCTGCTTTGGAGATGGCTCTTTGGGATCTCAAAGGAAAGCAGCACGGAGCGCCGATTCACGAACTATTGGGTGGTCGCGTGCGCGAGCGCGTGCGCGTGTATCGAAATCTATGGGGACGAAACCCTGAGGAATTTGCCAACTCCGCCAGAGAAGCAATTTCTCAATCGATGACCGCTGTCAAGGTCAGTCCCGCCGGGCCCACACAAGACGTCGTGTCGAGAGCAGCGCTCGATGATATGGTCGAGGTGGTCGGCGCCGTGAGGGAGGCTGTCGGGCCGAATGTCGATTTGGCAATCGATCTCCACGGTCGATTGACTCCAGCCGCTTCGCGTCGGGCTGTTCACGCATTGGCTCCAATGGACCCATTCTTCATTGAGGAACCATGTTTACCCGATGGAAGTGCATCACACATCGCAGATTTACGAGCCCTGCGAACAGCACAACCAATTGCCATTGCAACAGGCGAGAGGTTGCGGAGTGCCCACGCTTTCGCTCAGCACCTCCTACCATCTCCAGTTGTGGATATCATCCAACCCGATGTGAGCATGGTCGGCGGGATTCGAGCCGCAGTGGAAATCGGAGCGATGGCTGCGGCGGCCCAAGTTTCGATGGCACCGCACTGTCCCTACGGGCCAATTCAATTCGCCGCCTCCATGCAGGTAGCAGCAGCAAGTCCTGCGCATTTGATTCAGGAATTCCAGTCTCTTGGGGGTGCTGGTTCTGGTGGCGGAACCCCCGGCGGAGGTCAGAATTGGGCCTTCGATCTCATCGCTGAGCCATTCTCAATTGTAGGTGGTCATGTCGGTGTGCCAACGGGTGCGGGCCTTGGAATTGAAGTCCTAGAAGAACGAATTGAAGAGCACATGGAAATGTGGAACCCACATCCTCCGACGGCTTGGACACACGAAGATGGTAGTCACGCCGAGTGGTAATCAGCCCAGCATTGTTTCTGGATCTCGTCCACCGATCCAAGCGAGGAAGGGTGTTGCAATCAGAATCGGGAATCCAAGTAGAACGCCGACCGCCTCACCATAGTCATGCTCTGTGACTGTTGTCGATGTAGATACCTCAACCATACCAGAATCTGGATCTGTTGAAGGTATTAACAGATGATAGGCAGTAATATTGACGCGGAAATCGGCCTGACCAAGTAGGCCCAAACAGGAACTGTCGGTCATCTCCACCTTCAGGTCCCAACTTCCTCTGCCATGCCCCCACCAAATTTCAGTCACAATCTGATCCAATTCAATTCGCAAATTTTCTTCGGAAGAATAACCTGTCAAGTTGGGGCCGATTGTATCAAAATCGATTTGCATATCCCCTTCCCAATCATCGGCGACGAAGTTTGACTCATTTGTTCCATCTGAAAAATTACCACGGTCGGGCATTGAGAAAGTTGTAGTCCAACTAGGGGGTCCTGCAAAGCACTGATTTCCTTCTAGTGAAACACTGAATATTCCAGCATATACGCCACCTTGAGTTGTGGGCACCTGAATATTCGCCGCTACGTTACCACCTACACCGATATTGGCAAGAGTCTCAAAGGTAATTGAGGTGTCATTCCATCCAATCAAATCCCAGTTCTCTTCAGATTCTTCGGTTTCCCATTTGAGTAGTACGAATGGCCCTGTGAATAAGGCGACTGAAAGGATGAGGCCAGCCATTGCAGTCCCAATCGCCAGTCGACGTCTTGAGGACTTGTCAACAGGCTCAACACCCCAAGGCATTCCCGCCAATTTGGTTTGAACTTTGGAAATCTCTTCCCGAATATCGAGTGTGTCTTCACCATATTCATCGCCAAGTTTGAGCTTGTGGAATTGGCTGAGACCAATCATCGGACCCAAACAGGCCAAGAGGAAAATGAGCCAATACGCGCCCCCGGTTGCATAGATGAGGAATACACCCAGACCGAACCAGATGAATGTCGCTGCGACCGCTTGTGTGGTTTGATACAGCGCCATGTGAGTGGGGCCCAAACGAGGATCACTTACCTCTGCCC
>CAZXVR010000219.1:0-2216 GCA_964644485.1 uncultured Candidatus Poseidoniales archaeon | reverse complement strand
CCAAACCCGCATCCCCTTCGGCTCCATAGGACCAGTTTGCATTCAGCGTCTCGGTCTCACCGGCATCGAGTAGCATGGCCGAATACACCGGCGTCATGTCGGCGTAGGAGTCAGTGCCTGCGATATTGCATCGAATGTAAATGGCCGCCGCATCTTCGCCTGAATTGGTTGCCGTAATTTCCACTGGTATTGATCGACCGATTTTACCGGTCTCATCTGGGATGTTCACAGAATCAATTGAAATGACAGGGTGACTCAAGTACGGCAGAATCTCAAATGTTGCTACGTTCCATGGGAGCGAGACGATTGTAGCTTGACTCCATGAGTCCATGGTTGAACCCTGATTCCATGCAGAGCGGAAATTTGTGACTTCAATGCTCGCATCCTCGGTCCACACCGTGCCATCGGCCCAGCCGATTTCCACGGTTCGGGCGGGAACCAGTGCAATTCCATCGACGTTATTTCGCTGCAATGTTCCCTCGCTTGGGCCGACATCATGAATCGTGTATTCAACACAATATCCGCCGGTACAGGTATCTCCAATCGGGATGTGAATTTCTTGTTCCCCAATATTGCGCTCCCATCGGTCAATCAGGTGCCCTGTCCCTGTTGTCCCGTCCCAAGATAGACTGGCCACACCGTCAAGATTGACATCATGATCTGTGCTTGAAAGGGTGACAGAACCACCCTGCATCGAAAGACTACCTCCCTCGCCTTGGACGTTCAGGGGGCCGCTGGCTTTGAAATCCGAATCCACCGTTGTTACCGCGCCTGAAATCAGCACCTCCGCACCTGTAATCGCACTATTTTCGATGTGTGCCGTTCCCTCAATGGTGAGTGGGAACGCGGTGCCTAATTCAGCTGCGATGAAGCAATTGATGGGCTCGGACAGATACGCGGGAGTGGATGTAACTGTACCACCATCTTCGATTTCGATTCGATCGATGACAAGGTCTGTGAAACTCCCCGGATTTAGAGCAAAATCAAGACGGAAATCAGCCTTCGGCGTCGAGAAGTTGATCACATGTTCATCGCCAGCCATATCCTGAGCAGGAATATCGTCCCAAGACACGGACCAACCCGACATATCGTTCCCTGATGGAGCTACAATTCGGAGTGAAAAGGCACCAGATGCCACACTTGAATGGGCCAAAAGACTGGTCGGTACATTCGGCGTCATTCGCACCGCTTGTGCAAAGTCTTCTCCGGTCAAGGATCCATCCTCGACTCGTAGTGTTCCTCCTTCTTCAACCGTAATGCTCGCGCCCGCGGGTACAGTGTAGTCTGCCGAAATGGTCAGTGTTGCACCAGCTTCGACCGTGACAATGGCATTCAGTTCTGAACCCATGTTCCACGTTTCATCAGTGGAAACATCGTAAATTCCGCCATTGGTGGGTGCAGAACCTGCATTTGAAAATGGAATCATGCAGATTAGCATCGATGTTGCAAGCAGCAGAGCAAGCGCGCGACCGGTTCTCATGTCCGTGGGGTGCCGCCTTGGGGTCATGAAGGATGCGCAAACGTGCGCACAATTCTAAGCCGGCCCCATCTGCCTCACGCCATGACTGAGTTGGAGATGAGTTTCTGGAGTGGCCCCTTACTGGTTCTGTGGCTCTATCTACCAGGTTATCTTGCGAACACGGCCGCGATGTTCGGCGGGAAATGGTTGCCCGATTTGTTGGACATCCAACCTCGTCCGATTGATGGTGGTCGTCGCCTCTCTGATGGCCATCGAATACTCGGAGATGGCAAGACTTGGAACGGCCTGACAGGCGCTCTAATCGGCGCCGGTATTCTGTGTATGTTTACCCACTGGGTGGGCGGGGCTTCTATCGTTGAAAATGGCGTGTTTCTTGATCCCTTAATTGGAGCGGAGTCTAGTGATTGGTTCTGGATTGGTGGAGAATGGGGTGCCGCATTTATCGTCGGATTCCTTCTTGGTTTTGGGTGTATGATTGGTGATTGTGCAGGCTCCTTCATCAAGCGAAGAATGGGGAAGAAAAGAGAGGGTTCAGAGAGTTCACAGGCCCCGCTAATCGACACCCTCCCATTCGCCCTCTGCACCTTCGCCATGGGTCTACTATTATTCCCTGATACGCTTGTTGGAAATTCTGACTTGATTGGTTCGATGTTTGTTCTGTTGATTCTCACCCCGGTGATTCATCGGTTGACCAATGTGTTTGGTTACTGGGTCGGTCTGAAGGAAGTCCCGTACT
>CAZXVR010000218.1:0-2292 GCA_964644485.1 uncultured Candidatus Poseidoniales archaeon | reverse complement strand
AGCCCTCGGTCGACCAAATGCATCAAAGAACGCCGCCCGTAGGGCGGCATATGCGCGTATTTGTGACGGGTGGTGCTGGTTTTATCGGTTCACACGTTTGTGAAAAATTGCAACATGAGGGTATCGCCACTGTGCAGTTTGACAACTTGTCTACGGGGACCAATGAAATCGAAGGCGTTCAAACCATTGAAGGGGATGTTCGAAACTACGAAGAAGTCCTCTCTGCGATGGAAGGTTGTACACATATTGCACATCTAGCAGCATTGGCTTCAGTCCCTGCATCAATTGCAGATCCAGAACTTTCAGAAGCAATCAATTTGGAGGGAACAATCAATGTCATCCAGGCTGCAAAACAAGTAGGAGTCAAGAGAATCGTGTTTTCTAGTACAGCAGCGATCTATGGCAATGCAACAGAAATGCCTGTCACTGAAGAAACCATGGCAAATTGCCAATCCCCATATGCTGAAGATAAATTGGCGGCTGAAGTCGCTATTCTTAATTCGGGAATTGAAGCAATATCATTACGATATTTCAACGTTCACGGCCCTCGTCAGGATCCCAATGGTGCCTATGCAGCCGTCATTCCTGCCTTCATCCAGATGTTAATGGATGGCAACTCTCCAACGATTTTTGGAACGGGAGAAGCTACACGTGATTTTGTCAGCGTATCTGATGTGGCAGCATTGAATTTTGCAGCATTGACGACTGAAAATCCCGCAGCATTAGGTGAAGTGTTCAATGTCGCTTCAGGCTCAACGATTTCTGTACTTGAATTATTCAAAACTTTACGTGGCTTATTGGGAGAAAAGAACCCAGAAATCACACTGATTGAGCCCATATTTTCAGGAGTACGCGAAGGTGATATTCTTCACTCTTCAGCATCGATTGACAAAGCACGTGAATTACTCAATTTCAATCCTGAGGCGAATCCTCATCGTTCTCTTGCTGCGACAGTGGAGGCGTATTGGGCGCAGAGCGGATAGGTGCTTGTGGGAAATCCACCCCTTCACCGAAGTCATGTCCTTGTCCGACCAAGTCACCTAGTTTTTCGACACCCGCCTCAATCAAGTCTGGGTCTGATTTTTCAGCAGCTTCCCAAGCCTCTTGGGATTTGCTATTACGAACCAAATTCGCTTCTTCCAGTAATTTTTCTCCCTTGGTCAATTCAGCCTCAAGTCCATCGAACTCGGGACGCGGAGTCATAGCATCAATTCGTGGCATATTCGAATCAATGGTATCTGCGCCAGACCCTTCAGCAGGGCCTTTTGGATCCCGCCCTCGTGTTTTGTAGACCACACGTCCCCACTTGTCCTTCTCTTTGGACAGCACCCCACCTTCGTTGGGCCTCATCAGAACATCAAGAATATCGGAACCCCCCGGCATACCGAGAACACGGGCAGCAACACCTCGTCCTTCTTCCAATAGCAAAGGGGCAATATCGAATCCTTCTAACAACGCATCCCTAATTTGGTGGAAGCGTTGATTTCCAGAGATTCGTCCGAATAGAATCCCAATGATGAATGTGAAGACTAGAGTCAGTATGGATTCAGGGGCAGATAGAGGGAGTTTGAACAAATAGAGCAGTCCTATCGCAATGATTAATCCCAGAGGAATCCAAATTACAGTTCGTTGTAAGACAAGGTCCTTACGAAGTCGTTCCATGTCTTCAGATTCAAGCGGCGCTGCCCCAACCCAAGCCAAATCTTCACTTTCCACAAGGTACCCTAGGCGAAATCTGCGTTGAAGGCTTCTATCCAATCATCATCATTTCCGTTGTTTTTTGAGGGCCTAGTTAGGCTCAAATGTGGAATTTTAGGCACTTTTCGGAGCGGTCGTTCGGAAATGACAGGAATTCTGAGTTCGCGTTCTACATTTTCTGTACTACTCACGACCACAGAATCTTGAACAGAAACATTGGATGTTCGTGGTTCAAGTGCCAATCTATGTAATAAATCACCCATTGTACGTTGCATTTCTCGACTTTGTTCGGCAAATGCCTCTGTCAATCGACCACTTTCATCTGCTAGTTTACGTTGTGCTTGATGCGCTTGATTCGATTGTGATCCTAGGACTTGTTGCATGGTATGTATCATTTCATCCCAACGTCGATTGACATCTTCGGTTCTTTCTTCAAATTGTGCTAACATCAACTCTTGCGCTTCAATTAGTTTCTGTGCTTGTTCCATTGCTCGTGCCTGTGCCTGCAATGTTTCTCGTTGGCTCTGAATTAATTTTCTCGCCTCCGGGGCGCCCACAGAATCTCGCCGTTCAAGTTCAGAACGAATTGATGTC
>CAZXVR010000217.1:0-2302 GCA_964644485.1 uncultured Candidatus Poseidoniales archaeon | reverse complement strand
ACGATGTCCATGATATCACCCGAGCAGGTTGGGATGGTCTTCAAGATATTGAATTGTGATGTCTCTAGCAATAAAATCGGGTTCGACCAAGATTGCTTTGTGCAACGGAATGACTGTCTCGACACCGATGAGGGTTGTTTCCTTTAGGGCGGCTTTCATCTTGGCAATTGCCTCCTCACGGTCTTGGCCCCAAACAATTAATTTGGCCAACAGAGAATCAAAACAGCCAGGCATATCGTAACCGATGTGGGCGTGTGTATCGACCCTCACACCACGCCCCCCTGGGAAATGACAATCCCACAATTTGCCCGGTGAGGGGATGAATTTGAGGGGGTCTTCAGCATTCAGCCGACATTGAATTGCATGACCTGAGAATTCAACATCCTCCTGACGAATTGGGAGTGATTCTCCCGCAGCAACCCGAATGCCCAACTTTACCAAATCGACACCGGTAATCATCTCGGTAACCGTATGTTCAACTTGAACACGTGGATTGACTTCAAGGAAGAAAAATTCGCCATGCTTATCTCGAAGAAATTCAAATGTTGCTAAACCGCGATAACCAACTGCTCGAGCTCCTTCACAAACCTTGGAGCCGATCTTTGTTCGAACTTCATCGGTGAGCCATGGTCCCTCTTCAAGCAACTTTTGATGGCGTCTCTGAATCGAACAAAAGCGCTCGCCGAAGTGAACAGCATCTTGTCCATCAGCAAGAACTTGGAACTCAACATGCTGGGCCCCCTCAATGTATTTCTCGACAAATACCCGGTTATCCCCAAATGCGGATTGAGCTCTCGACTGGCAGAGGTTTAGAGCCGATTCAAACTCACTTTCTTGATGGACAATTTGCATCCCGATACCGCCACCACCTGCAGCAGCTTTGATGATTACAGGGTATCCAATATCCGCAGCCAATTCACTCGCAACTTGTGCATCGTCAATGGCTTCATCGCTTCCCTTGGCGACAGGGAGGCCGGCTGCTTCCATCGCTTTTCTAGCCTCGATTTTGTCTCCAAGAAGAGAAATGACGTCTGCACTCGGTCCGATGAATGTGATTCCTTCCTCCTCGCAGCGTTTCACAAAGGCGGCATTTTCAGCGAGGAAACCATAACCGGGGTGAATGGCTTCGGCTCCAATTTCCTTTGCAGCCAGGATAATCGCTTCATAATCAAGATACGAATCCAGAGGATTTGAGCGATAAAGAGGGATTGCATAATCCGAAAAGCGAACCGGTAATGAAAGGCGATCTTCCCTGCCATGTACAATACAAACTTCGACACCCAACTCTCGAAGGGCCCGACTGATTCTGAGCGCAATCTCGCCGCGATTGGCAATCAAGACGCGCTTGAACATGGAGTTGGCCATCCGCGTCCGGTTCAAAGGAGTGCCGCATCCGCCCTTAGGGCGGATTGAATCAGTAAACGTCACGCAAGTAGCGTTTCTCTTCCTTCATCAGCGTCTGCTCAACAAATGTCTTGGCATCTTCATCTGAATAACCACCGAACTCCGCACAGATGTTGATGAGAGTTGTATGGACGTCCTTGGCCATGTAGTTCTTATCTCCACAGACATAGAAGTAGCCACCATTGTCAATCCATTCCCAAATTTCAGCGCCGTGAGAAGCCATTAGGTGCTGCACGTAGACCTTCTCCGGACCTTCTCGAGACCAAGCCAAGTCAATTTTGTCAATCGTTCCTTCTTCGACGAATTCGTTAATCTCGTCTCGATAAAGGAATTCTCCGGCCTCGGTCCAATCTCCGAAGAACAGCCAATTGCGGCCTGTTGCACCATCCATCTTTCGCTGCTGGATGAAGGCGCGGAATGGTGCAATACCAGTTCCTGGCCCCACCATGATGATGTCTTTTCCACCGTCTTCTGGAAGAACGAAAGAGCGTGTTGGCGACATGAAGACGCGAACGTTGTCGGTTCCTTCCGGGACACGATCTGCAAGATATCCAGTTGTCAGCCCGGTCTTTGCTCGACCTTGTCCTTCATATCGAACAATACCGACTGTTAGGTGAACGGTTCCGGGTTCAAAATCCGGGGAAGAGGCAATTGAGTAGAGACGTGGTTTCAACCGATCGATTTGGTCGACGAATTCTTGGCCAGTGAATCTCAAATGTCCGAAGTCATTGAGAACATCAATGTAATCACGACCCCAAAGATAGTCCTCCATTGCTTTGTCATCGGAAGTCAGTGATTTCCATAGATCAAAAGCTGGATCTACACTGCTTCCTGCAGGATTGAATCCATCGGGATAATCATCGTCTTCGCCCGACCACGACCAATGCATTGTCGCTTG
>CAZXVR010000216.1:0-2321 GCA_964644485.1 uncultured Candidatus Poseidoniales archaeon | reverse complement strand
ATACTTGACGGCTGGGGGCCGTCAGACTCCGGTTCAAATCCGGACGGGCCCACCTCGGTGGGCCACTGACGGTTGACGGGAGGGTTCAAACCCCATCCTGAACACCAACGATTCCATGCGACAACAATGTTTCAGCCTCCTCATCCTTGCAAGCCTCGTCCTTGCACCCCTGCTAATCGCAGCGCCGGAGGCGCTGCGGGCACCCGCGCACGAGGGAGTTGTCTACACTTCGGATCAAACTTGGTCTGGCAACATGACATTGGATGACGATGTCACAATTGCGAATGGTGCAACCTTGACAATTGAGGCTGGAACACAACTCAATGTCACCGAGGATGTCACAATTACCATCGATGGAGATTTGGACATTCAGGGCACTGCTGCATCCCCCGTCACAATCTGGGGTTCATGGGTGGCTGAAACATCGATTCAGTCCCGCTGGCAGGGTTTCCTATTGAGTTCAGGATCATCGGCAGATGTTGCTCACGCAGAGATTTCCGATTCACGCGGTGGTTTTGATGTTGAATCGGGTGCCACCTTATCGATTGAATCGACCAACCTAACAGACACCATCATCGGCGTGTGGGGCAAAGGTAGCGTTTCAGGTGATGGCATCTCTTGTGAATCAGCTACCACATCTTGTCTCCGTGTTGATGGAACGACCATTCTTACTTCGGTTACATCAAGCAACAGCGCCGAGGTCATACATGTTCACAACGGAGGTGATGCGAATATTGGACTCACCACATCGACTAACGATGCTGACGTGATTGTTCTGGATGATGGTTCCACATTCTATGGTGAGGTTCACGCTGATGAATTCGCTCGATTGATTCGGGGTAGTGGCGTGGTCACAGCCACCGTGATGCCGACTGAATTCAGTTCAGGCGAGATTCTGATTGAGGCCGATTCCTTGAGCGGACTTCTTGTCCCGGACGCTTGGTGTGGTACACAATGTACAGTGGACTCCCTCATCACAGGCAGTGTTGAAGATATTGAAATCCGCTCGCTCTTTTTCGCCTGTGAGAGTAGCACAACCTGCATCGATGCACAAATTGATGGTGAATTGAAATTTATTGGTGCATGGCCGAGCACAGAGATCTACTCCAATGGCACATTCGCTCGTCTTCGAGGAACTGGAACCTTTCACGCCGAACAGATGTCTCTCACCACAAACGGTCAATTGTTCGATGTTTCCGGCTCAGGCGAGTTGAATATTGAGGATTCAACATTGATCTTTGAGAATGGTGGAACCATCTCAGGATGGTCATTGGATGCCAACAATGTTGTATTCGTGGCTCAAGAGAATGGATTGGTCATTCTCGACGTCGACGCAGATTTATCGATGGTCGAGATCAGTCGTAATTTCGCGAGTTCCGATTCGACATCCGTCGGGCTTCGCGCTGTTTGGTCCGAAGTCACGATTGACGACGTCACGCTGACTGGTTGGAACGAGGGTATTCGCTGTGAATCCGAATGCACCCTGTCTGGCTTGCACCTGGAATCTGGTGGTGGTGGCCGGAACAGTGGTAGTGGCGTTACAATCGATGGTGGTTCGATAACCCTCGACACTCTCGACACATCTTCGTCAGATGTAGGCATCAATATTGTAGACGGAACCATTCACATTGTCGAATGGAATGTCGACATGGCCCACAGATCGTATGGCATCCAACTGGCCAATGATGCCAGTGCTACCATTCGAGATATGCCAGCTTACACTTCGTCCGGCGCATACGACGGATTTGGTGACGGCACCCTTCTCTGGGGTTCCTCAGGAGTGCCTAATTTTGCAGTAAGTGTTGAAGAACAATTCACCGAGTCTACCATCACAGTTTCCGATTTGGTGGGTTCTGCGATTGGAGGTGCTGCTGTTTATGCACACGGGTTCGATGAAATCACAAACCCATCAGGTGAGGCCCTCCTTCCACTATTGGCGAGTGGTTCCTATGTGGAAGCGGAGGATCCAGAGAGTGGCATGGGGTCCAGTGCAACGCTGTCGCCTCCAGGGGGAGAATTGCAAATCGCTGTTGTCCCCGGTTCAGGAGATTGGACCATACCAGCAGGTGTCGCCGCTCGATTGGTGAATGGAGAATTCAATTTGGCCGGGAACCTCACCATCGAGAGCACAGCATCACTCATGCTCGTAGATTCAACCCTCACAATGCCCGAAACCTCAGTTCTCAGCATTCAGCCAAATGGCCAACTCAAGGGCGATAATGGTCTCCTGCAAGGTGGAGTAGGTTCACTCACCGCAGGCACACCTTTGATGGGAGAAGGTCAGGGGTTGACCGTATCTTCTTCACTCACATTCACTTGTT
>CAZXVR010000215.1:0-2325 GCA_964644485.1 uncultured Candidatus Poseidoniales archaeon | reverse complement strand
CCTTCAGCCAGATGAGATGTACACCAACTGGATGGAGTATTACATCTCATCACTCATCATGATGGGTGACGTTGATCAGAATGGCAATGCTTTGCCATTTACCACCTCTCTCTTCAACAATTCATGGAATGGTTCTGCCACCGAACCATTCGGGTTCTACGTGTCGCAGGAGGTTATCGATGACCAACCGCTGGCACCACATTCAGATCAGGGCACGAGCGATCCACTAAACCGTGACACCGACCAAGACGGCATGCCCGATGGTTGGGAAGTGTTCTTTTCACGCTGGGATGTCTACAATGATGGTTGGACCCTGAATCCAGTCATGGAATTGGACTCGCTTGGAGATCCTGATGGCGATGGCATGACAAACTGGGAAGAATACAACTCAATAGATTCGAATTTTACCGAGACGAATCCTGAACAATCCAGCCCTCAGTACTACGTTTTCGGCGTAGGCGATGTCGCTGCTATCCAAGTATGGAATGAAGCGGGTTCGATGGTCCCATTTGGTGCATTCATCAGCCCCGAACAAATTGCAATCAGCGGCTGGACATGTGACCCCAACAACCCCGACACCGATGGTGATGGAATGTATGATGGGATTGAGCTCCTCTTCACACAATGGAATCAGACCGATTTGGTTTGGACCCTCAACCCCTTGGTTGCCGGTGATGGCCATTACGATGCTGACCAGGATGCCCTGACAGATTTACAAGAACTCAATCTGACTGTACAAAATCCAATCAATGGCGGTCTTTCGCCACCGGATGCACCACGGATGTGGGAGGAAGCGATTGCTCAGAATGAAAATGCGTTTTTACAACGCATCAATTCGATGCTATTCGCAAAGGGTAATCGGGCAATGATTGCCTCTCAACAATACCTCGATTGGCGAACCAATCCAGCGATCCCCCCACCCCCTCTCCTTTCGACCATCATTGGAATTACAGATCCAACAAACAATGATTCGGACAGCGATCAGATGATAGATGGATACGAGTATTGGTTTACAGAATGGGACTTAGATGGGAACCAATGGGAGATGAATCCACTAACAGCTGCGGATGTCGACTTCGATTCCGATAACGATTCATGGGATTGTAATGGCGATGGAGAAATTGATGAAAACGAGTCTTACGATAATTTGGCGGAATATCAAGCGCGAATTTATGGCCGATTCGACCAACGATTTACGGTGCCGGTAGAATTTGGATTGGTGAGTTATGGGCGTGATGCGATGACAGCGCACGAAGAAGAACTGGGCATGACCGAATCGGATGCCCGAAGCGTGCTGTACGATTTGTTTGTGGCCAAGGATGTCATGAGCAGCGAGCGCATGATCCGAATCAACGAGGCATATTCAGACAACTGGAATCTGAGTTTATTGGGGATTTCAGACCCGACTCACCCCGATTCAGATGGGGACTCGATGCCTGATGGCTGGGAATTCTGTTATTCCCGATATTCTGAAACTCTACCGATAAACGGTTGGAGATGGGGTTTGAACCCCGTGAACCCGCTCGATGTCAGTTATGACCCAGATGCGGATGGTTGGTATGATCGAACATCTGGTGATCTTCCTGCTCAGCAAGGCTCATGGGATTCTCGTACCTTTACCCCATACGATTCTAGTCAGCAAATCTCTCCAGGCAATAGTCCTCTGTATTTCACCAATTTACAAGAGTGGAATTTAGGCACTTTGCCGATTTCCAATGACACGGATGGGGACGCGGTCCAAAAGGTCCGCGAGGAATCGGGTGGAGTCACAACTGGGTATGACTATTCATGGGCACTCTCAGATGGACAAGAAGTCTACAAATTTGGGACCAATCCAATCGATTCGGATACAGATGGAGATATGCTTCCAGATTGGTGGGAACACGACAAAGGTTGGAACGAATCGAATGACAATTGGTCCTCATTCCTGCACATCAAGGTGGTGTGGGAAGATTTCGGTGCCACAAAGAAGCCGTTGAATGTGACGGGAATGAATCTGGCACGACCGAATATGGAGTGGACTTGGGCCACATTCGACCCACGTGATTCATCCGATGCAACAGAAGATCCTGACAATGATGGTGGCTGGGATTGTTCAGGCCCGACTTGTATCTATATCCCATACAACAATTTCCAAGAATTCTATGGGAATACGACCTTGGCGAGTGCCACTCAAGTACGTGGCTCACCACTACTCTACGAAGGTGAACAAGTCACAGAGTGGTGGCAATTGCGCGGATATCTACTTCAAACCGGGACGCCGAATGATATCTATGCGAATTATTTCCGAATGTATCGAATCAATATGACTGACGATCTCTATGC
>CAZXVR010000214.1:0-2326 GCA_964644485.1 uncultured Candidatus Poseidoniales archaeon | reverse complement strand
TTCATTCTAAGTGTGACACTGATTGGTTTCATCGGTTGCCAAATCGATTCACTGTTCGGTGCTGTACTCGAAAATCGCGGATATATTGGCAAAGGAATGGTCAACACATTGGCGATTGCTTCAGGGGCTCTAATCGCCTGTTACTTCCACCCAATAATTGCACTTTGAGCGGCGGCCCTTAGGGCCGCCGGATTCATCTATGCGATGTGTTTGCCCTTACTGATGCATCCAACAGGTGAGACTCGACCTGCTCGCAGGATGCTATTCCTAATCGCAGTCATGCTGGCTGTTTCTCTTCTACCGACTTCAAGCACTGCGGATGATTTCCCAACCGGGCCCGGTTTGGATTGGACTTTACCGGAATCACATGGCTTGTACATTACCGGTGCAGATGGTTCTGAAAGTCTGGAAAGGACATTGCCAGGCGAAACCGGACAGCCAGATGGGGACATGGAATTTGGTTATGCACCATTTGGTCAGAACCTGCTCTCATTGAGTAGTCCCCCAGCTACTGAAGCGTCCTTGCTACAAGGGAACCTCACCGTCAAACTCTACGCCGGATTGTATGCTCAAGGCACCCAATGCAAATGGTTGGGCGAAACCTGGGACACTCGATTTTTGGCAACCGTCTACGTTGGAGACACCCCCGTCATGGAGGATGCTGAAAGTAACTCGATCGTCATGGAAAACGATTGGAACAATGCCCATGAATTCATCATTGAAGGGCCGATTGATGCCATGTTGGATATCGATGACACCATCACGTTGGACATCTCGGTCATCCACAATTGCCAAGCCCTAGTGCCTGATTCCCGAGGCCACCTATTCTGGGACACCTATGATTTGTCAAGTGGGATACAGATCGATGCAGAAATGCTCACACCTTCGATGAACCTCTCCGTCAGTTCAAACGGCATGCCGCAAATCGAATTTACACCACATTCTCCGTTTGGTACAGATGATTATCAAGAGATTCTCATCGATGTGATTGGGCCTCTAGATTCTTGGGAACAGGGTGTCCATTACCCGATTCCTCCCGAGGAAGAACAATTCCAAGACCGTTTGAAGATGGATGCTGAGAACCCGCCTCATGGAGAGCGACAGACCGATACTGGGCGTACGGCATGGACCTGGGTAACCAGAGAACCGCTGGATGAGGGTATGTATGTAATCGACCTCTGTGCCACGATGGCGGATGGTGTATACACCGTGGATTGTCATCTGATTGGTGTCTTGAGATTCGAAGTGGAGGAAGCGCCCAGTGCTTGGGTCGAATCGGGTTGGTTTGCAGCCATGCCTGTCATCACAACCCTCGGGTTACTCGGATTCTTTGTGCAATCGAGGATGCCCCCTTGGCCTGTGTTGATCGTAATTGCATTGATGGCGGCCACAACGATGGCCGCGATGACAGCATTACCAGACATTGGACCCGGTGAACAGCAATCCGAAACCGCATCACCCGATTTCATGTTACTCAAACATGGCAACGGAAGCGCCAATCTGGGTGATTTACTCGATGGGAAGGACGCTTTGGTTCTCGGAGTATTCACTTCCGGTTCACCAGCAGCAGACCTGCAAATGCATGACTTCCATGATGTTCAGGACGATTACGGAGACTCGGTTGCCTTTGCTCAATTGATGACAGGCGAAGGTGTAGAGATTTACGATGGTGATTCGCATGCGGCCAACCTCAATGGTTCATGGCCATTGATGATCGATGAAAGCGATGGTTCAGTGGCGCAACAATTGCCAACCGGAATTGGAGATGGTGTTGTCATCATTGACTCGGCTGGCTTTATCGTCGATTGGCACGCATCGACCATGAATCCAATCGACATGGAGAAAGCGATTGAAACCGCAGAGTCAGGTGGTGGACGAACACCACTGGAGATGCTGCAACTTTCGAGTATCCTCATCTTCCTCCCACTACTGATTCTAGGATTGCCCCGGGAGAGAATCGATGCTCCGGAGACAGTAATGATTCCAGCTGCAGGTTGGTTGGGCACCGCAGGTTCAGCAGCTATTGGGTTTGCACTATGGGCAATTCCAGTGGCCATCCTCAGCGTATTCGGAGCGATGCTGTGGTCTTGGGTCCAAGCGATCCTGATTGGATGGCTGGTGTGGCAAACTCTGGCCATGCTGATTTGGCAGCGATTACCCGAGGTCGATTGGATCTCGAAACAGGTTTACAAGCGGCTCCCGGACGACTATAGAGCGTGGCGCTCAGAGGAAATGTGGGCATGGGATTCGCGTATGGGTCACTGGTTGGCCTGGATGTCATGGCTGGCCATGCCAACGCTGATTGGACAAGGGGTTGGATCTAGAA
>CAZXVR010000213.1:0-2347 GCA_964644485.1 uncultured Candidatus Poseidoniales archaeon | reverse complement strand
ATGAGACTTTATACATCGGTGTAGATTTAGGCACCTTTCGTTCTGTAATGGTATCGAGCGATGGTCATGATGAAAAGGTGTTGACGGTAATTGGAACCCCCAAAGATCAAATTGCCAAAGGATTCCTAAAAAGAGACGTCCTATTCGGCGAAGAAGCCCTAAAAAATCGACTCGCACTCAATCTGTTTCGACCTCTTGAGCATGGTGTCATCAAAGATACAGCTGAAGACAAGAAATTCATTGCACACTTCATCACCAATATCATTGGATTGGGTGACCCCGAGGATTACAATCGGGTTGTCGCGGTAATCGGCGCACCTGCCGAAGCAAGCCACGTCGACAAGACGGCGATTTTCGATGCTGCAGCTGGTAGCGTGAATGCATGCATGATTATTTCTGAACCATTTGCTGTAGCATATGCATTGGATAAAATTGAACACACGTTAGTTATTGATATCGGTGCTGGAACCACTGATTTGTGCAGGGTATATGGCACTGTACCAAGCCCCGCTGATCAATTGCACATCAATTATGCAGGTGATCGAATTGATGCTGCAATCATCGAACAGATTCAGAGGAAGTACGCAGGGGCACAGATCACAAAAGACATGGCACGTAGATGGAAGGAAGACTATTCGTTCGTTAGTGGATCAGAGCCTGACGAACCGATTATCGTTGATTTCTCTATCGAGGGTAAGGCAATGTCGTTGGATATCACCGATTGTATCAGTGGTGCATGTGAAATCATTGTGGACCCAATTGTCATGAGTGTCAAGGAATTAATTGCCGGATCAAATCCAGAATATCACGATGCATTCAGGCGAAACATCATTCTTGCAGGTGGAGGATCAGGAATTCACGGATTGGGCGAACTGATTGAGCAACGCCTAGCTGATCTGGGCGATGTTGAAGTATTGACCGTCGAAGATCCACTTGAATTGGGCGCAATGGGTGGATTGAGACTAGCAATGGAAGTACCCGAAGATATGTGGAAAAATCTTACACTCGCACATCGTTGAGTTACTCTTCTTCACCGTACAATGCTAGGCTTTCTTCTAAGACTAGACTGAAATTGCATTTTGGACACCGTTCATCTGCAGACAAATTTAGAGGTTGAACTGCCAATAAACTGTGACAGTGTGGACATGATGCCAGAACTTCATCTGGTAGAAGTGCAATGTCTTGACTAAGTTCTCCAGTACTACCACCATACCATGCTTTGAAGATCGGATGTCGCAAAACGCGTAATCGTTGATTCATCGACCAACATAAAAATAGCAACAAAAATCCCTGTGCATATCCCCAAAGTCCGGTCGATCCAGTGCTTGCTGCCATGAATTCCAAAATCATCATTACAAAGCACAGCGCAATCACAATCATCCACATTCCAATTATGCTCGATAGAGCCCATGTCTGTCGATCGAAATATGCCTTTATAGCAATCACACAAAATGGGAGTGGTAGCAATACTACAATAAGTGCAGAACTACCGATGTAGATTGTCAGTTGAGCAATAATTACCAATGCTAGCAGACTCAAAATCAAAATTAGCATGATGCCGGATTGTCTGTGGGCCTGGGTCAGTTCATTGGACTCCCCATCACCCGTCATGAACTGCTCACGAGATGGTTAGAAATCGTTCTTTCCGTCACAAATGCTCCAAGGATGGATTGATGAAGGCCGGACCTGACCATCAATCATGACGCGCGATGTCGATGTCGACATACACAGCAACGCGCTTGCAGGAAAAAACATCGCCATGGGCGTGACCGGTGGTATTGCAGCGACTGAAACAATACGCATTTGTCGTGAACTGAGGCGTCATGGTGCCACAGTATCTGTAATCATGACAACTGCTGCCACCAAGGTGATTACACCATTGGCTGTAGAATGGGCTTCTCAGGGGCAGGTCATATGTGATTGGGATGCTGAAATGTCACAGTTGGAACCATTCGATGCCATACTGGTAACTCCTGCTTCTCGAAATTTCATTTCTCGTTATGTAAACGGAATGATGGATCACCCATTGCTGATGACGTGTTCAGCAGCTAGAGCACGCAACACACCAATCGTCATCGTCCCTTCAATGCACAAGGATTTATTCGATGATCCAGTCACTCAAGATTTACTGGAAAATGTTAGAGATGCATCGATTTTACTAGGTCCATTCGAAGAAGGGAGATACAAACAACCCGACCCAGTTCAAATCGTAGCAGAATTGTGCCACCACCTACATGCGAATGATTCATCGTTGCATATCGCAATAACGTTGGGTGCGAATCGGGCACCCATCGATTCAGTTCGTGCAATTCAGAACGCATCGAGTGGACATACAGGCTGGTGTATT
>CAZXVR010000212.1:0-2361 GCA_964644485.1 uncultured Candidatus Poseidoniales archaeon | reverse complement strand
TGGCCTCGAATTGAGCGTGCTGTATTCGATGTACAGATAAGCGCTGGTTGGATGCACAGTGGCTATCCATTCATGGCCCATACTGCCAGTGTCGCCGGTGTCGTGAATGGCACCTACATGTATGAAAATGGAGATTGGGGCATGTTCCATGAACTGGGTCACAATCACCAATGGATGTCCTCGACATTGCCAGGGAATACCGAGACAACATGCAATCTGTACTCAATGTATCTGATGGACGAACTAGTTGGTCTTACCGGACATGGGGCCATGTCACCCAGTAACAGACAGGCCCGAACTGAGACTTACTTCAACAATGGCGCTCAAATTTCCTCTTGGTCGGTCTGGACCGCATTGGAAACACATATGCAAATCCAAGAGGAATTTGGTTGGGCGCCGTTTACCGCAGCCTTCCAAGAATACTACTACAATTACACCAGCCAACCCTCGGGTGATTCAGAGGAATTCAACCAATGGGCCATTCAAATTTCGTTGAATACCGGCCACAATTTGATGCCTTTCCTGAACGCCTGGGGTTTCCCATTGATTCAATCAAGTTGGGACGCAGTCGATCACTTGCCGGTATGGAACACTGACCCACTCAGAGGTTGGGTCTACGAATATGATGCAATTTTCCGTGATGCGAACACGGCAAATGTCACCAATGATGCGGCTGATTTTGAGTGGGATGTCTACGACAATGGTACGAATACGAATTTGACTGTGTGTTGGGGTCTATTCGATGGAGGCAACAGCACAATGAGTTGGACAAATTGTGCCAGCAAAGGGGAATCAAGCGTGGGTAATTGGCAACATTCCGTAAGTGGATTGGTAAGTGGACAAACCTATCATTGGCGAGTGATGGGTGAAAATGGCAATGGTCAGACTTGGTCAGATGCCCAGTCATTCATCACAACATAGGCATCCGTCACCCTCATGACTGAATCGCGGCCGTAGGCCGCGCGATGTCCGACGTCCTCGATGCGGAAATCGTCTCTTCAGGCGATCTCAAGACCGGGTGGAAGGACATTGGCAAGAATGACCTTTTCCGGGATATTTGGGTCGTCATCTTCTATCTTGGATTGATGTTGCCTTATGCATTCGTCGGACTTTGGATCGGCACGGTTGCCAACAATGAGTTCCAACTTCCAATCAAGGATATTGCGATTGCAATCATGTTGTTGAAAATTCCATTTTTCCTTCGATTGATTTGGGCTCAACCAGTCGAACGCTTTGTCAAATTGCCGTTCGGTCGACGCCGTAGTTGGATTCTGTTGGGGACAATATTGCACATTGTTCTGCTCATTCCACTTCTGTTTATTGATATCCAAACGGCCACATGGGTCTTCGTTGGAATTGTTTTCGTCGCACTAATCCCACGCCTTTTCGCCGAGCAGGCCGTTGCAGGGATGATGGCTGAAAGCATTCCTAAATTGGGCCGCTTCAATTCTGGAATCAATCTCGCTTATCGCGGTGGTGGCCACATTCTTTTGCTTACGATGGGGTGGTTGACGTCTGCGTCCAGCCCCTTTGCCGATGGCGTATCTACCGATTGGGGAACCATTCAGATGATCGGCCTCATCACTGCGATGGTGACCGCATTCTTTGCGGTCGTAATCACTCTCATCATGAAGGAAGGAGAAGCCATACGGGGTCCAGATTCACAGAAGAAACGACGAATTGCAAAGACCATGCAAGATGCGATTGACAATTCCGATTTGGCCTTTCCCGAGTCGACTTCGACCATGAATCGTCTCTTGGCGGCCATGCGAACTCGTACCGCTTGGATTGTCCTCTTCCTCTGTTTCCTCATTCCTCTCGGTGACGGATTTGAAGGGATGTTCATGTTCTACATGCGCGACGTCCTAGGCTTTGATGCCGGTGAAGCCATACTGTGGGCGAACATCTTCATCTTCGCCACTTATCTCGGTCTGTTCGGTCCTTGGCTGTCCGATCACTATGGCCGCGCCAAGGTGTTGCGATTGTCAGCCATGGGTTCAATCGCCTGCTATGCGGGTCTCAGTGTAATGATGCTCATCGGAGCACCAGAGATTGCCCTTCTCGTGCTTTGGATGCCGACATTGATGATTACCGATTGGCTCATCTTCACATTCATCACCACTTGGGCAGAGGTAAGCGATCCTCGTTTGGGCCCCACTCACATGGCGCTGTATCAGACCACACAAGCGGTCGCAGCGACATTCATCTGGTTTGGTTTGGGTGTATTCCTCATCTATGCAACCGGAGGCGCTTACTGGCTCATTTTCCTATTGGCCTGTTTGGGTCCGATGATTGGCCTCAGTCAATTCCACAAGCTCAAACTTGGCGATGACTACGGCGAAGACACACTCGATATTCGGG
>CAZXVR010000211.1:0-2389 GCA_964644485.1 uncultured Candidatus Poseidoniales archaeon | reverse complement strand
GGAAAGGTGCTCAAGGCCAAGACCATTCTTGCACGTTCCGCAGAAGGCAATGTACGCGTTCAAGACGTTGTCAGAATTTATGCAGCGGATGGACAAGATGGGCTCTCAGAATTGGCATGGACCAGCCCATTTACCAAATATATCATCGAAGCTTTCGACGCTTGCTGATTAGACGTAATCAACTACCAGTCGTCTTGGCTCGGGCATTCCATCCTGTGCGACTGCGATGGCTTCGCATTCCATTCGGGCACCCGACATCGTCGTCACGAAGGGGATGTTCAGTTCAACGGCCAACCGGCGCATCATATTGCCATCCAATACAGCACCACCACTATTCCGTGGTGTATTGATGATGAGGTGAATCTTTCCGGTTCGCATCAAATCCAGAGCATCCGGGCTCTGTCCTTCTGCGATTCGATAACAGGTTTCGACCTCAAGTCCACCCACATCACGTAGATGCCTTGCCGTTCCTTTGGTAGCGTGTAAAGTAAAGCCCATCTCTTGTAGAGACCTAGCCATTGGAATCAGGTTGCCCTTGTCTTCATCTTTCACTGTGAGGTAAACTCCACCGCGCGTTGGAACTGGAAGTTCTGTTGCAAGACGTGCCTTGAGATAAGCGGCGGCGGCATCGACGTGGCTACCCATGACTTCACCCGTGCTCTTCATTTCCGGGCCAGGGGCTGGATCAAGACCACGCAGTTTGAGGAAGGGGAATACGGGTGCTTTCACACAAACCGCATCGGTTTGACGGCGCGGAATCTCCATATTCGCCAATTGTTCTCCAATCGTGATATGTGCTGCAATTCTCGCCAGAGGTATACCTGTCGCTTTGGCCACAAATGGGAATGTCCTCGAGCCGCGAGGATTCACCTCAAGAACGTAGAGTTCTCCGTTGCAAATGCAAAACTGGATGTTGAAACAACCGCGGATATTCAGCCCTATCCCAATCTCTTTTGTCCACTCATGAACCTTTGCAAGTATTTCCTCACTTACATTCTGTGTCGGGATAAAGCATGTGGAATCCCCACTGTGAATCCCGGCTTCTTCTAGGTGCTCCATGACCGCACCGACCAGGACATCTACACCATCACATACCGCATCGACATCCAACTCGATCGCCCCCCCTAGATATTCATCGACGAGCAATGGTTTGTCCGGAGCGATGTAGGCGTCAGACATGTAGGTCTCCAATTGTGCATCGTCGGTTAGAATCTCCATTCCGCGACCACCCAACACGTAGGATGGTCGAACCAGAACGGGGTAGCCAATTTCAGCGACAGCCGCACGAATCGCAGCGGGTGTCTTTCCAGTTCGTCCTTCAGGTAGGCGGATGATGCTGCGTTCCCCAAAGGCTTCGAAGCGTTCTCGATCACTGGCCTCATCGACCGCATCTGGTGAGGTGCCAAGCATTGAGCATTCTAGCCCTTGTTCGCTCAGATGGGGCATCCTTGAATCGAGTGGTAGAGCGAGGTTGATTGCAGTCTGCCCACCAAATTGTAGCAGAATACCATCTGCACCCTCCCTCAGTAGAATCTCAGCAACACACTCGGTTGTAAGTGGATCGAAGTATAGGCGGTCAGAGGTGTCGAAATCCGTACTGACCGTCTCTGGATTGTTGTTGACCAAGATTGCCTCATGACCCGCTTCCCGAATGGCTTGGACCGCATGAACGGCTCCATAGTCAAACTCGATTCCTTGGCCGATTCGGATCGGCCCAGAGCCGATGACCACGAGGCGGCGACAGTCGGCCTTCTTTTCCGCAGGGACATGGTCTACACCCAACGGGCCACTTCCACCTTCGTATGTTGCATAATAGTAGGGGGTTACCGCTGCGAATTCAGCAGCACAAGAATCGACCATTCGGAAGCGTGGATGAATCGCCAATTCATGGCGGCGCTTCATGACGTCAATTTCTGTGCGTCCTTCGGGGAGTCTGTTCCATCCCGTGGCTGGGAATCCAGACAATGCATCCGCAATGTGGGCATCTGTAAATCCGAGACCTTTCCATTTGCGCATTTGTGCTTCTGTAATTTGGTTCGCATCGCAGTTGGCGGCGACAATCTCCGCTTCGACGGCAGCGATTTTCTTGAACCGATGCAAGAACCAGCGAGTGATGTTGCCTGTACCTTCACGAACTTCTTCAATCCCCATCCCACGTCTAAATGCTTCAACCAGAGCACCCATACGGCGATCTGTAGCGACCTTTAGCCAGTCATCGAAGATTTCTTTTGGAAGTGGTTCATGGGCGCGCTCATCCATAGATTCGCCATCGCTAGCATCCGCATTTGTGAGCGGGCGTGGGTGTGGTTGACCGTATTCAAGCGAGGCTATTGCCTTGAGGAAGGCCTCCTCAAAGTTACGACCGATGGCCATTACTTCACCGGTGGAC
>CAZXVR010000210.1:0-2405 GCA_964644485.1 uncultured Candidatus Poseidoniales archaeon | reverse complement strand
TCGATGGATGAGCGAGCAACACTGTGCAACATGGCGACTGAATGTAGCGCCAAGACGGGGATTTGCGACCCTGATCAATTGACCATCGATTGGTTGCTGGCGCGACGGGATAATCTGACTGAAGAAGAGATTCGATCTGCATTCATCCACGCCGATGCTGGTGCTCACTATGACGGGGGCGTCCACACCATCAATCTCGATGAGATTCGCCCCATGGTTGCACACCCCGGTGACCCCGACGAAGGCATCCCTTCGGACCCCACCAATGGTGCATACATCGACGATATTGGAGATGTACACATCGATATCGCCTATGCCGGTTCATGCACGGCCGGCAAGGACGACGATTTCGCCTACTACGCAATGGTGACCAAGGCGGCTCTCGATGCAGGACTCACTGTTGCCGAGGGTGTGGATTGCTACATTCAATTCGGTTCAAAGACGGTCAAGGAACTCTCAGAACAAAACGGTTGGACTGAGATGTTCGCAGAAGCGGGTGTCAAACTCATCGATCCGGGTTGTGGAGCGTGTATCGGTGCTGGCCCCGGTGTGAGCGACAATTCGGAACAAGTGACGGTGTCTGCTATCAATCGGAATTTCCAAGGTCGTTCAGGACCCGGGAAATTGTATCTCGCAAGTCCGCTGACGGTGATGGCCTCAGCATTCACCGGCAAGATTACGGCGTGGAGGCCTAATCTCTTCAACGGGGTGTAATCTGTGGATATTGTTCTCATTCTCTCTTTCCTGTTCTTCATGTCGGTCTTTGCTGGCGTGGGCATGGCGTCAATCTACGTCAAGGAAGATAATACCGACGATTATCTGGTTGCAGGCCGTGGAATGCATCCGGCTCTCGCTGCTCTTTCCGCAGTCAGTACGTGGAACTCCGGTTACATGTTCATCGGATTTATTGGATTCACTTACATGATGGGCTATTCTGTAATCTGGTTGGGATTGGTCTCTACAATCGGACAAGTTCTGGCTTGGGTGTGGCTCTACAAATTTATTCAGGAGGAAGGGCAGAAGAGGGGGCTTCGTTCTTTGTCATCCCTCGTGGCGGAGAAAGCCGGCGCACCTGAAGCAAAGTTGGCAGCCGCACTCTCGGTTCTGTTCCTGAGCATCTACGCTGCTGCTCAACTCACCTCCGGTGGGAAGGCGCTCTATGTCATGATGGGGTGGGATGAAATGGTCGGGATTCTCATTGGATTCGTCCTCGTGGTCGCTTACTGTTACGCCGGAGGGATTCGGGCCTCAATTTGGACCGATGCTGCGCAATCCTGTGTCATGGTGGTTGGATCTACGATTCTGTGTTGGATTGCAATCAACACAGTTGGAGGGTTCAGCGGGTTGCATGCAGGGCTTGAAGCGCAAAGTCCGACGTTGACGAATCTCTATCCCCCCAACTTGAAATTTGGAATTTCGATGTGGGCCTTTGCGTTCTTCTTGGGTGGACTAGGCGTTGCGGGACAACCACAAGTGGTGTCCAGAGTGATGACGTTGGGTTCTGATAGTGACCGAAAACAAGCCATGATCTGGTTCTTTGTTTGGCAGACTCCTTTCATTGGACTCATGCTCCTCATCGGTTTTGCGAGTCGGGTTTTGTTCGGTGGTCTCGGATTCGATCCTGAGCTCGGTCTGCCGATTCTGGCGATGGGAACAATGCCTGCCGTCGGTGTGGGGATGATTCTCGCATCCATTTTCGCAGCGACGATGTCGACTGCAGACAGTCAAGTCCTTGCGTGTACTGCTGCGATTACCGACGATATCAAACCGGAATGGAGAGGGGATTACAAGACGACGAAGATTGTCACACTTGTCGTAGCAGCCTTCGCCACACTGATTTCAATCGGTGGACTCTACATTCCCGGTGGGGATTCCGTGTTCCTACTGGTCGTACTTGCTGTCTACGGACTTGGTGGCATCTTCATTCCACTCTTGACGATTCGATGGATGGGATACAAGCCCGATTCGACGCATTCGATTGCCATGATGGTTGCAGCATTTGCTGGAGTCATTGGTTGGCTTCTGCTTGGATTCGGTGGAGCGGATGGAATCTTCCCTTCAGTGCCCGGCATGGGGGCAGCATTCGCCACCCACTTCATCCTGAACCAAATTCGAACACCCGAGGTGTCTTCGATTGGAAGATTCGATTGGCCTGATCAGAAAAAATTGGGTGCAATCGCGGCGGCAATCCTCATTCCATTCTGTGCCTTTGAGGTCTCATATCTCGTTTCGAGTTCAAATGCATCCGAGGGTGCCGGCGATTATATCGTGATTTTACAAACGAATTGGCATACATTGGGTGAAGGTACTGAGTACGTTTCCGATGGAGAAACACTGACACTTGAATTCAATACTGATTCAATTGAATCGTGGCCAAATGGTGACAATGTGGTGGCTGCCGACCT
>CAZXVR010000209.1:0-2433 GCA_964644485.1 uncultured Candidatus Poseidoniales archaeon | reverse complement strand
GTTCAAGCCAAAATAACTCGAAAATATCGGGGTTTCCCGTGTGTGTTCCGTTGATGTCCGGGACTTGTTCACCCGGTTCCAAGGTGAAATCGGAGATATTCCACTGAGCACTGACGCCGAAGGCGGCGGTTTCAACCTTCACGTCTATCGATTGGTTGTCCGCATTCATCCAGTCAGGGTGAACTTGAGTCCAGCCTACACCCCCTGCGTGATGCAATGTGCCATTTGCTGGGACAAGGTTTGCATGCCAGCTGTTCTGGCCCTCTCCACAGACGAGTATGTGGCCCGAATCCGGTAGGATGATTGTACCGTTCTCACGATTCTCTGGAATCGGTGCAAGTGGAATTTGAGAGAGATTTAGAATCCAAGATCCGTTCTCATCAGTAGGCACTGATGTACTTACTCTGTGCATTGGACAATGGAGTGGGTCGTCCTCTTCAAGCAATGCGATGTATTCCCAATCATCGCTAAATCCTGATGCAGTGGCGGGCCATTCTCCTGAAGCGCGCTCGGGAAACATTCCGTCGACAGGTAGGCTCCATCGGAGGGTTGTGCCGTCATCCATGGTGACCAGCAGCCCAGGTGCCCGAGCACCGTCGAAGTAAGTGAGTCGGTGTGCGCCGAACTGTCCGGCGATGCAAACTTCCATCTCATCCCCCGCAGGAATGGCGAGTCGATCTGCTCCGTCGAATGAGAACAGGGGTGCATAGACATGATTGGAATCAATGGTGAGATTTCCTGCTCGCTCGGCATCCAACGTGACATTGGTGCAATATCGGGGTGTTTCAGAATCACCATCCCAATCCCAAGAAATCTGCATCGGCATGGGTGTGATATCAGGAGTTAGATTCACCTCATGGGTTCTTGGCAATCCATCTTCAATCCAAATGATTTGGAGAATCGAGGGGCCACCAATCTGACCCATGGTGGGGGCGGGCCAGTCCACCTCCAATGCTTGTTCTGAAATCGGACCTATGTCTGAGAAAATGCAAGACTCCCAGGGATGTCCACAACCTGCTGCAATCTGGTCATGCTCGATGGCACCAAGCCAACGGAATTGAAATTCGACATCCGTCGTCATGACTCCTTCGGTCTGGAGAGGAAGGGAAATTTCGACATCCTCGTCTGCTGAAAAGTGGATTTCTGAGGGCCATTCTGAGGTATCTAGTCCAGCATCCCAATTCTCAAGATTGCCCACGGGCACCAGTCCCGGGAATCCCAGAAGAAGAAGTATGACAAACACAATGGCAAATTGATTTTTACTACTTTCCTCAAATCCAATTGATTCGTTCAAAACGAATGGTGCAGCACTTGCCTCGGGGCTGAATCGCCGCCAAACTCCCAAGGCAATCAAAACCAACCAAGGCCAGAATCCCCCATTCAAGAGAACGTAGACACCTGCAGCGAGAATGCCAACAAACAGCCAGGTCTGCGTACCTCCTTCCTCCATTTCACCTGGATTCAATAGAGTGGAAAGGAGGCGATCACCAGGGAATCCAGGTAATGGTAGCAACAGGATCCAGCCCATTGTGGTGAGTGCGATTCCGGCCAATCCCAATGGGTGTAGCCAAGCAGAGCGGAGAGGGATTTCTTCGGATGGAATCATCAAACTCAAAATGAAGTCTGGAAGTAGAGAGGGGTTCACGATTATGGGTGTGCTGTCGAAATTCGGCGATGTATTCGAAGTCATCCAATATCCAATGATTGTGAGTGCGAGGCCGGATACAATCAATGTCAATGGTGCGATTAGAGTAATTGCGGCAAGGGATCTGCGATTCCTAAATGCAACCAAATCCATCCTTCTCTGGCTCGTGAATCCAATCAAGCCAAAGGGCCAGATTGGGGAGCCTGGTGTCATTAAAAATGGGACTGCCAATGGAATGTGGTACCCCAAATCGACCCCGTTTCTAAGGCCGATTCTTCGGCGTAAATCGCTGCCAACAAACAGTACGAATGAGATCGGGATAGCAAACCAGCAAAAGGCATCGGCTAGTAATTCGGTATCGGTCAACTTCAATTGTGAATCTTGCAGTTGCAGCCAAGCAGCACCCGCCAATGTCAGGAAGGCAGTGAAGACGGTCCAAATCGCAGAAGTCTGGCCATTGGACAATCCGGGTCCACGAGGGGGTTCGGGCAAGATGATGAGATCGTACGGATTTCCTTCCTGCAGAATAGCAATCCAGGACAACCCCCTCAAATGTCGATTCAATGAGTTCAGTGCAGTGTCAGCGTTGTCTTGCTGCTGATTGAGTTTTACCTCCCAGCCGATTTCGACATCGTGCATCTCTTCGACGATATGGAACCACCGTTGAACAATGCGCTCAAGAAGGTCGCGATGTGACCAAAGATCTGCGTCAATGCGGAGAGGTTCAATCGCATCTTGGCCGGCCATAGTCCCACCTCTGGTGGGACGGGCGCCCCTTCAACCGATAT
>CAZXVR010000208.1:0-2433 GCA_964644485.1 uncultured Candidatus Poseidoniales archaeon | reverse complement strand
TAGAACACCGATAGTTGCTCGGCACTTTGCAGGTAAATCCTTGAGATTACCACTTGGCAATCTTACACGAACCTTGTCACCCATTCGAGTTTCAAGCATTGCATTGTTGCCACCAGAACGGGCGAATTTACCGCCGTCACCGGGTCGGCATTCTACATTTGAAATTGCAGTTCCTTCAGGAATTTGTGCCAATGTGGTCACGTTACCGGGGCGAAGACTGACATTCTCGCCAAAGGCAACCATTTGACCCACAAACATACCTTCAGTAGCAGCGACGTGACCAGTGGTCCCATCATCGAACTTCAGTTTGGCCAAAGGCCCGGTGTGGACTGGGCTGTGGATCATCTCCACGACTTCACCCATCTCGTCATCTTTACGAGGAAGGCGGTTTGCACCAGGGAACCGGTGGCTACGAACGCGATTCTTTGGTGAAGAACCACGGCGCTGTGCACGAATTCGCTTGCCCATACATCACACCTCCAATCAGAATGCTCCCAGCTTGAGTGCTGTCTCTTCTGCATCATAACCCTCTGCGAGTTTGACACTTGCATGCTTTCCTTCCTTACAGATTCGCGTGTTGACCTTGGCCACACGGACTTCGAGGAGATCTTCAATCGCCGCCTTGATATCGGCCTTTGTGGCCTCGCGTCGAACAATGAACTCTAGGCGGTTGTTGTTCTCAAAATATCCAATCTCTTCAGCAGCAACGCGACGTTGTTCGAGTGATTTCTCAGTAATCCAAGGCATGAGAATAATCTTGTACGGATCCATTTCAATCACTCCAGTGCCTCGATGGCTGACTTTGTCCAAACGGTGAGACGACCTGCGTCACCACCGGGCGCCAAATCCTCGGCGCACAGATCCTTGGCAACTGCAACGTCCACACCAGGGACATTGCGTGCTGCCTTGGCGAGAGCGTCGCGCTGTGCGACAACCAAGAGAATGCTGCGAGGTGTTCGACGACGTCGCCCGCGCATCTTGCCTTTTCCAGCGCGAATGTTGCGCCCGTCATTTGCGCGCGTGAGATCTTCGCCCAAGCCGATACTTTCCATCATTGCGATGAATTTCTTGGTGCCCTTCTCAAGAGGTAGGGATTCGATATCAAAATCTTCACCATCCTCTGAATATCCACCAATGACAATTGGGAAGCGGACATTGTCGCTGAAGCGGTGACCGCGAGCGGCGACCTTCTCAGAATCCGCTGTTGCTGCGATTGCTGAATCGCGCGCAGCGTTGGCTTCCTTGGTGTTGAGTTTCTGACCCCATTCCTTCTGGACCATGGGCCCGTGCGCGCGCCGGCCCCCGCGTGTGTGAGGATTCTGTGCACCTGTGCGTGCGCCAGACTTTCGCATGATGCGGCTGACACCACGCCCCTTGCCCCACCATTCCACAGAGTGTTTCATACCCGGTTGTGGAGCACGCTTTCCATCGTGTTCACGGTGGCCGTATGGTTGGCGACGGTTTGCACGAGATGAATGGACGGCTCGGCGGATTAGATCGGGACGGAAATCGGTCTCAAACGCACCAGGTAGGGTGACGTTCTTCCCATCTGCAGCCTCGATACTGTAATCGATGATGATACCAGCTTCGAGTTCTTCGACCTCGATTGTGTTTGAAAGTTCGTAAGTCTTGACCTTCATTCATCACACCCCCTGCTTGGACGCCGTACTGACGTAGGTAATATCGACAGGATGCTGCTCACGTCGTGGACGTGCTGCATCACGGAATCGAATCAGTCGCTTTGCTGGACCGGGCAAACTGCCTTGGATAATCATGTAGTGATTCTTAATCTCACCATAGTGGAGGAATCCACCAGCAGGTGTGATCTGGGTTTCTTCTTCACCGGAGATTCGCAGAATTCGCTTGTTGTACTCGGTTCGCTGGTGATAACCGGTCTGACCTGCTTGTCGAATGGTCTTGCGAACGTACCCTGTTCCGAAATCGCCCATGTTACCAATTTGGCGTCGGCGCTTGGAGTTCTTGTGAGAGAGTAGTTTGACACCGAATCGGCGAACAACACCCTGGTTACCGTATCCTTTGGTCACACCGATGACATCGATGTCTGAACCTGACTCAAATACGTCTTCAATGGTCAACTCTTCTCCGAGTTTCTCGGAAGCCCACTCTAACTGAGCTGCATTGTCACCGCCCGTCATACCCATTTCCATGACCTCAGGGGTTTTGCTACCCACTGCGGAAATTCTGTCAGGATTTGTTGCAACGATAATGCGAACTTCGGACAAATTGGATTCACGGAGTTTGTTGAGGTGTGCCTCCGCGTCGTGTTCCTTGCGCTCTGGCATCCGACGAGGAAGGTTTGGTAGAATGTCTCCGAGCTTCTCAGCGTCAGCCCAAGCCTCACCTGCTGCCTGCTTGCCGTAGGGAGTCATCTTGTATCCACGAACGGCCAAAACACGCATTGGAGGGACTTCG
>CAZXVR010000207.1:0-2447 GCA_964644485.1 uncultured Candidatus Poseidoniales archaeon | reverse complement strand
GGGTTGGAGACTTGGTCAGCCTTCCCATTCGATTTACCCCTCAGTGATGGGGCATCAGTCACAATCGAAGAAAATATGGTGGATGAAAAGCGAATTCAATCCACAGAGCATGGTGAATGGTTCCTCCCTCATGTTGTTGAACCCGCATTTGGGATAGACAGGATTCTGTGGCACGTCCTCGACCATTCGTATGATGAATCTGAGAAAGGTGGCGATGATTACACTGTATTGCGCCTCAATCCATCCATTGCACCAATTGATGTGGCTATTCTTCCACTCATGGAAAAGGATGGGTTGGATGAAATGGCACACGATATCCATCGTCGTATTTGTTCGGCTCGAAATCTAGCCTCGTACTACGATGGTTCCGGTTCAATTGGACGGAGATATGCGCGTGCGGACGAAGTGGGTGTCCCTTGGGCTGTCACCGTTGACCATGAATCACTGCAGGATGGAACCGTGACCATCCGTCGTCGTGATGATGGTACGCAGGTCCGAATTCAGGTTGATGACCTGATGAAAAATTTGTCTTTGAGTACAATCTCCAGCGTCTTCTAATTCTCAATGTTCAAAGGGCGCCGAGGTTCGTGGGTTGTTGATGGCTTCATCAGACTCTCATGAGGATTGGACCGAACGGTATCGGCCCCAATCAACACGTGATCTTGAAGGGAACGATACACAAAGGAAGAGGATCCGTAACTGGCTAACGTCATGGGAGAACGGTGTACCCGACAAGCGAGGAATGTTGTTGTCCGGCCCACCAGGCGTCGGCAAAACGAGTCTGGCGACAGCGATTGCCACAGATATGGGGTGGGATGTTGTTGAGTTGAATGCAAGCGACCAGAGAAACGCTGCCGCAATTCGCCGTGCATCTACGGGGTCGGCCAATCATTTCACATTCAATATGGATGGGACATTCAGTTCATCACCGAATAGACGAACACTGATTCTTCTCGATGAGGTAGATCACCTATCGGGATCATTCAGAAAGGCCAGTGAAGAGAGAATTGAAGCAACATTAAGTGCACGTATTGAAGTTGAGGAGACTCGGAATACACTCAGCGGAGATAGTGGCGGGAAGGCGGAACTACTACGATTGCTTGTGAATACCAAACAACCCGTTTTGTTGACCTGTAATGATCCAATGCGTCTGTGGGGGCGATCTGGACAATGGAGATCGACGAGGGATCGATTTTCTCGTCTGGCCGAAATTATCGAATTCAACAGAGTCTCAGACACCGCTTTGCGACGCATCGCAAATCGCGTACTGGTCGCAGAAGGTGTCACTGCAGATGGTATTGCGATTGACAGGCTGGTGGCCGCAAATCCAGGGGATATTCGAGCTCTCGTACGTGATTTGCAAGCAATCTGCACATCCTCGCCCGAACATATCGATGAACGAATGGTGATTGACCAAATCGAAATAGGGCAACGCGACCAACAAATCGATTTGTTTCCAGGTCTGGAAAAATTATATCGAACACAAAATTCGAAAGAAGCAGCCAGAATCAGTCTCGTTCTAGACAAAACACCGGACGAATTGGTTGCATGGGTGTCGTGGAATAACGGTTCAGTCATGCGTCATCCTGAGAGTTGGGCGCGTTCCTCAAAGACGTTGTCGGTCGCTGCCCAGTCTCTTTTCGTGCGATTTTCCAATCTCGCATATCGATCCTACTACTGGGGTGGAAATCTCGGGTCATTGGCTGCCAGTGTTGCATCAAATGAAAAGCGGCCGGATCGATTCTCGCTACAGTTCCCAGAATTCCTGAGACGTGGTAATGAAGCGTGGCGTCGTTCATCCATTGTCGAATGCCTGGCAGAAACGTGTGGTGCCAGCGAGATGGCGGTACGTGAAGAATTGTGGCCAGCATTACGTGCAATTTCAAGTGAAAATTTAGGTGGTGATCCTGAGAATTTCGTGATATCGCTGGCCTTTGGATTGTCAGCCGGCGATCATCTGGCATTGCATGGATTGCGTGCCAATCTCAAAACCAGTAAAGCACTTGCAGAGCGATATGAGGAAGTTCAGATTGTCGATGCATCGCCTGGGTTGAAAGGAGATATGGCGCAGATGGTAGAAGATACAGATGACGACACTGAGGCCGGAACTGATTCGGCACAGAAGTCGCTCGATTTCTTCTGATTAGCTCTTCGTCTCTTTACGCCAAGTTCGTGGATGGAATAGCACCAGGACAGTGAGGAGTTCCAATCGACCAGCCCACATCAGAAGCGATGTGTAGAGCAATGAGTACCAATTGAGGCCCGCCCATGTCGATGTTGGGCCAAAGGCACCTAATGCTGGACCTGTGTTGCCCAATGCTGCGAAAATGACAGATAGAATCGTTTCTAGCGAATGTGTCGGTTCAAAAATTGCAAGAACGACAAGGCTAATCATCGCTAGAGCAGCCCATGTTGATAACATTCCAATGACGACCCACATTCTTGAA
>CAZXVR010000206.1:0-2473 GCA_964644485.1 uncultured Candidatus Poseidoniales archaeon | reverse complement strand
GGCCCACCATTGCTGCAGACCAAAGGAATAGGAATCCGCCCCAAGCAGCAAGGTATCGCCATTCGAGCAGGAGAGGCAATACAACAACGAGTATGAGGAAGGGGAAACGGAAGTGGCGAGGGGGGCCCATCTGAGCCGCTCGTTCACCCTGCCAACCCCAAACTGAAACAGAAATCGCCTCCTATGGAGGCGATACTAGACAAAGCGGTGTTTGACTGTTACCTGATTAGAACTGACCAGCATCAAAATGCCAGTCGATGTGATCTCCGGCTTCCATCAATTGGTCATCCATACCAATCGTGCCATATCCGCCGTTCAAATCGTAGCTCCACCAACGTGCGTCAGCACCACCCTCTGCACCTTCCACATCTAGGAGGAAAGCACCGAGAGTTTGTTGTTCGATTTCATAGGTGAATTGGTATTCCTCAAGTGCTTCCAGAGTCGCCATCTCAACCGTCTTTCCCGCCTCGAGTTTTACTGTAGACACAACAATGCAGTAACTCCCTTCCGGCGGAGACTGTATTTGCCAAGATTGGCCGGTCTTATCGAAATAAATTCCACTTTCAGTACAACGATTGGGTGCATATGACTCGGGGAAATGGAACGCGATGAGAACCTCGTTTTCACCCAAGCCTTCGTCCAATGCTGGAACCAACGTTGAAGCTCGGACTCTCTGACTCGTATCGGCATCTGGATTGTGTACGATTTGTGTGTTGTAAATTGTGCCAGCCATAACGAGGCCAAGGATGACCATGACCAGAGTACCAATCTGAATCATCCGGCGGGTGTCTGAACTCGTTGCAAACTGTGCCACGACGAAAAATATCCCAGCACCGATAAATGGTAACCAGATGATTCCTGAGGCGCTGAATTCTGTTGGTAAATTGCCTTCATCTTCTGTTGGCTCGTCAGGTGTTGGTTCATCTGAGGTTCCAAGCGTTTGATCCGCTTGGTCGTGGATCGAATTCCAATCTACAGGGTCATACCGAACCTCCAACCAAGATACATCATTTCCAGCCGCGTGGACTTGACCATCAGAACCACAACCAGCGGTAAGATAGCCCGCATGATCAGGAACCCACTCAATGCTGTGATTCGCATCGACTGCAATATACCACGAGCCTTCTGCTGTATTTTGTGGGAGGCAAATCGCGTCTACCTCCCCCCACTGAATCCAACCAATCTCGCCCACAACATCACTTGCGTTCCAACGAATTGCTTCATACATGGTTCCATTGAGAATACCATAGTGGACCACATCATCTGAACCTGCAACTGCGGATAGATATCCCAGACCTGCTGGAGTCGTTGCTGTACCCGGACCCAGAGGGATTGAGTCAAGCAACATCGGCGCCCCAGTTTCATTCCAACTCAACCGAAGAAGCCTGGATTCGCCATCGGCATGTAGGTGGATTAGGACACCCTGCCCAATGACTGCAATTGGTGTCGAACGAATTCGCCAATTTCCTGAAAGATTGGCGAGTGCCACTAGATCGATATCTTCGATGAGAGATGATTCACTGTCATACCTCAACAGATGAGCGGATTCTGTTCCTTGTAGCCATTCCATTGAGGTCGTAATGGTCCCATTCTCATCCGATTCCCAATCGAACAATATTCCAAGATTGGCGCGGTAGGTTCGCAAATCTGAATCATGATACTGATGGAGTGTGGTTCCATTGGATGAACAAACCTGAATGGTGCCCGTTTCGGTCGGCCACACAATTTGACCATCGGACCTCGAAAAACCTCCACCGGTAATACCCCAATTCGGAGCGTCGGTTGATTGATTCCACAATTCAACTCCAGTTGCGAAATCATGGGCTGTAAGATAACCTGAGGTCCAACCTGTGACAATCAAATCCGATGAGGGTAAACAATTCTGTCCTGTAGATTGTTGATGAGAGATGTGAATCAAAGGTGCTGTCTCAAAGCCTCTGTCACTGGCGGTGTGAAGCGATCTCCAAACCTCAACACCCGTATCTGCACGGTAGGCGACCAAACCGGCCCCTTCTCCTGTAGACGCGTCGCCTCCTCCCTTGACAACGACAAGGCCATCCTTGACCAACGGCGCTGTTGAGATGTAACCGATGTCAACACTCGCATTCCATTGCACATCGGGTAGCACTGGATCTGTAACCCATTCTGCATGACGGCCTTCGCTTGCTTGACCGGGATATGAGGACAACAGAAACAACGCGAGTATGAGCAGGGCACGCCGCATCAGAGCAGCCTCTGAATCTGTTCTTTCAAAGCAGCAGAGACCGCTTTGCCATCTGCAGCACCACCCAATTTGCCCATGACGACGCCCATTAGTGGCCCAAGTGCGCCCATGCCACGCTCGGCAACAAAGTCCGCACGCTCAGCGAGAACTTCTGCGACCGCTGCATCAACTGCACCTGTATCAGCTGGTTCAAATCCTCGATTGGCTGCTTCGGATTCCATCCAAGAAAGAAGGGATGGAATGTCATCT
>CAZXVR010000205.1:0-2475 GCA_964644485.1 uncultured Candidatus Poseidoniales archaeon | reverse complement strand
TCGCATTCACATCGACCGAACCATCGATTACCCTTGCGGCAAAGATGTTGCCAAGGGTCGAATCTTCCCAGCCGGGGACAAAAAGTGGTAAATTGTATTCAGCGGCCGCCAGAAGCCAAGAATCCTGAGGATCTGCATCTGCCTCGATTTGATTCACCAGCTCATACAGAAATTCGTGAGGCAGTTTCCCGGAAGATTCTTTCCACAAAGAAACCAATTGGGATTCAACTTTTCGAACCGCATTTTCCTCTGGTAAAGTCCTATTGGTAATTCGATTTTCCAATTGGGATTCTTCAATCGGGGTAAGGCCCCTCCAATTGGGTATATCCCCATAGTGTGAAGCGGCGATTAGATGAAACAAATCCTCCTCCAAGTTGGCCCCTGTACAGCAAATCGCGTGGACTTTACCTTCTCGAATCGCTGGTGCCAAACTTCGTCCGATTTCTGCCGTACTCATTGCACCTGCCAGCGTAATCATCAATCGACCACCATTCTCGACAAAATCGCAGAGTGATTCAGAACAACGCCGCAGCTCACCGGCATTGAAATGGCGGAAATGGCGTTCGACGAAATCTCGCATCTCAACCCTCCATCACGAATCGATCCAACTCATTTCTTTGAACCAATTTAATCGTTGGAATCGCATCCAACAGTTGTTGATGGATGTCATCTGCAATTTCCGCTGGATCAACACCCCCACAAGTGAAGCAATCGATCGCGAGGATTCCTTCGACCTCGTAGCAGTGCGCACTCACGTGACTTTCGTCAATGAGTACCACTGCCGCGAACCCAAGTGGACTTTTGATACCATCAAATTGCTCAACATGCGCATGAACTTCTCTTGCCTCGGATCGCGAGACTGCAGCCTGCATTACTTTGAGCATCCAGACACCATCTCCGTTGAAACCGGAATAGTCCAGTGTAATGTGGCGGCCTTTTGAATTCATGATTCGTCCTCCAATCTGCGGGCGAGGTGAGCTGCCACGATCTTGGTGGCCAGCATCGCTGCGGTAATTTCAGTCACATTGTTGTTCAAATCTGGGACGATTTCGTTGACATCAGCACCAATCCACTGCGCATTTGGTGCGGATGCAATGGTTTCGATTGTTTCGACAACTTGCCAATAGGCAAGCCCACCCGGAACTGGTGTGCCGGTTGTAGGCACATAGGCCGTATCCAAGCCATCGATGTCCAATGTCAACCATACAGGTCCCTCAATTTCAGACAATCGATTCAGCCAATTCAGCCAAGTTGCTTCGCCCCCACATGGATTCAACACATCTCTAGCCAACCAGGATTCAACCCGTTCTTCTTTGGCTGCAAAAACTGCTTCTTCACGAGCAAAGGCTCGGATGCCAATTTGGAGGATTTCTCCAACACCTAATTCCAATGAACGGCGGACTGCGCATGCATGGCTGTTTGGATCACCATCCAGTTCATCGCGTAAATCTGCATGCGCATCGATTTGGACCATCGTTAATTCATTGAGATTGATCTTGCTTCCAACCGCTTTCATTATCGCTGGCAGCATCCCATGTTCACCACCAAGAATAACTGGGAATGTGGAACTGAATCGAGAGACATATTCTGTAATACCAGACAATTGTTCCTCTAAACTATCCCCTTCACCATCCCATGGTTGCGCGGTGTGCAGGGAGAACCCACAGGGCAAATCTTCCGGGAGAAGAGGGTCATACAACTCAACTTGTGCGGATGCTTCGATTGTTGCCTTGGGGCCATTACTTGTGCCCTGACCGTATGAGGTGGTCAGTTCGTATGGAACGGACAGTATGGCCACATCTACGGACTCATCGCCCTCGGACAACCCGAGAAAAGTCCCCTCAACGAACTCGGTCACATGACGACGCGTTGAATCAACCGTTTAATCGTGACGAAACCGCCTGATGTGCGCCCCTACGGGGCGAAAATCGCCAACCGTTGAAATAGGTCAGCCTGCTCCCATGTATCATCCGGCGATGTACCAATTCGCCACAGGGGGTCTATTGATGGGGATGAGTCTAGCAGAGTTGACGATGGCAATCCAGACCCATATCGACCCCGATATGGAGACGATTACCGCTGAAGGCATGGCTGAGCATGCTCTCGGATTTTTCGGATTTTATGATCGAATTATTGACAATGCACTGGAGCCGACGGATCGAAACCTGTTCTACATGTTCCAAGACTACGATTTGTTGACCACTGAATCCGAGGAGACAACCCTATGGGATGGTCGTGAATGGCGTATCCACTATTGGAAGTTTAAGCCAGAAGCGATGAATGCACTGGAGAAACCCAAGAAGGTCCTCACCAATGATGACCCTTATGCTGGCGTCTATGACGATGTGCCAGACGGTTTGTGGCGCACCCTGTCTGACGATGACTACGAAGAACCACTATTCTGAGTGCACACGCCGAGATTTGAACTCGGGTGGCATGGTTGGGAACCATACATCATAACCGCTAGATCACGTG
>CAZXVR010000204.1:0-2486 GCA_964644485.1 uncultured Candidatus Poseidoniales archaeon | reverse complement strand
AATAGGGGGAGCAGGTCGGCGGGCTCATGGCTCGATTCCCAGAGGCTGAAGCACGGCTGCTCAACGTTCGAGTATGCATGAAGTGCAATGCACGAAACGCACTGCGCGCTTCTCGTTGCCGAAAGTGCAGCTACAAGGGCCTACGCCTCAAGAACAAGGAAACCAGAGTTTGAGCGCTGGCGCTTCAATCTGGACTTGATTCTAGACTTCTTTTATGGCAAACTGCCGGTGTATTTACAGGTCGTTGGCCACCTTCGGTGGCCGATGAGACGCGAAAGGGTCTGTGAAGACGAGGCGGTCAGCCCCGTGATTGCAACCGTTCTGCTCATGGCGATTACAGTACTATTGGCCAGCGCTGTCTACCTGATGGTCGATGATGCAATCGCAGCTCCCGACAAAGGGGCACCTTACGCAACGATGAGTGTTCGAGCACTAGACAATGGATTCCAAGTTGTTCGATTTACGGAATTATCTCAAAATTTGCACACATCCAGTGTGACTTTCTCAATTGTCCCGCCTGTTGGAATCAATGGCTCCAGCATCGATGGACGGGTTAACGATGCCAATGTGTATGGCTCGATTGGTGAGACGGTGACATTCCATGATCGTGACGCATCATTTACAGTCAACAGAGGCGACTACTTTGTCATCAATGCAACCGCTGCTGGAACAGATGAGGGCGGTTGGACGATTTTTATTCGATCTGAAGGCAATACGGGGGCAACCACCGAATTGGCAGCCATGCCCCTCCCAGCGACGATATGATGGTGTAGGCCTGAGTCGGCAGCATGTGGGCCCAAGGTTAGACGAAGGAGTCATTTCGATTCCTGCAAACTCCCAAACCATCCAGATGGCTGATTTACCACCTTCGAAAAGCCACGTCATTCGCTGGTTACTGTTGGCATCACAGGGTGATGGGGGAGTCGAGATAAGGGGAGTTTCCGGGGCGGCAAAGGATGCCTGCGCAATGCGCGATGCCCTGATTCAATTGGGAGTTCAAATCGATATTGGAGATGACATGTGGACCGTGCACGGGGTCGGCCCCAATGGGTTCAAACGACCATCTCAAACATTGGACATGCATAATTCTGGAACCGCACTGCGATTTCTCGGGGTTGCGATTGCCAGGATTGGTGAATCGATTACCATCGATGGTGATTCCACATTGGCGGCCAGAATCGATCGAAATTTCTGGCGATCTCTAGGTTTGACTGTGGAATTTGATTCAACGAGAAACTTGCCAATGAAAATCAAAGGTCCAATAAATCGCAAATCACTTTCTCTAAATTGTCGGAAAACCAGTCAGCACCTTTCTGCGATTGTACTATCCATGCCTTCGAGAATGAATGACCTGGATTTGTCTATAGAGGGCGATATTGTAAGTCGAAGGCACGCGCAGCTTTCATTTGATTTAGCCGGAAAATGTGGTTCACTAAACCGACTTGGGGGTGACGTATTGAAACCGTGGAAGTGTCAGCCCCCTGAACGAATTGAAATCCCACCGGATGCGTCACATGTCGCGTTTTGGAAATTATACGAAATGATTCATGGTTGTAAACTCGTTATTCCAGAGGTTAGGCGAGAGGATTCAATCGGCGCAGAGATATTGTTTGAAATGGACCTCAATCAATACCAAACTGTAGATTTGAGTCATGCAAATGACCTGATTACACCCCTAGCTGCGGCGATGGCTGTTGGTGGCGGTGGAGTGATTGTGGGTGCAAGTCACGCTCAATACAAAGAATCCAATCGAATTGATTGCACTGTAGAATTACTATCGAAGTTCTCGATTGATGTCGAAAGAACAGAGGAGGGGTTGGCCATTGTGGGTAAGCAACAGATTGCTACACCGCAATCGATCGTCCCTACATTTGGCGATCATCGTATGCAGATGACGGCTGTGATTATGGCCACAAAGGTTGGAGCAGACATCGAAGGTGCAAACTTGCATGAAGTCTCCTTCCCGCAATTTATCGATTTGATTCAGCCGTGACGGCCGAAGTGTCCATCGAGGCGATTGAGGCTCATTCGTAGAACTGTGGGTCGCCCATGAACACAGGCCCATGGGTTTTCGATGGTTTGCATATCGGCCAAAAGTCGACGCATTTCAGGTAGCGAGAGTTTCTGGTTGGCTTTGACAGCCCCTCTACAGGATTTCATGAAAGCGACTTCGTCGGCCAAGTTCTCGACGGTGTCTAGGCGTTTGGCACCGGACTCAAGTTCGGACAATACGTCTGAAATAAAACCTTCAATTTTTTCACTTCCAAGCAATAACTGAGGTACTGCAGTCAAATTGAGTTTCGCGTCGAAAGAAAAGCCAAGTTCATTCAATTGTGATTGATGGCCGTGTAATATTTCGGTTTTTGATGAACTCAAACCCAAAGGAAGTGGCGATACGAGTTCCTGACTTTCCCATGACACCATGTTGTCTCGAAGGCGCTCGTAGCGAACACGCTCGTGAAGGGCGTGTTGATCGATGATGAACA
>CAZXVR010000203.1:0-2494 GCA_964644485.1 uncultured Candidatus Poseidoniales archaeon | reverse complement strand
CGAATCCCTGACGATTCCGATGGGGCACAATCCGATCATGCTGGACCGGATGCGGCAGTGTGTCCTGCCTTCACACCTCTAACAGCGGGTGGTGATGAGTTGCGCCCTGCGGTTCAAATCCGCCAGATGGGAACTCGCGATGAATGGCGCAGGCAAGGGCTTGCAAGCGGTCTTGTCGTCGCTCTAGAGGCCGCAGCCATCAGTCACTGGGGGGCCAAGAGTGGCTGGCTACAAGCAAGACTTGAGGCCATTCCGATGTATGCTGGCGAAGATTGGATTCAATTTGGTGATGAATACGATGTCAAAGGCATCGGACCACACCGCTCGATGTGGAAAATTCTCGATGGAGAGGATTCAGATTGAACGAAGATGAGCGGATTGCCGTCTGGTTGGATGCACTGCTCAAGGTTGAGATGGATCTGCGACCGAGTCGTGGTGTACCCAAGGAAGCGCGCCTCGGCCCTAAGACACCCCGTGTTCTCATCCTTGAGAATGGAGAAATGGCGGGATATGCTGAACTCCGTAGAGTTGGCGGAGCCATCGAATTGGCAACCGTGGTCGTTGAGCCCGAACTTCGTGGAAAGGGAATCGCGCATCAAATTGTCCAGCAAGCATGGGAGCGCTGGCGGCAAGACCCTGTGCTGCATGGAGCACCGCTCGGCGGTCAAGTCGATTTGGTGAAGGCGACGAGAGATGATACTGGGCCACAAGTCGTTCGGGGGCCTCTGATTTCATTCACGCGCGACGCTGCGATGGCGGCAGCTCTTGTCGGTGGTGGGTTCACCATGATGCCGCGAAAACGGCGTGCTTCGCGGTTGTGGTTGTGGAAGTCGGACTTTGCTGCGTTGCCATTATGGACACAAATTTGTATTGCGATGGATCGTTTGTACAGAGGTGTGATTTTCATGTTCAAATCGCCCAAACGGATTCCACATTTCATACGTCACTCACGCGATTACAGATTGTTTGTGAGAATTCCCGAAACTGCGGAACGTCCACCACCTCGTATGCACATGCGCAGCGAACGCGAAGGTGGGGTGCCTGCAGACCTCATGGAACAGATGGATGCGGTTGCATTCACCATGGAAGATATTGAAACCACACCAGAACAGATTACAGCGTGGGATGAAGGGGAATAATGGAGCACAGAAGGGGATTCGAACCCCTGTAAAATGGATTTGCAGTCCATCGCGTAACCGGGCTTTGCTATCTGTGCAGCGTTCCGCCGAAAAGCCTGCGCTATTCAAGTGTCACGCATGAAAGAACCCATCACCTTCAAGGCCAATTGGTGCGTGGAAAGGTTGCCCCATAGGGGCAATGGGTGGGACCATGCCGAACATTCCAAACCATTTGGTCAATCTCAAGGGCGGGTTCAAAGCGTTCCTTGCACCACCTCCAGCAGATGTTGTTCGACTGACGGTTGGAGAGCCTGCATTCGATACACCGAGTGCGATTTCTGAGGCTGCAATTTCAGCGATTCAAGCGGGCGATACTCACTATACTCGCGGCGAAGGGCGTGAGAGCTTGTGTGCCGCTTGGGCGTCTCATCTGCGCGAACGGTGGGGTATTCCTGTCCGAGATGACGGGATTGTGGTGACACCTGGTGCCAAACAAGCGCTACTCTACGCCATCATGGTCGCTGCTGAACCGGGTGACGAAGTGATATTGATGGCCCCTTCTTGGCCGACTCACGTTGAGCAGGTCGAGTTGGTCGGGGCAACACCCGTGCTCGTCAAGTGTGAACGCCCATCCTTCCATCCAAACATCGGTGATGTCGCTGCGGCAATCACACCACGAACCAGTGCAATTCTCATCAACAGCCCAAACAATCCAACCGGGGCGGTCTACACGCCTGAGGAAATGCAGGGTCTTGTCGACTTGGCCATCAAACACGATTTGTGGATTATCTCTGATGAGATCTATACCGAATTGATTTGGAATGATACCGAACATGTTGCACCCGCTGCGATTGAGGGTGGCTTTGAGCGAACGATGACCATCACCGGCCCCAGCAAAACACACGCAATGACTGGGTGGAGGGTTGGCATCTTCGCCGCCCCAACACCGTTGGCGAAAGTCGTGGGTCGCTTGCAGGGTAACACTTGTTCCCATATTCCGGCATTCCTGATGCCTGCTGCTGAAGTGGCTGCTGAAAATTGGGATGCTGTTGCTGAATTCCGAGACGACTATGTTCGTCGTCGTGCCCTGATGATGGATCTTCTAAATGGGATCCCTTCACTCAGTGCAAGTGAACCTGAAGGTGCATTCTACATCATGGTCGATGTCACTGCAACCGGCATGGATGGAACCACCTTTGCTGCTAGGGCAATGGAAGAAGCCAAAGTACAGGTCATTCCATTGGAATCCTTGCCCGGTGGTGAAGGATTTGTTCGCCTCTCTTATGCTGCTGAAGATGACGTCATCGAAGAAGGGCTCAAGCGATTGAGCGAATGGCTCAACAATCAGTAGAGTTGGGTGTATTCCTGACACTGCT
>CAZXVR010000202.1:0-2518 GCA_964644485.1 uncultured Candidatus Poseidoniales archaeon | reverse complement strand
ATATTTTGTCAGATGGTAGCATGCCATTGTTCACAGACACATGGATTTCGTGGGCACCCTCTAGTTTGAATGATACTCACGCGGATGAAGACACTCTCTTCATTTCCTCAACATCGAGTACTCTCATCGAGATTCCAATCGATGGAATCGGTGCATTGCCTCACCCTTCCAATGCGAAATTAATCGGTGCATCCATCAGTTTCCAAGTATTGACCAACAACTCAAGTACGCCTTCAATCGCAATCTATGAAACCTTGCAGGATTGGGATTCTTCCGCCACTGGACTCGCCTATGATGGCACTACAAATTGGAGTGCTCTTGGAGGTACAGGTGCACAAGATCGTTCAGAATGGATTGATGTTGTCATTGATCAATCAGCCAGTAGTCGAATGGTTCTAGACATCTCTGAAATCGTTCAAGGAGCCATGACACGTGGCGATGACAGTGTAGGCTTGATGCTCAGTGTCGAGGCAAATTCCAATGATCGAATTGTGTTGGCCAGTACCGAGACACAGTTTGATGCCAATGAACCTGAACTCTCTCTGACTTGGCAGAACGGAACTGCCACACAACCAACGCAAGCGGCCACAATCCTTTCGCCTGCAAACGGGGACATCCTCTGGGAACACCCCTCGATGTCATCCGATGACAATCCCAGTGCGTCATGGAGCCATCCTGCTACAACCAACTTAACGGCCTGGAGAATCTATTCCTATCCGACAAACGATGGTCCATGGGGTGGTGTCCAAGTCATCGACAGTCGAACTTGTTCAACTTGTACGTTTGATATGTCTAACCTAACCATGGTTGATACAAATTCACAATTTGATCACGATGACGAATACTCATGGATGATTCAGCCAATCCAAGATGGAATGTTCGGTCCTCGTTCAACAGTTGAAAACTTCATCGTACCGAATGAAATTGGTGGAATAGCACATGCAGGCCCCAACGTCACCGATTACTGGGTTGATTTGACCAACGGAAATGCATACTCAGCTACGGGTACATATGATGTCGCAGAAGGCGCATACATCGATTCTTGCAACCCAAATACGGCTTACGGAAACACAGCAAGTAACTTGAATGTCGGTGCATCCAATGGTGGACCCGCGTGTACGAATGCAGGTCACGAATCTCGTTCACTATTGCGATACGACATTTCCAATGTACCAATCATGGACAACAATCCATGGCAAGTCGTTGAAGCTCATATCGAGATGTATCGGGTGGGTGGCTCTAGCAGTTACAACACGAATGTATCCGCCTCGCTAGTTCATTGCAACTGGGTTGAAGCCAATGTCTCATGGAATAATTGCGCAACCAACAACACGTGGCAGACATCTGGGGCATACGGTGCAAATGATGCAGACATGCCCATGGTCATGACAAACGTCAGTGGCAATGGATGGTACTCATGGAACGTGACTCAACTCATGCAACAAGCCCACATGAGTGGTTCAGATACTCTGAGCCTCTTGTTCGCATCTGAAGATACCAACTTCAACGCACGGCATTCGTTCATTAATGAGGATGCTACCGGTATGTTCGAAACTTTGAGACCGATTATCACGCTGACCTACCGTGCAGGAGCTCAATCCATGCCTTCCGCTCCTTCATGGGATTCTGGATTGACGGCCAATGGTCCATTCACAGCATGGGATTCGAGTTCTCTGCGACCATCGCCGTTGGATCCTCTTGGTGCAGCATGGACACATGCTTCGGCCAGCACGATTGATTCTTGGCAAATTCAGTATGCCACGAATGACCGTTTTACAATAGATACATTTGTTTTCGATTCAAGCGACTCGAGTACTTGGGGAAGTGCTACGTTTGATTTAGCGAACCTGACAATGTATCAAACTGCAAGTGCTGCTCAAGGTGACCATTGGAATCATCTAAGAATTCGGGCTGTACAAGATGGTGTTTACAGCAACTGGTCAGCCCCATTCCAAGCACGAGTTCCTGATGAACAAGGAAGCGATGATGGCGCTGGAAATTACACCGTGACAATGCAGCGAGGCGCGGTCTTCGAAGATACGGGCGTATTGCCAACGATGCCCGACACATGGATTCAATCGAACATCATTGGCCAATATTCCAACCATGGAACAGACACCATGCTTGCGGTCGGCCTTGACCCCTCCCATTCGGCACACGAAGCGACAGGTCTCGTATCAATCGATTTGAGTGAATATCCATATCCTGCTACAATGCTACCGACATCGGTTACACTCCGAATGTATGTTGCGAGTATCACAGGTACCGGTGCACACAGCATTGCAATTTACGATTGTAATGGGTTCGGTGAATCGAACGTGACTTGGAACAACTACAACCCCAGCAATCAGTGCAATTCAACAGTCGCATCTTCGATGACATCAACCAGTTCGTCATCAGGTGTTTGGTATGAGTGGGATGTGACCGGTATCGCCCGCAACGCATGGGCTGGCAACGGTGTCATGAATATGGCATTGCGAACCAGTTGGTCCGGCACGGTTTACTTCAGTTCAGCCGA
>CAZXVR010000201.1:0-2521 GCA_964644485.1 uncultured Candidatus Poseidoniales archaeon | reverse complement strand
GTGTTGGTCCGAACCGGCCGTTACACTGATCCAAGTCACCTAAGCCATCGACGTAATTCCAATCATCAATGCCGTTGTAACCCTGATCTCCCGATGGATTGTCATTGGTCCTTTCAATGGCATATGACGAGGTCATGGCTCGGACATTTCCATTTTCGTCATATCCATACATACCGTAGATGGGGTATCCATCAAACGCCCAACCGATAATCGGGCTGTGATATCCAGCCTGCAACTTCGCAATTTCATAATCGCTCATGTCTTCCCCAGTTGCAGCTTCCCAGAACTGACATTGTGCATCATAGTGGTAGTGGAAGTTGTTGCCAGCTGAATGGCTTGTGCACCAGCCGAGGAAAATGGGTTGCCGATCTTCATCAAAGTAATCGAAGTGAAGTGCGACCGCATCCCCCCCTGGTCCTTCTTCAGGTCCATACATTGGAACGCCATTGACGGCGACTGCAACCGCACCACGATCGGGTGCGCATTCCCATTGGCTCTGTGCGGCAGGACAGTTTGTCGATGTGTGACCGCCGGTTGTATCATTCACAGGGTTTAGCGTGATGTGCCATTCCAAATCGACTTCGTCCGTACAGCAACCTCTGGTCGACAGGAAGTCGTGGTTTGGAATTCCATTGCTATCTACAACCATTTCTCCATTTTGAATTGAGACGGAGACATCACATTGGAACCAAGGTCCTGAGCCTCCGCCACCAGCAGAACTTGCACCGTTGTTGTTTGAGTTGTAGCCTTCCTCTGAATTGTAGTCCTTGACCCAAGGACCCTGCCCATCTTGGCAGAGCCACGAATCCTGTGGTTCCCAAGTGGCGACCGGACACCCAGTTGCATCGACTTCAGTACCACTGGGTGTGTTTGGACACTGGTCTGGTCCGTCTGCTACACCGTCATTGTCATCATCATTGTCACATGCATCAGGTATACCATCGGTGTCGGCATCTTGGTTATCGTCGCCGCCTTCACAAACATCGTCTGCATCAGCGACACCATCTCCATCAGAATCGATGAGAGAATCGCAACCGTCGACAATTCCATCATTGTCCACATCGATTGAATCATCGTGACCTTCGCATTGATCATCAGCATTCGAGACACCATCATTGTCATCGTCACGCTCACTGTCGCTGCATCCGTCTGAATAGACCGGTTCACCCTGAGGGGTGTTGTCACAGTCATCTTCATCGTCTGCGATTCCATCTTGGTCAGCATCTGGTGTTTCTGTGTAGAGTTCAGGAATCGCATATTGGATGATGGTTCGAGATTCAGTAAACAAGCCACAGTCTGCTACGATTTCACCAGCGTGGTTGGTAGCATTGTAATCGACAGGGATCGAGTATGCCGTCACTGTGATTTGGCCGGGCAGCGGGTCTTGCCCCTGTGGTTGGTAGTAAATTTCGCATGTGCTCGGGAACGCATGATCAATTGTACCAGATATATCAGCCCAGTCATTGTTGGCGGAATTCAGTGCAAATGAGGTCGTCAATTGTGCAGCCGGCTCAACCGGCATTGGCATTACTGCTGTCGAGTAAACAATGTCTGATGTTTGACCACCTGCATCTTGTGCATACGCACTTGTCACCCATTCGCTTGGCATGGTAATCGGCAATACACCACTCCAGCGACCATCGGAACCCGCGAAGAACACCCACGGTCCTTGACGATCGGTATCGTCGATGGGATTGATGATTTCAAGATGGACAACAGTGGTCGATGGATTCTCATCGTGAATGCCACCTTCGATGGTAAACGCTGTAACGCCATACGCGTGAACCGCTTCATCCATCGTCAACAATGGAGGCTCATCGGTAGCCACGGGTTCTTGTTGCTCCACCTCATTATCCTCTGTATTGTCAGGTGTATCATTGGCAGCTATGCCGCCCATGTATCCCAATGCTGAGGCCAGGATGAGAGTTCCAACCATGAGGGCTGCAGTCAAACCCGTTCTTCCGTCCATGAAATTTGGTATTCAGTCCAACTTATGATGCTGCTTCACCGAGGGACTCAACATCCAATCTTTCTAATCCGGGTCGAACTTGACACCTCCAGATCACTGCAACCAGCGCCCAACCGGTGATGAGGTCCCATGCAAAGTGCTGCTTTGTTGTCATGATGGAAATGCACATCAACACGCATAATATTCCAATTCCCCACTGTAAAAGTGGTTTTTCGCTCCAGCATCGAATGGCGAACAGCGTCATCATCGTCGCGATGCTAACGTGTAAACTCGGCCAAGCGTTGTAGGGTTTGTCAAGAACCCACATGAATTCATACATTTCACTTAACAGACCAGGGCGAGTGGCCATCTCTTGGATGGCAACATCACGAATGTAAACCTCCGCGGGTGAGAAAATAAACACCAGATAGGAAATGAAATTGACGACAATGATCGCTTGGCAGAACACGATTAGCTCCTTTCTAGCACGTTCTGTGTTTGGCATGCAATACAAGGGCAAAGGGATGAACAGCCAGAAAAGAGTATTGTAGATGAAAATCGATTCTGCAATGA
>CAZXVR010000200.1:0-2531 GCA_964644485.1 uncultured Candidatus Poseidoniales archaeon | reverse complement strand
ATGGGGTCGGGTGGTCCGACACCAGGGAACTCAAACTCAAAGATGAGTGTTGTTTGGTTTCCGGTAATGACTGAATTGTTCAAGTCATCACGAATATCGCCTGTAATGTAGGATGTATTCCCGATGTGTACCCAATTGTCGGCAAGGGTAGTGCTGATCAAAATGTACCCTGTAATTCGTACGTCACCTTGACTGCCGGCATCCTTGTACCATTGAGTAGAGGATGTGTAATTGGTATACCACAGATAATCGCCAACCAGCGTATTCGCATCTGGTGTCCAGTCAATGCTGAGGGCACCAAACTCTACGTCTGCTGAATTGTTGGTCGAAATGAGGTTGCCGTCGAATTCGGAGATATAAGTTCCATTCGCAGGCAAGACGTAGTTGCCACGGTGATCGGTCAATCCGATGTTGGTAATCGTAGCTTCACCACGTTGCAGTGGATTGATGTTGTATTCAATATTGAGTGTGGTTTGTAGACCATAGCTCAAGTTGGTCGTTGCTGCGTCCTCCTGTAAACCAGCGATATCGCTGGCGCCTAAGGCATCAGGAATGAACAACAATTCTACATCGAGATATCCAGGATCAAGATTTTGGGCAAACCCTGTGCCGAAATTCCAAACAAGACTGTAATTTCCTGGACTTGTTGACCAAGTTGAGGCGTTAAGAGTCCATGAAGTGATATTCTCCATCGGACCCGAGGAACCGTTCATTCGCATCTGTAGCCAAAGAGTTCCTTCCATAGGAACAACCGATTGTCCACGACTGAGGATTGTACCGTTGATGTAGAGATCTTCATCGATTGATAGCAACGAATTTTTCGCACCAGGACCTTCCAGTACCGCAGTTAGGTTTGGAGCAGCACTGATGTTGAAATTGAGATTGTACGTACTCGGTAACGCGTGGTATGTAGGCGGCACGGATAGGTGTAGGCTATCGACATGCCATCCAGGGAACTCAATCGTCGCAGGCAGAAGGCCTATGCCTTCATTCTCATCGAGTGTCACATTGAATTCATAGTAACCATCTACACCGACCACAGTTTGTAGAGAGACGGGGCCATCGATGGTGCTAGTGTAATTCATGAACAGCACGAGTGAACCCACTTCACTGGGGTCGTGGAAGGGGATGTTCTCCCATCGCACGTGGCCAGAGATCAATGTGGTCGTGCCAGCACCAACGATTGGTTCACCTGGTTCAGAAGGAGTATCTTGCGTGATATTCAGCGAATCTGTTACATTGATTGTCCACAAGAACGTCTTGTAAGTATGCTCAACATAACCGCCTTGTGTAACCTCGACCACCAATGACCCGTAGCCGGGTGCTACGATTTCAGCCGGAATGCCCCGTAGAGAGAAATTACCGATTGAACCCGTTAATCCGCTACCCAACTGACGTTGCCCTGTCGCACCAAGGCTTGGATTGTTGGCAGCCTCTTCGGGTGGCATTAGATACAGGCGAACAGTGTGATTTTCAATCGGTGTATTGTTATCGGTGAATTCCAAAGTACCATTGAGCCAGATGTCTCCAGTGGAGTGGTTTCGATGTACGGTCAGAGGTTCCCATGTCTCATTGACAATTTGAGTAGGAGCTGCTGCAGGACATGGATCAAATGGAACCCAGCCCATGTCCAATGAATTCCCAGCAGGATTGGTTTGTAGGTGAACCTCAGACCAAGATGCGGTATTTGCACCTGTAACGGTGTATCCTTGCCCGTTCCAGAATCCACCACTGAATCCAGTCACCTTTCGAGCAGGCAATCCTGCCAAACGGAGCATGGTCGTAAATGCGGTTGAGAACTCTGTACATCGACCCTCTTTCGCAGCGACGACAAGATGGAATGTTAGATCCTCACCCATCGGTAGAGCGCTGCCATCGAGATTGCGTAGATATTCAATGGTCGCGTTACCATTCAGAAGGAAATCTTGCAGTGCGACAGCCTTGTCGTATGCGCTGACTGCCCCGGCTGCAGCGATGACATCATTGGTGATGTTGAGAACCTCGGAGAAGGGGTGGGTTGGATCTGTGAATTCGGGTGGAAGGTCCATCGCGTACGTGCCCGCGCCCGCGTAAGCAATCGAATTGGCCAACTCGGCAGATTCGTACCAAATCTCGGGAGCAGAGGCGAACAGGCCGACAACACCGGCATCCTCGACCTTGATGTCGTGTGTGATGTTGCCGTGACTCAGGTTGGCCAAGGTATCAGCCCAACCCATTACGCCGGTTGTCGCGTAAGGGTGTGCGAGGTTAGCGCTTGTCACAGGATTCATAAATTCTAGAGACCAACTCTCGGTAGAATTGTGGAAAGTGTTGTTTGCAATCCATTGGTCGTCCGCAAATCCTTGAGGCATTGGGGTCCAAATTTGGGTGGAAGTGTTCTTTCCATAGGCTGCCCCTGTATACGAATCATAAGTGTGGACACGCCAAAAGCGTTCCAGAGTTGGGTCCACACTGAAAGTGGTGTTATTTGCAAAGAATACAATTTCGTTCTGAATCACATCATCGGTCGGGTCCCATGGATTGAAATTTCC
>CAZXVR010000199.1:0-2555 GCA_964644485.1 uncultured Candidatus Poseidoniales archaeon | reverse complement strand
CTTCGCCGATGGCCTCGTCTTACGAGCGCGAATTAAGGGCGGTATTGGCCGGTTCTCCAGATGGAGTTCGAGCCGTCACTCGATCCTGCACAGAACTTGAGCGGGCCAAGGCGATGCAAGTCGTTCAGAGGCCCTTTTTGGTGGTCCGTGCAGCAGGTAGCGGCATGGATGGAAGTGGAGATTTGCTCGCTTTGCGAGGAGATATCTGCTTTCCGATTGAAGTGAAAACGAGAGCGGACAAGAAGGTCTACTTTTCGGGGCAGACCGAAACTCAATTGGAAGCGATGAGGGAAATCGGAGAGAATTGCGAACTGATGCCCTTGTATGCACATCGACTCAAGGGTGTGCGCGGTGATTCGTGGCGTATTTTCCGGGTGGAGACCTCAACCCTTTCTGGGCGGCTGGCGGCACTGTCGAAACGGATTCCAGCCCTTCCTCTAACCCGAACGGGGAAACCACATTTGGATTGGGACCAAGGCCTACCTCTACACCAATTCCTTGGAGTTGTTTGCCGAAATTCCGAGGACAATGGATTGTCTAGGATTGTTTCCGATGCATTGGCTATCAAAGTGGAAACTGAAACCGTTGTCGAAGCCGCACCTGAACCATTGCCGACTTGGATGCAGAGATTTAGAGTCTAAACATCTTGGCCAGAAAGAAGGACTTCGAGTCTCTCGATGGCTACACTCTGTCGACCTACATCACGGCCCAGTCGCTCATAATCGGCCTGCTCTAACATGCGGCGAATGGCATCTCGATCCCGAAGCAATGTATTGATTCGACGCTGAATTCGGCGCGCCTCATCGGTGTCGACCATGGTGTGGCGAGAGGGGTGGGCGCCTTGAGTTCTCTCCCGATGCTTCAAGAAGAAGCGGTAGTAGGGCCGTCCGTGAGCGATGCACGGCGAGCGCGTGATAGGCGGGCACTTATTCTGATTTTCATCAGTGCCTTTCTAGCCGTGCAATTGCATTGGATATTTGGTGCACTATGTATCTGGGTACTGCTTCTAGGTCAATTGGAACGCCGTGGAATACTCGACAGGTGGAATGCGACACGGGTATTGGGTGGACTCCTGATGCTACGTACAACTCGTGGGCAGGATACGATTGAGAAAGCGGCAACACCCCGTAAATTCTGGCGCGCATATGGTGAGGTTTCGCTTTGGACTTGTGCGGTTGTCATGATCTTCATTGTCCTCTTCCTGTTGCTTTCATTTTCACTGGCCTTGTTCATGGGGGTCGAAAAAACGGATGCCCCTGCCAGCCAACTGATCCCATTCCCTGGCGTCAGCCCAATCATTCCGTTTTGGTGGCCGGCAATCGCATTTGTCGGTGCCCTTGTCATCCACGAATTCGCGCACGCTCTCCAGGCGCGCGCGCACGGTATGCGAGTGCGCTCTGTCGGTCTCTTGATGCTCGGTCCTTTCCCAGCAGGGGCCTTTGTCGAACCGGAATTCGAGGAACTCACCCAAGCACCGAGACGCGAACGCGCACGGCTGTTTGCAGCTGCACCTGCGACCAATCTCTATGCTGCAACCATCACTTGGCTGATCATCTGTGTGTTGGCGACCCAATTCTCTGTTGTGAATCCAGGTGTACACGCCAGTGGAATCGTCGAAGAATCTGCCGCATCTGAAGCAGGATTGGAACCATGGGAAATCATCACTCACTTCAACGGAACACCGGTGGAAACCGCAGGAGATATGTCTGATCAGTTGGATGCGCATTCGGCAGGGGACACGATCAATCTCACCGTACTCAGTCATCCTGATGCGGATGGGATACGAGTCGAACGCGTATTGACTGTGACGCTTACCAGTAAACTGGATTATGTCGAATCGCAAAATTTCACGGATGAGCAAATCGCATTGTTCAATATCGATGCGAATAGTTCATTCCTTGGAGTATCAGGGATGCAAAGTGGTTCAAGTGGAATCGATCGATTGGCCGGTCCAACCGCCTGGGAACAGGATATGCCTTGGTACATTGACGCATTGGGATTCGCCTATCAACCGATTGTCATGATCGGAATCCCGATCAATCACGATGGGCAAATCATGGACCCACATGAAATGGAATATATCGAAGCAGATGGATGGTTTGGGGGGTTGCTTGGAACCACTGTATTGATGGCACTGATTACACTCCTATTCTGGTTCATTTGGTGGAATGTAGGGCTCGGTTTGGCCAATCTAATTCCAATCATACCGTTTGACGGCGGCCATCTGATGAAGGACTTCCTCGGCGTTGTTGTCGGCAGAATTCATCGCTTTTCGAAGAACTATCATCCACTCAAAACGGAGGCTACCGTTTCAAGAATTTCATCTTACAGCAGCCTCTTCTTGCTCATGGGTTTGCTGATGATTATCATCGCCCAGAGAATTTGAGATCATTCTTCCTCAAGTTTAGCCTGCAATACCTCAGGAGAGGTTTCCATTACTCGATTTGCAAAGCGTTCCCAAATCGCAGGGATCGCGAGAAGGACGATTGCTGTGAGCGCTAGTTTGGTCCAAGAAGAACCTGGAACCGAATCACTGTTGTTGGATAGGCCCAACT
>CAZXVR010000198.1:0-2592 GCA_964644485.1 uncultured Candidatus Poseidoniales archaeon | reverse complement strand
TCTCACAGTGCTTCCTAGTCGGGGATGCGCGGAAATTCTGTAGTGCATTATTGACCCTGGATGTGTCGGCGATTTTACGTGACAAGTTCGAAATGGATGGTGCACATTTGCCCAAGGATCCAGCCAAGCAAATTGCACTCCTAAACGAGCAGGGGCACCAACTTTCAGAATACACGGACAGTGCAGATATTCATGCCGAAATTGAGGCTCAAGTTATGGAACTCAACAAGCAATTTGCCCCACCTGAACAAATCAAGAAGTTCACGATTTTACCTCGTGATTTCACAGTTGACGATGGGGAATTGACTCCGACTCTCAAGATTCGGCGAATTCAAATCCGGGAGAATTGGGCTTCCGAGATTGAAGATATGTACGCTTGAATTCGGGTCTCTCGCGCGTATGCACGGCGGCCTACGGCCGCCGCCGATGGGCTCAAGCGCTGCCTAGGTCTCCCATTTGCATGGTGAGTGGGACCTCCGCACCGGCTGCTGACGATGCGGGCAGCGCGTTTGATGCATCGGGAGTTCCACTACGTGTGGTTACAGCGGCCTCACTGTTCGATGGTCACGATGCGGCCATCAATGTCATGCGACGTTTGATTCAGGCCGCAGGTTGTGAAGTAATTCATCTCGGTCATGATCGAAGCGCACTAGATGTCGTAAAGGCGGCTATCGAAGAGGATGCGCATGCGGTTGCACTCACTTCGTATCAGGGTGGCCACATGGAATATTTCGCCTACATTCGCGAATTATTGGATGCAGCGGGGCGCGCCGATGTACGCATCTTCGGCGGTGGTGGTGGGACCATCACGCCTCCTGAGATTCGAGACCTGCACGCCTCTGGAATTACCAAAATTTACTCACCGGATGATGGGCGGCAGATGGGGCTCCTCGGCATGATTGATGATTTGGTTCAACAGGCCAGCGAATGTGATCTTCTGGCCCAAAATATTGGGCTAGATGCACCGGTGACACCAGATCGGCGAGAAAAAGTTGCACGGCTCATCTCAATCGCGGAAAATGCGGACCCTGTCTCCTTTGCTCAGGCCCTCAAAATGTGCCGCAGTCGACCGATGGAGACACGAGTTCCTGTCATCGGATTCACCGGCACGGGAGGTGCTGGAAAATCAAGTCTTCTCGATGAATTGATGCGGCGAATCACCACACAAAATCCACAGCTCAATGTGGCAATTCTGTGTACAGACCCAACCCGAAAGCGAACCGGGGGGGCCCTACTTGGTGATCGCATTCGCATGAATACGCTCGTCAGTGATCGGCTCTTCATGCGTAGCCTTGCCAGTCGCTCAAGTGGCAAAGAATTGTCAGAGAAAACTCGAGAGGCTATCGAGGTATGCCAAGCGGTCGGATATGACCTCATCTTCGTTGAAACGAGCGGTATTGGACAAGGAAGCGATGCCATCAGGGATGTCAGCGACATCAGCCTGTATGTGATGACCAGCGAATTCGGTGCACATACCCAGTTGGAGAAGATCGAGATGCTCGATGTTGCCGATTTGGTCGTTCTTAACAAGTTCGAAAAGCGCGGTTCAGAAGATGCATTGAGGGCCATCCGAAAACAGGTCAAGCGCAATCGCAACCTGTTTGAGGTCGAAGATGAATCACTACCTGTGATTCCGACAATCGCCAACCAATTCGCCGACCCCGGAGTCGATTTGCTCTGGGAACGTCTGGCAGTCATTCTGTCCGAACGTCATGGGATGACTCTCGCCGCCCTCAAACCACAACTTCCAGAGAGCGGAATGCCCGAACCACAGCATATCATTCCCCCAGAGAGAATTCACTATCTCGCCGACATCTCTAGAACAGTTCGTGAATATCATTCTCGTACTGGGGAGATGGCACAGAAGGTTCGATTGGTTCAGCAATTGGAAGCGACGGCTCGACATATGGCCGGCCTGGCTGATGGGACCGGTACCACCCTTTCCACCGGGGCGGCTACCGCTGTTGCCGATGTGAGAATTCAGGCGGAAGAGGTGCGGAACACCATTCATCCAATCGCATGGAAGATGATTTCAGAATTTGAGGAAATGGCCGAGCAGTATCGTAGTGGAACCTACACATATCAGGTCAGAGGAAAGGATTTCTCAGTGGATACTACGACCGAATCATTGTCTCATTCAACCATCCCTCGTGTTGCCCTGCCCAACTTTGCAGATGCAGGTGATCTCCTTGGATGGTTACGCCGTGAGAACGTCCCGGGTTCATTCCCATACACGGCTGGTGTTTTCCCCTTCAAGCGGGCTGATGAGTTGCCCACGAGGATGTTTGCAGGCGAAGGGCCCGCCTCACGAACCAACAAGCGGTTCCACTACCTATCAGAGGGCGAGGATTACGCTCGCCTATCCACGGCCTTTGACAGCGTCACTTTGTACGGACGAGACCCCCACACCCGACCCGACATTTACGGCAAGGTTGGTGAATCCGGCGTCAGTATCTACACCGTGGATGAGATGAGTACACTGTTCGACGGTTTCGACCTATGTGATCCAAACACCAGTGTTTCGATGACCATCAACGGGCCTGCTGCCATCGTACTAGCCATGTTCTTCAACGCGGCGATTCGACAACAGGT
>CAZXVR010000197.1:0-2594 GCA_964644485.1 uncultured Candidatus Poseidoniales archaeon | reverse complement strand
AGACCCAATGGTTTGCCATATTTGGCCATCGCTTGAACTGCATCCGTTCCTATCGAGAATGCACCAAAAATTCCGAAGGGCGGTGGCGTCCATTCGATTCCATGTGCGTTGAGAACTTCAATCAACTTCGGTAAATTGTCCTCTCGTGCTTTCCAAATGGCATCAAGTGCCTCATCTAAACGAGGGAAAACTGCCCCCGCGATGGAAACGGAAGGTGCACTGGCCATACCCTGTATATTTTGGAAAGCGTTCTTGGCATTTTGGACGAATTTGGGTTCACCTATCATCCATCCAAAGCGGAGGGGTCCAAGCCCATATGTCTTCGTCAATGAGTTGATGGAAATTGCATTATTGGAGCGCAAATACATCGGTCTATAGAATTCAGTTCCTTTTGCAGCATCGAGATATACTTCATCTGATACGATATTGACTGCCGCTTCGGTTGTGACTTTGATCAACCAATCTTGGTCCTCTTCCGAAATCATCTCCCCGGTAGGGTTCATGACCGGGGTGAATACAATGACGCCAACCTTTGGAAGAATCTCCATGACCTCATCTCGATTCAGTTTCCATGCACCTGGGTTGGGCCCTCTGTGAAATGGGATCACGTCACATCCGAGCAAACGTGCACATTGAGAAACGACTGCGAACGATGGCATTTCGACTCCGACAGCGCGCGGGCCATCTTCTGGTAATGCTGCTAGGATGGCAAGCGAAAGCGCTTGACAGGTGCCATGCGCAATGCATACCTGATCCAAATCCACACCATGGCGTTCCGCAACCCATTTCGAAGGGTCTTCACCACTCTTCCAGAATCCAAGCATCTCTTGGGTGTCCAAATCGACATCCCATCGGTGGGCAAATCCAGATTGAGAAAGATCGTGAGGCCGGTTTTCTTGCAAACGCGGGACATACCAAGAGAGGTAATCCACTGGTGGGATTGAATCACCGCTAACCGGGCCACCAAGCCGCGGTTCCACCGCAATCACCGCCGGCTCTGCATTTTCGCCAGCAATCTCAATATTTCAAGATAAATCCAAACCAAAGTGACGAGAAGTCCGAAGACTGCTCTCCATTCGAGACTCTTCGGCGCTCCATTTTCGACGCCTCGCTCGATGAAGTCAAAGTCAGCTGCTAAGCAGAGTGCTCCAAGACCGATGACAAGCAAAGAGAATCCAATTCCAATCGGGCCACTACCATGGATATAGGGGATTTGAGGTCCACCAACCAATGCAAGAACGAGTGTAATCATGTAGACGAGGAAGACTGCAGACATGGCGCTGTAGACTGCAATCCGATAGTTATCGTTGACGTTGATCAATCCCATTCGATAGATGACCAACATCCCACCAAATACAGCCCCAGTCAACATAAATGCCTGAATCGCAATACCCGGGTAGGCCGCTTCAAATAACGTGGTAATTCCGCCCAGAAACAGACCTTGTAAGGCCGCGTAAGTGAGTACAGCAATCGGATTTTCAGCCCAACCTGTGAATAGCATCACGAAAAAGAAGATGAATCCCGCAACCCATCCGACAATACTCAGCGTGAATGCCAACTCCGCGTTGCCAGTGATGAACAATCCGAAGACAGAGATACCACTCATCATCATTACGAAGAAAGTGAGCAAGCCTTTCTCGGCCACACCTTCAATGGTCATCTTGTCCTCAAGCAAGTCTTGAATCGAGAATACCGAATCATTCAGTGCAGGGTTACTTGTGCGATACATGCCACTGTGCAATAACCGGTAGTTCTCAAGACTTCGCATTCTCTCTACTGAGCGAATCTGACATACAACCCAACAGAGCATCGGCCAATTCATCGGCTGAAATTTCGGTCCCCAAGCGGTCCAGTGAAGTTGTCGTGCCAGCGTTCAGACCACACCCGTCAAGGGCTTCTACACGCCCCTTTGGTGTCGCGAAATTAATGGTGAAACCATGTCTGGAAATCCACTTTTTGAAGGCTAAACCCACGGATCCAACTTTGGAACCTTGAACCCACATCCCTTGCATCCGTTCATCGGTATGTGCATCAACGCCAAGGGCTGCAAGTCCAGCAATCGCCCACTGTTCCAATTTCGCCGTGATGTGCTTGACGTTTGATTCTCCCTCTAGGTCCCACTTGAATATCGGATACACGACCAGTTGCCCAGGTCCATGCCAAGTAATTCCACCACCGCGATCAACATCTGCGGTCGGATAGTCTGATGGAACGACGACACCATCTCGTCTAGCTGCTGGGCCAATGGTCACAATCTCTGGATGACTGCAGAATAGAAGAGTATCAGGAATGATGTCAAGCAATCGATTCTGTTGAAGTTCACGCATCAACAATTCGACTTCTGCATATTCTGTATGGCCGAGGCGGTGAACCTCGACTACACGTGGTTCCGCCATGATGTCCGGTGGGGCAGACGGGGCATGAAGTCAATGGATTCAATAACAGGTTCACAGAGCCGGGGGCATGCTCCCTGATACGCTGCATATGTTCGACAAAGAAGACAGGAAAGCATACTGCCGAGTCTTGGCTGCAGTTGCACTTGCAGATGGCCGGATTTCAACCGAAGAATACGCCAATTACGAATCTAGAATGGG
>CAZXVR010000196.1:0-2605 GCA_964644485.1 uncultured Candidatus Poseidoniales archaeon | reverse complement strand
TAAATATGGGGATGTGCGTCGTAGTTGTCCGTTGAAAGAGAGATCGAATTGACAGGGCAGGTAGGGTCCATTGTGAAATGGCAGGCCTATGGCCTGAAAGAAATTTCCCTCGACATACCTCGCACCGTGTACCCTCCAAGAGCAGACACTCGACTACTGGATCGGACCCTCGCCGAGCTCACCGGGGCGAAGCCAGGGAGTCTGTTGGAAATTGGTTGTGGGAGTGGTGCTGTATGCATTGCTGCCGCTCTCCGCGGTTGGGAGGTGAGTGCGTGTGATGTGAATCCGCTTGCCATTGCTGCCACGATAGGAAATGCCGCAAAACTTGGGATTGAATGGGGAGCTACGATTCGTGAAGGCGGTCCTGGTGACATCGGGAAATGGGAGCCACACAAGGGTGTGGATGTAATCGCTTGGAATTTACCGTACATCGACTCAAATTCTGGGCCGAGCCTAGGGCCAATGGAGGACTCGGCTCTGATTGGCCATGGTGAATCTGAAAAATTGCTTGAAGCGATAACTGCGAATCCAACATTGCTGAATTTGGGTGGACTCGTACTAATGTTGCACAGTTCAAATCAAATCGGTAACAAACTAAGCCGCAGTTGGCGTAAGGCCGGTTGGGCAACACGCAACGTATCGGAGGCGATCGTAGGGGATGAGTGCCTCACTGTCGTCGCATGCTGGAGGCCTTTCGAAAATGCCGACGTGATTCGATTGGAATCTTGTCAATCGACAAATGATGAGGTGTTAAATCTGAACAATGTACATCAGGGGACTTTGGTGAGTACGGAAAAACAAGTTTCAGGCCGTGGCTATGCGGATCGAGAGTGGTCTAATTCGCCGGATGGATTAATGGGCAGTTGGTTACTGTCAAAAAATTCTATAGAAAGGGGTCCAGAGAATATACAATTAGCAGCAACAATGGCGGTATTGGACACGATTTCAGTGTTTATGAATCATGGACTTCCCAGTCATTCTTGGATTCATGGTTCGGTCCTCGAAACAAGTGGTATTCGTGTAAAGTGGCCAAATGATATTTGGCTGAGAACTCCTAAAAAAATTGGCAAAATGTGTGGAATTCTCGTTGAAGGTAGAACCCAAGGGGATGAAATGCAAATCGTATTGGGAATTGGAATGAATAGAATGTCCATTTCAGAACTGTCTGAATCAATCGGTTGGAGTGAATTATTTTCAGAATCGGTCGATGAATTGATCCCCGTCATTCACGCTTCAGTCGCATCGGTATTGGAAGTCCACTCCATGATTGATGATTTTGATAGAGAGTGTGTCTTGAGATCAGTTTTCTCATCGATGAGGATGACGTTTTCTGAGGGCCTTCCACATTCATATGGATTGGACGATTCAGGTGGGCTTAGGACTCACAAAGGGATTGTGAGAACGACAGGCCAAATCCAATGGAAATGGAATTAATCTTCGTCTTCTTGCTGCTTTCTCCAAACACCCCAAACCACAAGCAGTGCACCGATTATTGCTGGTACATACTCATGGGGGAATGTTCGATTGATAGTGACTTCAAACGTATATGCACCTTCTCCTTCGAGAAGGATTCGATACTCGCCGGATGATAGAGGATCATTCGAACTAGTGGATGATTCTGTCTGATTGGAAGTCAAGAGGTTGATTTCCTGGGCACCGTCCAAATTCCCACTCCAACTCTCTTTTCCATCGTGCGGAACGATCCATACGGACAGGGGTGCGCACGCATCATCTAAGCAAGTAGCTTCGAAGGTGAGAGAGGCTTCTGAGATCCCTGTGTGGATAGATAGGACCTCTTGCTGACCTCCACCCAACTCATAGGTCACCGGTTGAGTCCAAGTGACGATGACGATTGTGGAAATGACCAGGGTAGCCCCGGCAAGTACAGCCATGTCCCAAACAGGAACGCTGGGTGCATCTCCTCCTCCAGCCATGTCTTGCCCAAACCGGCTAGGCACATCAATTTGGCTGATGTGAATACCGTACTTGTGACGTTAATAAATTCTATAGAACGTATTAATTGGCTATAATTTCAGTCTTTCACGGACCAACCGAATTTTTCCAGACATGGTGACTGAATGGATCGCCGAATTCCTCTGATCTAGGATTTTTCTCCATGCTTTCTCGTCTTTGAGTCTGATTCTAAGAATCGCGAGGCCATTTGAGAAATCGTATAATTTCCAATCTTCTGCTGGGGCGAGTTCTGCAATTTTTGATTCGAGTTCGGCCCGATTCTCGCAGTTTGAAACTTTCAATCCAATCCACCGACGTTTGCCACGCAGAGCCTTGGTCAAACGCTTCGCCATGCCACGCCGACAGTCGTCGGACTTAACAGGCCTCGCACACTCGCAGCGCCTGATGGAAGAGTCCGAGGGCGACATTGAATCGCCAACAATTACCGATGTTGTGCGCAACCTTGTCAGCCCATCTACACTACCTCACGTGATTTTGCTTGGTTTGGCTGGAACGATTCTCTATCTCCTGTCGGCATCAGATTCCGATTCACTGTTTGCAATTGGAATCGCGGGGTACGTGGGGCTATCGATTGGGTACGCGCTCACAGCATGGATGCAGGAAATGGACGTCATTCATCGTTTCAGTCACT
>CAZXVR010000195.1:0-2616 GCA_964644485.1 uncultured Candidatus Poseidoniales archaeon | reverse complement strand
CGCCCACGGCTTCGCCATGAACACTCTCCAACAACGGAAGGCTTTGAAGGATTGGAACACTCTGCCCGCTTTGAAGGAACAGCACAAGGGTAAACATTGATTCATAGTTGCCAGTTTCCAAGGGTATGAGACACAATGCTATACTGCTTGCTTCGTTGCTGATGTTGAGTACAATTCCGATGTTGTATTTCACCTCTGAAAATGCCTTAGGCGATTCAAATTGGGCAGATGTTTCAGTTTCGGCTGATTCATATCACGTGATAGATTTGGGAACAATTGATGCTGGTAAGGAATTGGAAATCGATTATTCAGCAAACGATAATATCGACGTTTTGCTGATGAATTCCAACCAATATTCGGCATGGCAAACAGGTGGGTCAACCCATATCAATTCAGGTTCCGATTATGACGATTCAGGCGATGATTATGTCTACACCACAGACACATCACAACAATACTATCTCGTCCTGGACAACAGTGATCAGAACCCAGAAGGTGCCGATTCCACAGGCTCAACAGTCACGGTATCTGGAGATGTCACAGTCGTCGACGCCAATCCAGGGACAATCAAAACACGGGCTTGGGCTGAATCCTCATCATACGTAGAAATAGTCACATCCACAATTGAAACAGGCAAAGTGTTGAGCATTGATGTCAGTTGTGATATTGGACTAACAAGTAGTGATGATTTGGATTTTCTACTCATGGATTCAATTCAGGCTTTGACACTTGGCGGTTCATCATGGTCATGGAATCCTCACGCTTCGTTCGAAGATACTTGTTCACACGACTGGGAGTATGAAACTGGTAAAGACTCGCGGTGGAGTTTGGTGATTGACAATAGCGACCAAGCGCGTACGGATGGGCTTGATAACGGTATCATGGTCGATGTCGAAATCGACACACGTTCATTGATTCCTGCTGTAGAAGTGACCGACACCTCTCGAATGATTGAATCTGGAGATTATTACCGAGTAGATATCGGATTATTACCTGCCAATGGCGTCATTGACATCGATTTTGCATTTTGGAGCCATGGAGCAACTGCAATGTTATTGGATGATTTGGACATACTGGTTATGGAATCCTCAGAGGCGAACAAGTATGAAAATGGAAACGATGCAGATATTTTGGGGCACGCATCGATGTTAGATGCAGGTAGCCAATCTTGGTCCTACCAGTTCCCAAATGCTGGTCTGTACAGTATCATTTTTGACAATACAGACGAACCCAGCGGCGGTGCTGGAGATGGCTCCGACATCCAAGTGGAAATCGGCGTCACCTCGCTCACAATCCCCTCTTTGTTTGGGAACCTCTGGACAGGATGGCACCAGTCCCGACATTATGCTGACGAAGGGGACATCATGGCTTTGGACCTCGGTACTCTAAATTCTGGTGATGATGTATACTACTACATCGATGGCAATAATGAAGGCGGTTCACTATGGAGCGCCAGAGAATACGACATTTTGTTCATGACCAAAGCCAATTACGATTTGTATGTCAATGACACTGCATTTAGCGTAATTTCAGACGGCACCAATTATGAACAAGGAGAACTGCTTCCATCGATAGAAAATATGAGCATTTCTTCGAATACAGATTACATGCTTGTGTTGGATGCTAAGGATGGACCAGATTCAAATTCAGCTGACGCAAATGGGGATTGGATTTGGGAATTCATCGTTCTATCTACGGGCGGTTCAATTTCTAACCTGCATGCCCAAGATAATCACTACGAAGATTGGATTTCCGTCGGCACGATTTCGCCGCCAGATTCAGACGGTGATGGAGTTAGAAATGGGCTCGATGAGTGCCCCTCCACGCAGAGCGGCACTTCAGTCGACTCGTCAGGATGTGCTGCATCTCAACTGGACGACGATGGTGACGGTGTAACCAACGATATGGACCAATGCCCGGATACACAGGATGGCGACGAGGTAGACTCCACTGGTTGTACAATACTTCCAGATTCGGATAATGATGGTGTTGAGGATAGTGCCGACCAATGTCCAGATACACCCGCAGGGGAATCCGTCGATAGTACAGGATGCAGTGCATCACAGAGGGATTCAGACAATGACGGCGTCAACGATGCTGACGATCAGTGCCCCGGTCACGACGACAATGTCGATGTAGACAACGATGGGACGCCTGATGGCTGCGATTCTTTGATAGATTCAGATGGGGATGGTGTTGCCGACAGTCAGGATCAATGTCCTGGACATGACGACAACGCAGATTCTGACAATGATGGTACACCTGACGGCTGTGATAGCCTCACAGATTCAGACGGGGATGGTGTCGAAGATAGTCAAGATCAATGTGAAGGTCACGATGATAATGTCGATGCAGACAATGACGGAACACCTGATGGGTGCGATTCATTGATTGATTCAGATGGTGACGGTGTGGGTGTCGATAACGACCAGTGCCCTGGATCAAACGATCTCGTGGATGCAGATAACGATGGCATACCTGATGGCTGTGACACTTTGATTGACTCTGATGGCGATGGTGTAGAAGACAGCCAGGATCAGTGCGAAGGGTATGACGACAATGTAGATGCTGACAACGATGGTGTTTCAGATGGTTGTGACACAATCGTTGATTCCG
>CAZXVR010000194.1:0-2619 GCA_964644485.1 uncultured Candidatus Poseidoniales archaeon | reverse complement strand
GCGGGAACCTAGTCACGAAGGCGTGTTGGCCACCATAGAGTTGGATGATGATGCCTTGCAATTGGCTGAGCGAGACCGCGTGGTCGAAGCTCGAATCAAATTCAGTGTACATGGCATGCATGGGACATTGACTCACAAGACCCCAAACCCGCGTGCTGGTCCTAAATCGAAGAAACTCGCTGCACCACGTTGGAAGGTCATGCTACCATTGCAGTAAGCGATTCTCAAAATGGGACCCCCGGGGGTCCCCATGTATTTCCTCATATACCTCCGGAGACACATAGATAGCATGGCCAAAGGAGCGCAGAAGGAAGCAAGGCTACGTCGCCTGCGAGAAGAGATTCTCAATTTCGTTAGCATTAACCCAGGATGTACAGCCTCGCAGATTGTTGCATGGTTGTCTATTGATTTACGAATGAAGAATCACGGACTCACACCTCGAAAAGTTGGATTCTTTATTCCGCGATATTGCAAAGAATTGGTTTGGAAGCAGGATTCCATGACCGGCAAACGGATCTACACCAGCAAATCGTGAACCGTTTTGGTTAAGTCAGAGTGCTCGGTGGGCCGCTCGCTGGACCCATAGTGTAGCCTGGATATCACTGGGGCTTGCGGAGCCTCAAACCCGTGTTCGAATCGCGGTGGGTCCGCCATCTTCTTCTCAGAGGTGCGTTAGCCAGTGCCATGGCCGTGATTCTCAGACGCCGGGTGGATTTTCCGATGATCGACCTTGCACAAGTTGTATTCTACCCCGAATACTTTGATTTGGCCCACCGTTTTTTTGAGGAATCATGGCAGGAGATTTGCGGTATTTCATATCCAGTGATTACTCAGGAAATGCACCTCGGCTTCCCCGCAGTACACACTTCAGCCGACCATCTTGCACCTCTGCGATACGGTGATGAGGTTGTATGCAAACTTTGGATTGAATCCGTTGGAAATTCATCGATTGTGTGGCGTTATCTGTTTTACAATCAGGCAGAAGTCCTCTGTTGGGACGCGCGCGTCGTGACCGTATGCGTTAACATGCAGACATTCGACAAAATCGAAGTTCCCGATGAGCTTGCGGATGCATTGAGGAAATGTACCGAGGATTAAGGAGTGTCGAAGCCGAGGTAGACACATGACAGACGAAATCGGCTCTGTCATGTTGGACGGCGAGGAAGAACTCGTCATGCCAACAATTCCGATTCGCCCCAACAATGCGATTCCGGTTGCGATTGGAATCCTCATCATTTTGGGCAGCCTTGGCGGAGCCATACTTTCCCTGACGTATGCCTTTTCCAATTCCATTGATGATGAAATGCGAGTGCAGGCAGGATATACCGAAGAAATGAATGCCACGTTGGATATGCTACAAGATACGGGTATGGCTCAAACCTTGACAATCATGTATGGGGCAATGTCGCTTACATTGATGATTGGGGGAATCTTGCTCATTCGAAAGAATCCTTTGGGAGTTCGCTTCAGCACCGTTGGAAGTGTCATTTTCGTGTTGGCCATAATTGTCCAACTCATCTGGTCATACAGAATTTCAGCGGATTATGGAATTGAGTATTCGATTGGCATGGACATCGTTTGTTTCCTTGTTTGCGGTGCTTTCTGCATCGCCCTTCCCCTGTTGACTGTGATGATTCCAGAGGGCCGTGCAGCCCTCTACCGAGAACCGGTGATTTTGAATCATTCAAACAACGAGTTTGGCGAAGAGGAATAATCAATCATCTTTGGGCCACTTTTTGGTGAGAGCCGCCCGTAGGTCATCGTTCATTCTAGCCTCCCACCAATTGGCGCCGCGCCAAACAGCGTATCGTCCGCGAATTCCACGGAGATCCGCGCCGTCCATTCGTGCATTTTGAAAATTCGCCAGTCCGAATCGCGCCTTTTTTGCAGTAACATTGCGCAAATCTGCATTGTCAAATGCCGCTTTCATTGCATTGGTCCCAATCATTGAGGCGTTGCGCAGGTCGGCCCCGGAAAGATTGGCACCCTCAAGATCTGCCCGATCGAGAATGGCCCTCCGTAGATTGGCACCCGAAAGGTCCACACCTCGCAAATCCTGCCCAATGAACGATTGGAAGGAAAGGTCCGCATCGGGACCAATTTCAGTCATTGTAAACCCTCAGGCCCCTGAGCGACGATCTAGATGCGCACGCCCTTCGGGTGTGAGTACAGCATAGCGATTCTTGTCTTTGGACCCGGGTGGACAGGTCAGGAATCCTCGCTCAACCAGTCGATTCAGGTATAGAGATAGATTGTCTGGCGCACCGAGGCCACTATCATCGAAGAGTTTCTTCAGTACTCGAGGTGGAGAATCGTCTGTACCTTCGACATCGCGCAGGTATTGAATGGCGGCGAGCACCTGATCTGGCTTCTTGGTGAGAGTACTGTTTTCAATCAATGAACGGAAGGCAGAACCTCGTTCTGGCATCCCACTCTTCTTGGCTGCTTCAACTGCGGCAGCGATTGCTGCTTCTCGTGCACTGCGAACCTTGGCGATTGCCGTAGACCATTGTTCACCTTCACGGATTTCCATCATCTGTGCATCCACCTCTCTTTGCGATCCCGAGATATCGATTTCCACATCGCCGACCCGTATCAGCACGCGGCTGTTTCCAGTTC
>CAZXVR010000193.1:0-2660 GCA_964644485.1 uncultured Candidatus Poseidoniales archaeon | reverse complement strand
TTTTCAGGATACATGAATGAATTATACGTCGCCATGCAACAGAATCCAAAGAGAACAATTGCAACCAACGGGAAAATGAAGAAACAGCACAGGAAGAAGTCTACCCCTGACAAACCTGGTTGCAAGACTGCCTCTTCGTGATTGTCTGGATTGACGTATACAGTTACATTCTTGCCAGGAGGATAATCGGAATCAGCATTTTGTGACCATGAATCGCAATTCCCTTCTTTCGTGTAACTGAGTATAGAGCCATCATAGGTTCTATTTTCGATTGTATATTCATATTCAACCCATAGACAGTATGTGGTATCCCCTTCCTCGCCATGACTTGTATCCACCCCGCTATCGGTAATCACTCCGCCAACTGGTGTCCAATCACCAGTACCTAAATCTGCAGTAATGTCTCCTACAATCCACAATGTGACAAATGCGCTCACGGTGCATACAACAAGGGTGATTACCCAAAATATCGCAAGGCCTGCCCACGTGCCCTCTCCCGGTTGGGTTTGTGAGTGATGCCATTCTCGATCTGATTCGGATGAGTTCAGCATCATTAGGGCGAAATCTAGGAAATCCTGAGCATCATTGACTGAGTCAAAATGCCTGTTGCCAGTCATATTCATGAATTCACGGAATGATAGTTGCTGGATTTCCCTCTCCTTCGCTAGATCGTTATACCAATCGACAATGTGCTGGCCATCATTTTTGCTGTCCCAATTGTTCACAGGGAAATCAGCAAGTGTTGCTGTAATTTTTTCTAAATCTTTCAAAGGGTGCACTTTCTCTTCAGTATCCTCTTCCTCTACACCAGGGATTCCATCCAGCGAGAACGCTGATTCGTAGTCATCCTCATCATCTGGCATGGCTATTCCTCTTCGTCACCGAGTGGTCCTTCAAAGACGAGCCATGCGTATAGAGATGTAAGCAGCATCAGCAACCCGCTGAGCATGATGAACATCGCCATCGGAGCGGGTAGATTCTCCAGTGTATTGCCAATGATTTGAGCAGTGAATACGAAGGCTAAACCTAGGGCTGCCAATATTCGTGTCGAGCTCTTCGGTTGCGTCCACATGTGAAGGGCAGGGATAACGCCCCACATTCCAAATGTGTGTCGATACCATGCTAGAAACAACATGAATCCACCCGCCAATCCAAAGATTCCACGGGTGAATGATTCGGAGCCCCATGGCCCCTCTGGTGCCCAACCGGATACCAAAGTCGACAGGATGAGGAGGAGGCCAATCCCCGCTATCGCTGGATACCGGGATGGCGGGGGTGCGTCCATGGACTTGCGTCGGGTGTTCAGTTGAAAGCATCTGTCCCGACATCGGGAAGTTTAGCACCATGCTCGATGTGGTTTCGCCATGCTGCGGCAGCATCCGGAGATCGTACTTCAAGAACCCGCCAAAGATCTTCCAATGAATTGTCACCATCCATTGTAACGACTCGATTGAGAATGCTGGACAGTGCCTCGGCGTGCCCATCTACCATATGCAGGAGTAGTTCTCTTAGACGAGTTCGGACGACTTCATCGCCACCAATCCACAATTGTACAGTCAGCCCTTTTTTATCGTGAGGATATTGTGCCAAGTAATCACGCAAGGTAGTTTGAGTAAATCTGCGATGTATACTTGGATCGGCATGGTGCACGACACGGGCGCATCGATTGGCAAAACCATCAGGATCCAATGTGGATGTTAGGCGAATTGAGCCTGTTGCGATTCGAATGACATCTGCAGATTCATCGGAAAGTAATTTGTCCAACAGTGGGAGGGCGTCGACGCCTCTGCGATGTATGATTTCGTCAAGGGCATCTGCCAAAGCGCACCTCACCTGTGATTCTCGCCCAAGAAGAGTTTGTTCCAATTTCTTTGAGCCTTCAATATCCAAATCCCAAGCGCGAGGAATCAGAGTAGCAATCCGGCTGGAAAGAAGGGCATCTCCATCGCCAGCCATCCTATTCAAGCGAGAGAGTATGGACAATGAGGGAACGAGGGTTTGCCGTGCCAATGCAATATCCAGCCATTCGACCAACACTGGACGAGGGGGGTCTGCCTCTTCCATCCGATCCAGAAGCCAGCCCGCTGCAAAGGACCCGCCCGCATCTGCTTGCATCGGTGCCGCTGGTGTCATTTCACGACCTTCTTGCCAATCGACAAGGTGGGGCCCGGGTGTGGCACCTCCGTGCCAATATCCTGGTTTGCGAGCCAATGCGATGCTTTCCATCAGATGATATCCTTGTTGTCTAGAGATTGGACTGTCTTTGGATGACATCCCATTCAGCAGAGCGATGGCGACCCACCACCGATCAACATCTGGTGCATCTGCATCTAATGCCTGAGCAAGAAGTGTTTCGACTCGAATGAATAAGGCACGCTCAGCAACTTCGTCTCCGCGTCTTTCCAACCACTTCCGCGCTTCGCGAGCTGGGTCCGATGTTAACGACAAACGATGAGGGACCAATGACTCTCCAATCGATTCAAGATCTCGATCAAAGGCTGCTCGATTCGCTTGAAGTAAAGCGTGAGCGATTTCGATTAACTTGGCAGGGCCTTCTGGTGGACGAACCGGAAAATCAGGATCTGAAAGTGGTGGTTCAGGTAAAGGCCAATCCTCGCAACCGCGTTGCATGGCGGTTTCAAGGGCCTTTTGTGTGTGCT
>CAZXVR010000192.1:0-2667 GCA_964644485.1 uncultured Candidatus Poseidoniales archaeon | reverse complement strand
GACGTCTCCGAGTAGAACGAAGGCGTCAATGGTCTGAGCTTCCTTGATGGCCGCAGGGTCGGGGTCAATCAAAACAACGTCCTGACCTTCATTGTACAGAGCCCGAGCAACGCCTCTACCGACCTCGCCGGCCCCACCGATGATAATGCGCATATGCAGTCCTCCGGCATCCTTTCGGCCCTTCCACTCCCTCTTAACTCCTCACTCGCCAATCCGCACGGGAACACGGTATGTTCCGCCAGTAATCTCAGGCTCACCAATTGTATGCCATGACTCAGTCCAACACCCACTACTACATCCGATAGACAACGGTCTATAGTAATCATAAGGCGCCTCGCCGAGGTGGCTTGGTTCCTCAATCCATTCTGTCATGGTCGTCGGGGTATGCAACAACCAGCGGTTGTTGACGACATCCACTTCGCCTTCGATAAAACAACTTGAAAGGATGATATTATTGTCGTTACACCATTGTTCATCCAAGGGGAAGATGGAATTGGCCCATGCATGCGGTTCCCATAGATTGAACTGAGCATCTGTCATCGGGCCCATTTCGTACCATGCAGGGATGTTGCGCGTCCGAAGAACACTCATCCATGCATTGGATTGTTCATCGCAGTCTCCACGCTGATCAGCAATACAAGCTGCACCGCTACGAGCGGGCGATAGGCCCTGACTGTATACAATCGAGTCGCGAATCTTGATGAAGGCTTCATGTGCAAATACATACGGATTATCGAGATCATCGGGATTGAGGCTACTTTCAATCTCGTTGGCCAATTCAACCACGATTGCATTTGTACCATCAATGGCCCAATTACGACTGGGACCAGGGTCCCGATCATACCATTGCTTGTGAATGCCGAACTGATCATACATCGAGTCCAAACGGCCGGAGCGGTCGTAGTCAGCGTAAGTTCCAGAATTATCATTGTCAATGGAACCGATAGGGGATCGGGGAGCTTCGTCTGGGGCTCTTTCGCCCCCCCACCATGTGAACGATGTTGAAATCACATCGTATTGGACCAGAAGTGTGATGATTTGACCAGGAGGGATGTCGCCCTCCCAAATGACGCATCGGGTGACGTCGCATCGTTCAGAACCAGCACCAATGGGGGGCCAATAAATCTGAGATGTCGAATCAAGGGCGATTGCCGAATCAACGGTGAGATATTCTTCAACAATCGGAATTGCAACATGATTCTCTGTACCTGCAGCATGTGCAACCATGTTCATGACCTCTTGTATGGCCATTACAGGATATTGGGTCCCATCGTTCAATTCGAACCCATATTCAGAGATTCCAAAATCAGTTCTCAATGTGGGGATGGGGAATTGATAATTGAATGAAATCGGTTCACTGTGTGGATTCATCAGGTTGACGTGCCGTTCGACTGTATACGATGCATGGACGGGGTATTCACGAGCGGGGCCAAATTCGTCCATCAGAGAATCGAGCCATTTTTCCAACTGATTGGAGATTCGTTCCTGAGCGGGTGTGAACAGGAATAGAAAGGCGATGGCGACCACGAGGACCATGGTTCGAATGTTGTTTCTTTTCTTCTTGGCGCGTCTCTTCCCCCCTCGTCGTACATTGAGTCCCGGAGGAGGGCCGCGTCGTGTTCGATGAACAAGATCTCCGCCGGGTGTTGGGATGCCTACACGCATCGAAATCCCACGTGTACCGAGGATAACACGCCCGCAACTATGGCAGATGCTCTCGCCTGTGGGGTTCGGACTCAGACAGTAGGGACAACGAGCCATTCACCCCGCGTGGAATCAGTAGCCCCTTGAATGTTGGTGGTGCGTCCCATAGGGACGCAGCATCATTCGGACTCATCGTATGTCGCCACAGAGCGCACACCAGTCGAGATTCCACTCCTCTGTAGCCGCGCCCATTCTTGCTTCATTCGTGGAGAAAGGCCAGATGGTAGCCATACTGAATCAGCTTGTTTCTGACCCCAAATGATGAATGGTGGAATGGACAACAAGGCGATTGGATAGGCGAGCCCGAAGGCGAGCGTGACCAGTAGAATAGAATGCATCAGCATCGCTTTCAATGCAGGTTTGAAACGGCGTCCTTCGAGAGCATGCCATCCCTGCCATGAACCAATGATGGCCATCGACCACGGCACAATCGCTGCTAGAAAAACACCCATGAGTAGGGTTTGCCAACCAAAACCAGTCACAACAAAACCGAACTGAGCGTCTGTTGTGGTAATCATGCGATATATGAGTAATACAACCAGCATGGGTCCAATGCCGAGACCGAACGTCCAGCCTGCAGTCGGTTGACCATTCAATCGACGAACCCCCTCGCGGGTCAGGAGGAACATCGTCAACATCGAAAGGCAGAGTGAGAGCAGTAGGGTGGGGACAAGTGGGAATAACGAACCGCGCCATAGAGGGTCGAGAACGAGTGATGCTGAAAGATACTGATACAAGGCACCAGCAAAAAATCCGTAGAGTAAGAGGCGCGTTGCAGTGGGGAGGTCATAAAATCCGACCATTTTCGACATCCCACCCCTCCAGCCGATCCAAATTCCAATGACGCCAATAGCAGTCGCAACTTGGAACTGCCATAGGGGAATATCGAGTTCGGCCACGGCGGCGGGTTTGGAAGTCCCTTCTTAGGCTTGTCCGGCCCTTCGGGCCGTTCCGTGGGGTTCT
>CAZXVR010000191.1:0-2693 GCA_964644485.1 uncultured Candidatus Poseidoniales archaeon | reverse complement strand
CGTCAAGTATAGGCCAAGCTAACCTACGGGCCCGGGACATCTGTTTGCACAGATGATTCGGTGTTACTCCTGCGTTCGAGTGACGCTGAACGGTGCAACTGCATCGATCAATTCGACGTGCGAGACGAACATTCGACGGCAGCAATATCGCTCTAGACCAACTTCGTCTAGCATTTCGCCGGCGTCTCGTCCTTCTGCGACACCATTGGAATAGCGTTCCCAAAGATGTCCAATTACATGTCCACAAGAAAAGCATCGTACTGGAATTATCATTCATATCACCTCAACGGTAAGACTTCTGCCACTTGGCACGCGCGCCACGACCCATCTGGTGTTTGGGCTCTTTACGGCGCGGATCGTTCACTAGCAAGCTTCGGTCAAATCGGAGGAATTCGTCTCTGAGTTCCTCGTCAATTCCTTCTGCACCATCATTGTAGTGGACTAGGCCACGTGCAATCGCAGTGCGGATGGCATCAACCTGACCCATCTGGCCACCGCCTGTGGTGTTGACGTTGATGTCAACCCCAGCAAGTCGGTCCATTGCACCAGCAATTACCAGAGGTTCCATGGCCTTGTTTCGTGCCATTTCAGGTTGAAGAATTTCAATCGGCTCGGAGTTCACGCGAACGCGACCCTTGCCAGCCTTTACAGTGGCCCGAGCGATGGCTGTCTTGCGCTTTCCAGATGTGTTTACCACCTTGGCTTCCTTTTTCTTCGCCATGCTCATTCAGCCTCCCATCGTACTTTGACGCCCAGTTCCTTGCTGATTTCGCCCAATCGGACGAATCGCTCAGGGAGCGGGCGCTCAATCTTTGTTGAATCTCCCCATTCACAGCCATCGGGTAGGTCACCGGAAAGATCCGATGGTGTTCCGATTTCAACTCGCAGTGCCCGGAGGGCGTTGCGGCCGCTGCTGTTCTTCTGATAGGGTAGCATACCGCGAACGGTGCGCTTTAGAATCTGGTCTGGCATACGAGGGAAGAACGGACCCTTGCGGGCGTGGTTCAACTCATACTTTGCCCGGTAATCGGACATTACACTCGTTCTCTTACCGCTGACAATCGCCTTTTCCGCATTGACGATGATGACACGTGTGTCTTCACCAGCCTTCTTCGCAGAAATCAATTTCTTCGCGACAACGCTAGCCAATCGACCGAGGATCTTGTCCTCCGCATTGTAAACGTATGTTGTCGCTTCAGCCAAGGATGAACACCCCCTTGCCTGTTGGATTCTTTTTCATCAAATCGTGGATACTGACGACTTCGCCGCCTGCTGCCTCAATCTTCGCTTTAGCCGAGGTGCTAACACTGTATGCGGCGACGGTGTGCTTACTCGAAATATCACCACTACCAAGCAACTTGCCAGGAACGAGAATCAACTTCTCTTCCGATGCATAGCGGCTCAGGCGGCTCAGGTTCGGTTCAGCCCAATTGCTACGACTCTTTTCGAGCCGAAGCGCAACGTCTCGCCACAGCGGAGCACCATTCGACCGTGTTTGGGCCTTAAGATCACCAATTAAGGTGATTAGGCCGGGGTTGGTCTTTGTGTTGTTCCTTGCCATATGACTCCCTCGACGTGGGTATCCGCGCGACCGGCCCTCCTGTTATGAACCCAACGGGTGCTCACAAGCCCCCTATAGGGGGCTGTGAATCAGCCAAATGCTATGTTCCGACGGCTTCCCCCGGGATTTGATTGCGATGTCTGGTGATTGGAAGGTCCTGATGAATGAAGCGATGAAACTAGAAGGAAATGACACCATTGCAGCTTTTGCGAAGTTCAGAGAATGTATCGATGCGGCCCTTGCATCGACCCAATCTTCGCTAAACAGTAATCCTGCCGTTGGTGTCGCTATGGAATCTGTCTACGGTGCTCTGGCTGCCTATGCGCAACAGGTCATGATGGAGCTCCGTGCTGAGGACCCTGGTGCGGGTGGCGTGGATCACGCGTTCCGCTCCGGACAAGCATACGGAGTCTCATGTGTGCTCAATCACCTATTCGACTCTATGCGGGACCCAAATGCGGGTTCACTGGAAGCACTGGACGAGTTCAGTGACCAAATGCACGATGAGATTCTTCAAACCTGCAAGCAGGTCGACCTCGCAATGATTCTTCTCGATGCAAAAGGCAATTATTGTGATGCTTAATCGAAAATATTGTCACCAATCTCTACAATTCCTGCGGCGATAATTCGCGCATAGACGCCACCCCTCCAATCTGGCGTCAATGCTGTTTCAAGGCCCGGTTTAGCGGCATCCATGAAGTGGCATGGCGTCACCTCACCAATCACTTCGACCAGAGCAGTGCCGACTCGAATTTGTTGGTTGAGCAAGGACGGAAGTTCAAGGCCCTGCACGAGAATGTTAGCACGGCGAATGGTCCAATCCAATTCTGTTCCAACCTCTGAACAAGCGATTTGCCATGCGGCTTCATCAAGCAGGGTTACTTGACGACGTTTGCTGGTTCCGTGATCCCCTTGAACACCATTTTCAGGTGTCAAGGAGATTCTCTCGGCCAGAGCCATAGCTCCACCTTTCTCAGGGCGGAGTGCGAGTGCAAGGACTGTGCCTTGCACTCACACACCCCGTGTGTCATTCAGTTCAGAGACTGAAGTTGCTTGCGTTTGGATCGTCATCGAGTCCGGCCTGCTGGACATTGCCCTCAGCGTCGACGAATTCGCCGGCCTTGGTCAAGTT
>CAZXVR010000190.1:0-2700 GCA_964644485.1 uncultured Candidatus Poseidoniales archaeon | reverse complement strand
GTTCCGAACTAACGCTTATTGAATCGGGCTTGGACCCGCAGATATGACCTCGGCCGCAAAACCCCTCTCTGCGGACGTCCTCGAAATCGTGGTCACCAGCATGCGTGACGCCTTTCTGGCTGTAACCGTCTTCGTCGCAGCCATGGTTCTGTTATTCAGTTGGCTTCAATATGTGACCAGTGGGCGATTCGTAGAATACATTCAGGAACATAAGAAATTGCAGCCAATCATTGGTGCTTTGATGGGTCTGACACCCGGATGTGGTGGTGCCATTGTGATGATGCCGATGTATGCTCGTGGTTACGTGACCTACGGTACTGTTGTCGCAACGTTGATTGCTACACTCGGCGACTCTGCTTTCGTATTGATTGGTGCTGCCGTAGCCGACTCTCGCTTCATTGCCCCAATGCTGGCTGTACATATCCTCTCATTCTGTGTTGGTGTTGCATGGGGGTATTTCGTCGACATCACTGGCACTACTCCTCGAAATCCACTTGGGAAATTCGGCCCCACCTTCGGCGGAGAAGAAACTCCCCATCCTTCAGAAGATTCCGCCTCACCTTTGGATGATCTCCCCAGAGAAATTCCCGAGGGACTCGGCTACAAGATTCTCCACCAGGGCTACGTGATTTGGTGGGCCGTCACAGCATTGGGTCTGATTTTTGCGATTCTGTTACTCGTTTGGGCGGGTCAAGATGCTGATTTCAGTCTTGAATTGGGCTGGAATCCTCTGACACTGAATGGCTTCATCACATGGATTGGATTGCTTGGGACCACGCTATCTGTCATCTTGTATATCGCGCAGAAGAACTGGTTTGCCGATGATACTGAAGCGACCATTGGCGACAAACTCCACTCTATGCGTGAAACCATGGTGCATGCTGCCAGCGAGACCGCATTCGTGACCTTCTGGGTCATGATCGCCTACTTGGCCTTTGAATTCATGATGTTGTTCGGCGGTCTGACCGAAGAGGACATGGCTCGACACGGCGATGGTCTTGTTGCCGTTATCGTCGCCGCCACCATCGGCTTGATTCCAGGATGTGGGCCACAGATTATCGCCATTACTGCCTATACCAAGGACATCATCTCGTTCCCAGCACTAGCTGCCAACGCAATCAGTCAGGATGGAGATGCGTTGTTCCCATTGTTGGTTCGTCACAAGGCTGCGAGTCTCTGGGCGACGGTACACACCACGATTCCAGCACTAATCACTGGCATCGTTCTAATGCTCGCCGGCGTCAGTTTCTGATTCACAGAATCATCATAGATTATGATGGGCAGGAAAATCAACACCTTCCTCACTCAGAAGTCGACGTTTGGTTTCCACGCCCCCTTCACCGCTGTATCCGCCCAAACTACCATCGCTTCGCACCACTCGATGGCAGGGAACGACGGGAGGGTAGGGATTCTGACCGCAAGCATTGGCCACCGCACGCGCTGAATTCGGGTGGCCGATTTGAACAGCGATTTCCGTATAGGATCTAACTTCACCCCGGGGAATTTCCTTCATCGCATTCCAAACTTTGAGTTGGAACGGAGTCCCTCGAAAAGGCGGGTGTTCTACCACGATACTCGGTTGGGTGAATACTGCTTATTGCTTTCCTTCATAGAATCAATCGGCGTACTCATGACAGAGGGCATCAGCGGCGCCGACAATAACAAAACAACCAACTACCACAAACCAATTCCAAAATCATGGCTGGGGGAAACGACCATATTCATGCTGCAGGACTAACTTTGAAAGAAGCATTTGAGGGGCAGGATTGGGGTGAAAATGTCACGCTCCAGCGGGGTGCTAGGGGTGGGCCTAATCCAGGGCCTGATATCACATTCAACGTCGAGGGCGATGCAGCACATGGTGACTTAGTGATTCCTTTAGAATTAAAGAAAAGATCAACGGGGATATCTCAAATTCGATCATTGCGATATGAAACACTGGTAGTGTCGGAACCCCCCTATCGAATTTGGTGGGTCCTCCCTCCCCATGAGGTTGTGAAAATAGTGGCACAAAGAGCGGGCCAACATTCTAGAAATTCTTTCGAATGTTGCAATCCGGGATTGGCATTTTTGAACGGCTGGGAATGCAATACCGCGAATCTCCACGAAAAAATCGTATCCGCATACATTGACGGTGGCAATTCACCGATAGAGAATTTTGTCACTCAAGTCACGAATGAACTCGATAATTTGTTTGAAGCACAAAAGGAGAGACTCGCTCAACTTATTGAAGAAATGGCACAGCAAGACGAATGAATCAGGTTTCCCACTTCGTCCAAGATGAACCTTCAACGGGGCGATACCACTTTTCTTCACCCTCTTCGATCCATTCGTACCCCTTGCCATCATCGATAATCGTCGCATCCTCAGGCGGTTGTAGCCCCAATTCTTCTTCAGTATAGTCGGTTTGATCCGGAGTGGTGACAACGGGCCCGAGGTCATCATCCTCTCCCGTTAGTTCTGCTTCCCCCATCTCGATTTCATCATCGAGCTCAGCACGCACTCGTTCGAGACGAATGCCTTGGTGAGGGCCAATCAATCGAATCATCAGGGCCCGTTCGTATTCGGTCGCAACTTCTTCCAATTCCTGGCGTGTCCTCGCCTCTCTCATTCGCTCTTCGAACATTTCCGTGCGACCATTGCGTGTCACAAATCCGAAGATGAGCCAAGATGCCAGAGGCACACCAGCGAGTACACCCA
>CAZXVR010000189.1:0-2758 GCA_964644485.1 uncultured Candidatus Poseidoniales archaeon | reverse complement strand
GCCAATCGCCCCCGCCCATGAATTGTGTCTCATAGAGGCCGTTCTTAGCCTGAGCCCCCTTCATGGCACAGACAGAAGACTCAAGGTGATGGGCTCGTGCCCATAATCATGATTCGGGGGCATTTGACTGAAGGCATTCCAGATGTCATTCCCAATCATCCAGGAACTGACCCAGATGTTGATCATGCCCCAATCCGCAGGGATATTCTAAACGACAATGAGAAACGGATAGCACTGCACAATGCTCTTCGATATTTCCCCAAGAATTCTCACGACGTATTGGCTCCTGAATTCGCTGAGGAACTTGAATCATATGGTCGCATATACATGCATCGATATAGGCCTCAAGAAGAACAGATGCGTGCGTATCCAATCCATACCTATCCATCAAAATCAAATCATGCGGCTGCAATTATGATGATGATACAGAACAATCTTGACCCGAATGTTGCTCAATACCCACATGAGTTGATTACATACGGTGGAAATGGATCCGTGTTTCAAAATTGGGCTCAATATAGGCTCACCATGCAGTACCTCTCGCTAATGACTGATGAACAGACTCTTGTCATGTATAGTGGCCATCCATTGGGATTGTTTCCCAGTCACTCAAATGCACCACGTGTGGTAGTTTCGAACGGTATGGTGATTCCAAATTATTCATCCAAAGATGAATACGAACGGATGAATGCGCTTGGTGTTAGTCAATATGGGCAAATGACCGCTGGATCATACATGTACATCGGCCCTCAAGGTATTGTACATGGCACGGTGATTACCATTCTAAACGCTGCTCGTCGATATTTGGGTAGAAACAATTTGTCTGGAGTGACATTCGTGACATCGGGATTAGGAGGTATGTCGGGTGCACAGGCGAAGGCTGCAGTGATTGCAGGAGCCACATGTGTAGTTGCTGAAATCAATCCGTCTGCTGCGCACAAGAGGTTTGAACAGGGGTGGGTTGACGAAATAGTCGAAGATGTTGACGAGGCCATCGATCGGATGATTTACTCTAGTGGAAAAAATGAAGCGAAATCGATTGCATATATTGGAAATGTTGTCGATTTATGGGAACGTCTCGTAGAACGTGATGTAAAGGTCGATCTGGGAAGCGACCAAACCAGTTTGCACAATCCATTGCAGGGTGGATATTATCCTGTGAATATGACGTTGGCTGAGTCTAGGTCATGTATGGTTGACAAACCCGAAGAATTCAAAATTGCTGTCGATAATAGTTTGATTCGTCATGCAGCAGCAATTGATTCAATGTCCGCTCGTGGAATGCATTTCTGGGATTATGGAAATGCATTTCTTCTAGAATGTTCACGCGCGGGCGCGGATGTATCAGATGAATATGGTCAATTCAGATATCCATCATATGTTGAAGATATCATGGGCCCGATGTGTTTCGACTTTGGATTTGGCCCATTTCGATGGGTATGTTGTTCAGGGGATCCAGATGATTTGACCACATCCGATACAATTGCAATTGAGGTGTTGACTCGACTTTCAAATGATTGTGATGATGAAATTCGTCAGCAGATGTTGGATAATATCCGTTGGATTGAACAAGCTGGTTCTAACAATCTAGTGGTCGGCAGTCAAGCGCGTATATTGTATGCAGATGAGATGGGGCGTCGACAAATAGCAGATGCTTTCAATCGTGCCATACGAGATGGTGAAATCAGCGCTCCAATCGTATTGGGGAGGGACCACCATGATGTTGGTGGTACGGATTCACCATACCGTGAGACCGCAAATATTCGAGATGGATCTATGTTTACCGCTGATATGTCTATTCAGAACTTCGTGGGTGACAGTTTCCGAGGCGCCACATGGGTGAGTATTCACAATGGCGGTGGTGTTGGATGGGGGGAAGTTATCAATGGTGGATTCGGATTGGTACTCGATGGTTCTGATGATGCTGCGAATCGTCTACATTCAATGCTTAGTTGGGATGTGAATAACGGCGTTGCAAGACGGGCATGGGGTCGTAATGAAGGCGCTGAATATGCTGCAATGAAGGCCATGGACGGAGATGAATATTTGCGTATTACATTGCCGAATCATGCGGATGAGGCTCTAATTGACAAGGCTCTGCGCTTCTGATACGGTTATATTCCGCACCTCAGTAGCGCGAATCATGGCTGTTGAGTTGAATGGTAATGATCTCAACATTTACGATGTTGCATCTGTCGCTAGAAATCGAAACAATGTCAGCGATTCCAAGGTTGCTTGGAATCGAAATGAGGAATGTCGTGCGGTTATCCAATCCAAAATTGACGATCATGAAGTCATGTATGGAGTGACGACTGGGATAGGGGAATTCAGTGAAGTCGTCCTCAATCCTGAGCAGGTTGAAGAATTCCAACGATATCTGATCTACTCCCACGCTGCAGGTATCGGAGATCCTATGGATGAGGATGTAGTTAGAGGTGCAATGGGCGGTAGAATCAACGTACACTGTCATGGTAATTCTGGAGGTCGATCCGAGGTTACAGAACAGATGTTGAATATGCTAAATCGTGGAATTACACCAATCGCTGCGGCAATAGGTTCAGTTGGGGCATGTGGAGATTTATCACCCATGTCTCAAATCGCTATGGCAATGATGGGTGAAGGGGACGTTATCTATGATGGTAAGCGAATGCCTGCCGATGCTGCTCTCGAAAGTGCCGGACTTCAACCTCTGGTGTTGCAGGCACGTGATGGGTTGGCAATTATCAACGGAAGCAATATGTTGACTGCTATGGCTGCT
>CAZXVR010000188.1:0-2764 GCA_964644485.1 uncultured Candidatus Poseidoniales archaeon | reverse complement strand
TTGACTCCATTGGTACTCGCCAAACCCTCAAGAATCGCCTTGCGTGATTTGTCGGAGATTCTGGGGTCGCACGAGCGATTCCAGAGATGACTGACTAGAGCGGGGCCCATGTAAGATCGATTGTAAGGTACAGCATCGCTGGTCGCGTGCAAAAGTTGCGGACTTGCGATTTCATTGGATGCGTGTAGTTCAGTAGCAACCACGGGATCCAGCGTTCCAATGACTAACTTGCCAGCGTAGGTCCCTTCTCGCTGACCACCTACAAACCAAGGTTTGGACGCGGCGCGGAGGTTGTCGTAAGAGCTGTAATCGACGACCAAATCACGAATGACGTCGTATGCTGCAACCGGTTCGATGCGAATCTGTGCGCCTTCGCCCTTGTCCCGGGCGACATCGCAAAGTCGTGTGAGGCCAGGTAGCACAAGGCGCCCATTGACACAAACACCTGTTGTCGGGTCATCGGCAGCGCCATCCCGGAATGTCAGTGTTCCATCCTGCGTTGCTTTGAGAGTGCGAAGTAAGTCGAGTACACTGTGATGTCCAGGAATCGCACAGGCCCAAGAATCAACACCGGTTTCACCAGTATCTGCATTGTATCGGAAAATATTGGCGACCAATTGGATTTCTGGCATGGCCACGGTCGCAACATCGCCGCCACCACCTGCTGCTGAATCGCCGGCAGCATGGTCTGCCATCTCGGCTACGAGATTTTCGTGGAATGTTCCAGAATCATCAACGCATGCAATACGAGACAGTGCTTCAGATGTCCAAGCAGCGGCTGGGATGTCATAATCCACATCGCAATCTACACGGTCGTGAATCCGAGTCCCCCCCATCTTCTCAAGAATCTCGTCCCATTCCTTGCCGGATTGACAGTAGAACTCGTAGGAGGTGTCACCTAGGGCACAGACGGAGAAATGCGTGTTTGTGAGAATTTTGGCGGCGGCCTTGGCTTGATTGTACAGTTCCTCCGCATTGTCGGGCTGTTCCCCTTCGCCCCAAGTCGAGCAGGCAATCAAAACCCGTTTCATCCCGGCCATGCTTCCTAAATCGAAGCCGTCCATGTCGTGAACATGGCCAACCAGACCGTAGGCGGCCGCCTTCTTGGCGATTAGAGTGCAGAGTCCTTCTGAATTTCCGGATTGGCTACCAAAGAGAATGTGCAAATCACGATCACCGGCCATCACTGCGTCGAGTGCACCGTCTCCAGAGGCTTCTGCCGGAGCGGGTGCTGCCGGAGCGGGTGCCTCAACTTCAGCGACTTCTGCGGGCGCCTCTTCTGCTACCGGTTCCTCCGCCCCTGCGACTTCGTACAAGATGACGTCGACAGGGCAAGCTTCAGCTGCCTCGATGATGTCGTCCCCCCATTCGTTGGGGTTGACGCCATCGACAATGATACAAGTGTCATCTTCGACGTGGAATACCTCTGGACAGATGTTTTCGCACGCATCACAGGTGATACAGCCCTCATCAATCCAGACTTTGACGACCGCACTCATTCTTGGACACCACCCAGCCCTACGGGCTGAACAGTCCGTCCACCGGAATTCGATTCTTCAACCTATGGGGGTGAAAGGGAGCCTGCGAGGCGCTCAGAAGCCCATGCCGCCCATGTCCATGCCGCCCATATCGGGCATGGCACCATTGGCACCAGCACGGCTTGAGATGACATCGTCGATTCGAAGAATCATGACCGCCGTCTCGGTTGCAGATTGAATGGCTTGATCGACCACACGGACCGGCTCAAGGACATTGGCCTCCAGCATATCCATGACTCCGCCTTCATAGACGTTCACGCCGTAGGTAGACTTGCCTTCCGCGTGAGCCTTTCGAACTGCGATAATCGTATTGACTGGGTCGAGACCGGCATTCTCTGCAAGTGTTCTAGGAATCACTTCAAGGGCGCCTGCAAAGGCTTCAATGGCCATCTGTTCGCGGCCTCCAATACCTTCTGCATACGCTCGCAAATCTCTGGAGAGGGAGGCGAGTACTGAACCGCCACCAGTGAGTACTGCACCATCTTCGCGCGCTACACTGACAACACCGATTGCATCGTCAAATGCTCGACGAATCTCGTCGACAACGTGTTCCGTCCCCCCGCGTAGTAATACACTGACGCTCTTGGCTTTGGGGCAACCTGTCAAGAATACCATGTCGGACTCGCCAATCTTGCGTTCTTCGACTTTGGCCGCCTCGCCCAAGTCATCGCTACCCAAATCATCGATATTGGTGACGATTCGGCCGCTGGTTGCCTTGGCTAGCGCCTCCATATCGGATTTCTTGGCGCGACGGACGGCGAACAAACCGGCCTTGGACATATAGTGCTGTGCAAGGTCATCGATACCTTTCTGACAAACGACGACATTGGCGCCGGAAGCCTGAATCTTTTCGACAAGGCTGCGAAGGTAATTCTCTTCCTCATCGAGGAACTGGGCCAACATGCTTGGATCCGTAATCTGAATCTTAGCATCGACTTCAGTCTTCTTCACTTCGATAGCGGAATTGATGAGTGCGATTTTGGCACCTGAAACGCTGCGAGGCATCCCACTGTGTACGCGTTCCTTGTCGAGGATGATTCCATCGACCAGGGTACTGTCACGAATCGAACCACCTTGCTTCTTCTCAATCTTGATATCATCTAGATCGACGTGGACCTCACCATTTTCTTCGCGGACGACCGCTTGAACTGCGTCAACTGAAATGTCGGCAAGGAATGCCTTGACAGCACCTGCGGACTTCCCAGTAAGGGCTGTCTTTGCGACTT
>CAZXVR010000187.1:0-2840 GCA_964644485.1 uncultured Candidatus Poseidoniales archaeon | reverse complement strand
CACCGTCTGCTCGAATCGTTCCATTGTGAATGATGATGATTCGATCACAGACCTGTTGAGCCTCTGCAAGATTGTGGGTGCTGTAGATGACCGTGCCACCTTCATCACCGAGTTTACGAACCAATTTTCTGACCATTCTAGCACTGGTAACATCCAACCCTCCTGTGGGTTCATCGAGAAGCAATATTTCGGGACCATGTGATAGTGCACGTAACAACGCAGTCTTCTGCCGCATACCTCGTGAAAAACCACGAGTAGAACGATGTAAATCATGATCGAAATTCAGTAGTTTTGCAAATCGTTCGGTCCGCGTCCAAGCCATATCATCCTCAATGCCATTCAATCGACTGTGATACCGAATGTTTTCCCATGCTGTCAAACGAGCATACAGACCAGTGGCTTCTGGAACAACCCCCACATGCTCTCGCATCAAATGAATATCTACAGGCCGCTCATCGACTACGCCTTGGACAGCCCCTGATGTTGGTTGGTACAGGCCACAAAGTAGGCGTAGAAGTGTGGTTTTTCCGGCACCATTCCCGCCGACGAGTCCAACAACTTCGCCAGCATTGAAATCGACCGTCACAGTCGAGAGTGCCGTGACATCAGCGAATGTTTTCGTGACATCAGTGACTTTTAGCAGTGTTTTCATCATATCTACTACCTGAGATCAATCGTAATACTGTACTAATTCTACAAGAACGCCTCCGGTACTAGATGGGTGAACGAAGACAATTCGACTGCCGTTGGCACCTTCAGTTGGAATTTCATTAATCAGTCGAATTCCTTCAGACTTCAATTTTGACAATAGTCTATCAAAACCTAGGTCAACCCTGAATGCAATTTGTTGCATTCCCGGCCCTTTCTTCTTGAGAAAACGATCGATTGGCGTGTCTTCACCAGTGGGTGCTAGAAGTTCCATTTTCACGGAATCGGCCTTGTGATTTGTTGAAAAGAATCGAATATTAACACCCTGTTCTTCGTTGATTTCATCGTCACCCTGTTCGAGGCCAATCAATCTCCAGAATTTACTCCCTGAATCTAAATCATTCACAGCGATACCGATGTGGTCGAGTCGAACATTCCAATCAACCATTCAATCACCTAGAAACCACTAGGGGCCATCCACGTCCCAAATTCTACTTTCATTGCATTCATGATTTCCCCCACGCTACATTCTGACTTTACGGCATCGAGAATCATTGGGAATATATTCTCGTCAGTACCCGCAGCTTTCGTTAGGATTGACAAAGCCTCAGTTGCCCTTTCATTATCTCGTTCTGAACGTAATTGAGCCAATTTCTGATACTGTTGTTCTGCTATGCTCGGATCAATCGGCTGCCCTTCAATTTCAGGTTCATCCGTCATTTGAGCATGATTCACACCGACCACCTTTCGGTTGAGATTTTCAACATCAACCATCTGCTTCCATGCAGACTCGTGAATTCGGCGCTGTTGGAACCCTGTTCTGAGTGCTGCCAATGCACCACCCATCTCATCGATTTCATGAATCAGCGCATAGGCTTCCTTTTCGATAATATTAGTCAGCGTTTCGACATGATACGACCCTGCCATGGGGTCGACAACATCAGCAACACCTGTTTCTTCAGCAAGAATCTGTTGTGTCCTCAGTGCAATCGTTGCACTCTCGTCGGTTGGCAAACCAATTGCTTCATCATACGAATTTGTGTGTAGAGATTGCGTCCCACCAAGTACTGCTGACATGGCTTGATAGGCAACACGGGCCACATTATTCAATGGCTGCTGGGCGGTTAATGTGACACCCGCCGTCTGTGTGTGAAATCGCAACATCGATGATTTCGCATTCGTTGGTTGATATCGTTCCTTCATGAGTCGATACCACAATCTTCGCGCGGCCCTGAACTTAGCGACTTCTTCAAAGAAATCATTGTGACATCCAAAGAAGAATGAGAGACGGGGCGCAAAATCATCAACATCCATGCCTCTCGACCGTGCTGCATCCACATATGCCAACGCGTTGGAAAGTGTGAATGCCAATTCTTCTACTGCAGTCGCTCCAGCCTCACGAATATGATATCCAGATATGCTGATCGTATTCCACACAGGATGATTTTCAGCACAGTATTCGATGAGATCTGTAATCAGCCTCATGCTCGGTTCGGGTGGAAAAACATGAGTACCTCGAGCGATATATTCCTTGAGTATATCATTCTGGACTGTGCCACGCAAGACATGTGGATCGACACCTTGCTCCTCCCCTACTGCCACATACATCGCAAGAAGAATAATTGCTGGACTGTTGATTGTCATCGAGGTAGAAACCTTGTCCAGTTGAATTCCATCAAATAATTCCCTCATATCAACTATTGAATCAATGGCAACACCAACGCGTCCGACTTCCCCCAAACTGAGTGGGTCATCACTATCCATGCCTAATTGGGTTGGCAAATCAAAGGCAACTGATAGTCCACTTTGGCCGCGATTTAGAAGCGTTCGAAATCTAGCATTCGTTTCTTCGGCAGAACTGAATCCAGCATACTGCCTCATGGTCCACAATCTACCTCTGTACATCGTATCGTGTACGCCACGAGTGTAAGGCGCTTCACCGGGAATTTCGGTTTGACTGGAGACATCATTGGCATTAGGGATGGGTGAAATTGGAAGTCCACCTAAGGTTTCAAAGGAATCCTTCCGCTGTCTCACGCTTCCACCTCATGTGGCTACGGGACGATACGCCCCTTCAATCGTTCCGTACGAGGGCCTTCAGCAGCAGTCATCATCACCGCAGTCATCGCCCTTCTCGCCCTCGGGCTCATGGTGATGGTGATGGTGTCCACCTGGGCCATGAGCGTGTCCGT
>CAZXVR010000186.1:0-2870 GCA_964644485.1 uncultured Candidatus Poseidoniales archaeon | reverse complement strand
CCTCGATGGCTGAATACCTGAATCGGATTGGCGCGGGCCTCATCTTGCTCGATGCGGCGCCGCTTTCCTACGATTGGGCACCGCCAAATCTCGTCGGCCGTGAAGATGAACAAGAGCAGCTCGGTGCGATGTTTGCAAGCATTGCAACACCGGGAATGTCGTGCCGAGCGGTAATCACCGGCAATGTCGGTAGTGGAAAAACAGTCCTCAGCAGTGCCTTTGCAGATGATTTGGCACGCCATCTATCTGGCGTGAGAGCCATACAATCAGTACATGTCAATTGCCGCAATCACCCGACGACCTCTCAGGTTCTGCAAAGGATTGCGAAGGCGCTCGATGACCGACATCCCGACCGAGGATTCTCCGCTTCAGAAGTCATCCAAGGTATCCGTCGCAATCTTCGAACCCGCAATCAACACATGTTGCTCATTCTCGATGAGGTCGATCATCTGATGCGAAGAGAAGGCGGGGATCTACTTTACCAACTCCTCCGAATTGATGAAGGGCGAGATGAAACAGGAACATTGTCGCTGATTCTGATTAGTCAAGAGCAGGTCTTGGATCAACTGGAAGGTGCAGTCATCTCCCGCTTTGGTCGTTCAAATCACTTGGCGCTGAAACCCTACAATGAAACACAATTGGCGGCGATTGCAGCACAACGCGCGGCCCTGGCAACACGAACAGGTTCTGTGAGTGAGGAAATTCTTACTTTGATTGGGCAAGCCTCCGCAGATACAGGTGATGCACGGGTCGCCATCGAGTTGTTGGAGGCGGCAGTCATGCGGGCCGAGAAAGGGGGCTTCCCGGAGGTAGCGGCCAGTCACGTACAACGGGATGCGGTTTCGCGTGGCCGTGTTGTCGAGCCGAGTGTGGTTGATGAACTCAACCAACATGAACAAATGATTCTGCTCGCCATCTGTCGTCGACTTCGACGTGATCCAGAAGTGACTTCGGGTGATGCTGAAAAATTGTACCAAGTTGTCTGTGAGGAATACGAAGTCAAGCCGCGCGGACATACAACATTCTGGAAGTACCTGAAAATACTTGAGACTCGGGGTCTGATGGAATCGCGTACTGGAACGGCGAAGGCTGGCCGAGGGCGAACGCAACATATCACGATGCCACATAGTTTGCCAGGGCAACTCGAAAACCGCCTTGAGCATGCCCTAAAGCAATGATTTTGGCGAAACCGTGCAATCCACCTACGGTGGAATCGGCCGAACCGCTCTTATAGGGGGCATCTGTCGCCGAGTCGCACGAGGATTGAGCATGGCTGAGCAAGTTTTCAAAGCGGTCGTCAACGATACGGACCCCTCCAGTGGAGGAAAGGCATACGCTGTCGACATTAGCGGTTCAAACTACAACCATTTCTTGGGGAAGAAAATCGGTGATTCTGTTGACGGAATTTTCGTCGGAGACGGCGATGTGAGCCTTGGGGGCTTCAAGTTGCAAATCACAGGTGGTTCGGATCGCACTGGCACACCAATGCGGGCCGATCTCGATGGTGGCGGCCGCAAGAAGGTTCTCGTCTCTCCGTCAACCGGCTTCAAAGGGCACAAAATTGTGAAGAAGAAGGGTGGGCGATATCGGTATACCTACGATGGACTACGAAAGCGCCGGGCTTTCCGTGGCAATGTTATCTCCTCGGACACACGCCAAATCAACCTCAAGGTTGTAGAGAGTGGAAACAAGTCGCTCTCAGACATCTTCTCCGGCGGCAGCGATGATGCTGCTGGCGACGAGGCTGAAGATAGTGCGGAGTGAACAGGAGTTGTGACACCAGATGGCCAAGAAGCGTGAGCTCCCCGGCCAACCAAAGGTGAACATCGGACTTGTTGGACACGTTGACCACGGCAAAACGACATTGACACAGGCGTTGTCCGGAACTTGGACGGATACGCACTCTGAAGAACGCAAGCGTGGAATCAGTATCAAACTCGGTTATGCGGACACCGCATTCTATCGAACCAAGGGCGGAGACACCTATGCCATGGGCAAACGCCCAGATGGTGGAGATGATGTCGACAAGGAATTGCTTCGAGTGGTTTCCTTTGTCGATGCGCCTGGTCACGAGACGCTCATGGCGGTCATGATTTCAGGTTCATCGATTATGGATGGGGCGCTGCTATTGATTGCAGCGAATGAAGAATGTCCACAACCACAAACTCGTGAACACCTGATGGCTCTCGAAATTGCGGGAATTGAGAACATTGTCGTGGTACAAAACAAGGTCGACTTGGTCACCCGTGAGCGGGCGATGGAATCGCATGCAGAAATCAAATCGTTCCTTGACGGGACCATTGCAGAAAATGCACCTGTGATTCCGGTCAGCGCTCATCATGATGTCAATCTAGATATTCTAATCGATGCGATCGAAGATACCATTCCAACACCAGATCTACGTGAGAAGGAGAATGGGCTGATGTATGTCGCTCGCTCTTTCGATATCAATCGCCCCGGAGCTCGCCCTTCTAAATTGAAAGGTGGAATCATTGGAGGGTCGGTGGTTTGTGGAAAATTCAAGAAAGGGGATGAAATCGTAATTGCGCCCGGTCGAAAAATTTCCGAGGGAAGTAAAGCAAGGTGGGAACCCATTGAAACAAAGATCTCCAGTGTCCAAACTGGTGGATTGGATCTCGATTCTGTTCACGCAGGTGGATTGTGTGGAATCGCTACACCTCTAGACCCGTTCCATACCAAATCCGACAACTTGTCTGGCCAAGTGATGGCCAGAGCTGGTGAGTTGCCCCCTGTTTGGGAGACACTGAATATTACACTCAATTTGCTCAAAGAAATGGTTTCCAGTGGAGAAGGGGATGCTGAGAAAGTTCGCCCACTCCAACCCGGCGAGATGCTCATGCTGAATTCAG
>CAZXVR010000185.1:0-2887 GCA_964644485.1 uncultured Candidatus Poseidoniales archaeon | reverse complement strand
CAATGACCTTGTTTGTCATGTTTTCACGGTATGTGGCGAAGTCGCTTGCTAGGTCCGCGTTTCCGCAGGCCAGAATTTGAACAGCGAGGACTGCGGCATTGTCTCCACGATCTACACCGACGGTTGCTACAGGCATACCAGGTGGCATTTGAACGATTGATAGAAGGGAATCCAGCGGTACTTTTCCACCTACGGGCACACCGATTACCGGCTTTGTTGTCATCGATGCGATGACGCCAGGTAAGGCAGCTGCCACACCTGCCATTCCGATGAAGACCTGACAATTTGCATCAAGTGCAGCGTCGATAATTCCTTCCAGATATTTGGGCGCGCGATGCGCGCTGGCCACCCGCAATTCGTGTACGACCCCAAAGTCATCCAGTACCTTTGTTGCCTTTTTTGCTACAGGCAAATCCGAGCGAGATCCGAGAATAATGCAGACTTCCATCATGCTACGCCACTGCTGCTCGGTTCAAATGCATCACGGTGCGCGCAGGCGCGCGTGAATGGCTCAAAACCAGCAGGAGTTCGCCGTAGAACTTCGCCATTTCCAGAGAGATCAATGGTCCATGTCCAAACGCCAGGATACAACCGATCCCCTCCTGAATGCACCAGCCAATTCTTCGCCCCGAACATCTGCCGATGCTGAGCAACGGCGAATGGTAGGAAGGGCGATGGCATGTCTAGCAGCCACAGACCATCGATGGCTTGACGTGCGGGAAGTAGTGCCGTTGAGATCCGTCTAGCGAGATGACGTCGACTCTGGATACAACGTGCCTCAAGCCAGGGTGGCAACACCTCACCTGCAACCCAATAATCGATAATTTGTAGAGCCCGTTTGCTAGCTCCCACCAGGGATGATTCTGCGAAACTGTAAACTGAAAGTGGTACAGTTTCTCCCTTGCGCAAATCACAGAGAGATCCAATCAATCGTAGCAATCGCAAACGCCTTTCGACATCTAGTCCGACAAATTCGTAAGGCTCGGGCAACAATCCCCACAGTGTTGAACGCGCAATCCAGCGAATATCTGAGATATTTTCACCCAAATGTCGCATTAGCCAGAGGCGAAGGTGTCCACCCGGATCCATTTCCAGTAATCGCAAGACCTCGAGGTCGCACGTCAATCAGTATTTGATTCACTGGTGGGAGACCCATGCTCCACTTTCAGCATCATATCTCCTGAGGCTCCCATCAGGTTCCTGGCACCAAGAGATTCCTGCCTCATCCATCCACGTTTTTTGTCCATGCTCATTGATGGTTGCGTGTGCAGGGGCTATCAGCTGAGTTGTAGTTTGAGTCATTTCTATGCTCTGCTCACCAATGCCTGCCATGTCGTAGATGTTCTGCGCCGGTTGTGTGTCCATTGAGAATGCGCCAGCATATTCGTCTTCGCCACCATTTCCTGAACGGCGCATGAAGAACACAGCCATGCCAGCTATGCCGACGAACACAACGATTACCAATGCAATCCAGAATGGCATGGACACGCCTCCTTCGTCTACAGATCGCTTCGAATCAGAAGGATAGTAATCGGCAACATCGCCTACACCATCCCCATCACTGTCAGCAACCTCTGTGGGGTCATCTGGGAACGCATCATCAGCATCATTCACACCATCGCCGTCACTGTCGATTTGACTGAGGCTGCAACCGACGTTGTTGGCAGATTCACCTGCGGGTGTATCTGCACATGTATCGGTTGAGTCCATCACAGAGTCACCATCGGTGTCTACCTGTTCTGGTGAACAACCATCAGGAGCAGCATTCCACGTTGTCATCGTGTTTACACATTGGTCCAAGTCGTTGGTCACACCATCGTTGTCGTCATCGAGTTCGGAGGCCGCACAACCGTCGCTGTTCACCGATTGCCCATCAGGGCTGTTTGGACAATTGGTGTCCATGGCATCATTGACTCCATCTCCGTCCCCATCTCGCTGGGTTGCATCACAGCCATCAGCATCGGCGTTGAAACCGGGCTGTGTCATTGGACACAAATCATCCGCATCGACAATTCCATCATCGTCCGAATCGCGCTGCTGTGCACCACAACCTGTGCTGTCCGCCACATCACTGTTCGATGTGTATGGGCAGAGATCATCCGCATCAAAGATGCCATCCTCATCTGCATCCCACTCGGAATCAGCGCAACCATAGCCGTTCACATTGGCTCCTGGAGGTGTTACTGGGCACTGGTCGAGATGGTCTTTGATGCCGTCATTGTCAGTATCGCGCTGACTTGCAGCGCAACCGTAGCCATCGACCTCTTCACCTTGTGGTGAACCGGGACAGGCATCGAGAGCATCGGAAATTCCATCCATATCCCCATCTTTCTGAGAATCACTGCAGCCAATGGCATCGGCAACCTCTCCACCAGGTGTATTTGGACAGGTATCGACATCGTTGGTCACACCATCGTTGTCATCGTCGAGTTCGGAGGCCGCACAACCGTCACTGTCGACGATTGCACCCGGTGGACTGTTGGGGCATTGATCTGGATTCACACCGAGGGGGTTGTCTCCGTAACCGTCACCATCGGTGTCTTGCTGCTGTGTATATTCGTCAGGGAATGCATCCGGGTTGTTTCCGCTAGGGTTGTCGCCCCATCCGTCACCATCACTGTCTGCCCACTGTGTGCCATCATTGGGGAATGCATCCGGGTTGGTTCCAGAGGCATTGTCCCCATACCCGTCACCATCTGAATCCAAGCATTGGGTTGGGTCGTTCGGCCAAACGTCAGCGTTGTTTCCATCTGGATTGTCTCCACAGCCATCTCCATCCGCATCTGTCCATTGTGTTCCATCTTGAGGGAAGTGATCAGGCATGTTACCTGCGGGGTTGTCACCCCATCCATCACCATCATTGTCAGACCACTGTGAAGGGTCATTG
>CAZXVR010000184.1:0-2940 GCA_964644485.1 uncultured Candidatus Poseidoniales archaeon | reverse complement strand
GCCTCAGATTCATCCGTGGCAAAACCAAACATCATTCCTTGATCTCCCGCACCTTGATTGATATCGCCTTGATCAACTCCTTGACTGATGTCTGGAGATTGAGTGGAAATCAACAATTGGACCTCACAGGTATCGGCATCCATACCAAAGGCGTGATCGGTGTAACCAATCGCTGCTGCAGTTTTTCTGGCAACGGCTTCGTAGTCAATTTGGGGTGGTGCACAGGTAATCTCCCCGGCGAGAATAATCGTGCTTCCTGTATCGGTTCCTTTGACCATGGTTTCGCAGGCGACACGCGCGTGAGGATCCTGTTGCAAACAGGCATCGAGAATGGCATCCGAAATGGCATCACAGAGTTTGTCAGGATGGCCGGCGGTTACCGACTCTGATGTGAAGAGTAAACTCTCGTGTGACATTAAACCCGGCGAACCCCCTTCCGCATATCAATGGTGAGGGCGGAAGCGTTTCACGAAAGAGGGCGGAATGAACACCGCTTTTGGCCGTGCGATTCAAGTGGTGGACGCGCACGCCAATGAGCATGACCGGACGCGACGGACGCGATTGGGAAGCCACACACTACCGAACGCACACATTGGGTGAAGTTCGAGATTTGGGTGCTCAAATGATTGGGCACGAAGTGACGGTTGCGGGTTACGCAGAAGCGGTTCGAGGGCGTGGCGCCATCTGTTTTCTGATGCTGCGCGATGGCACTGGGCACCTGCAAGCTTTCCTCAAGAAGGACAATATGGATGAGGACTCCTTTGACGCCATCCAAAGCGCCAGCCGTGAATCTACGATTCAAGTCTCAGGGATCGTTGCTCAAAAGCGCCCCCCAAAGGTACCTGAAGGCGAACCTGAACCTCCCGCTGAATACGAAATCAATGTGACCTCGGGGCAAATCTTGGCTCTCGCAGAAACACCACTCCCCGTGGGCGTTGTCGACGATGTCCATGTTGGGCTCGATGTCCGCTTGGACAATCGCCATCTCGATTTGCGTCGCGCGCACGTGAATGCAATGTTCCAACTTCGAGGGAAGGTTCTGCAATACGGCCGTGATCACCTCATTACCGAGGGATTCAACGAAATGAATTCACCGAAGATTATCGCCAGTGCTTCCGAGGGTGGGACCAATCTGTTCCCAATGAAGTATTTTGAAACGGATGCTTACCTTTCCCAATCTCCGCAATTGTACAAGCAACTCGCGGTCCTGGGTGGACTCGAACGCGTATTCGAAATCGGACCGGCTTTCAGAGCAGAGAAACACGACACCTATCGGCACCTCAACGAATTCATCTCCTTTGATATTGAAGGCGCATGGATGAATGATGAAGACGTCATGTGTGTCCAAGAGAGAATGATTCACCACATTTGGAGTCAAATCGCAGCCAACGATCAGAATCTAATCGATGTCATCAATGAATATCGCGCGTCACAAGAACAAGACCCAATTACAGTGGACGTTCCAAGCCTACCATTCCCAAGAATCCCATACTGTGAAGCGATTGAAATCGTCAAAGCAGGCGGTGGAGAAATTGAATGGGGCGATGACATTGAATCACATCACTGTGACCTGATTGCAGCGAAATATCCGGGGTTCCACTTCTTGCCACGCTGGCCCATGTCCATGAAACCGTTCTACATCTTCCACGATGATGCTGAGAAAGGCTCGACAGGAGGGCAACTCTCTCGCGGATTCGATCTCAACTATGGTCGGGATGAGATGACCAGTGGGGGGCAGCGCGAGCATCGAGTCGATGTGTTGGAGCAGAATCTCCGCAACATGGATTTGGACCCTGCTGATTTCACATTCTATACCGATGGATTCCGATACGGAGCCCCACCTCACGCGGGTTGGGGATTGGGTGTGGCCCGCCTCTTGATGGTACTCACCGGAGCCGGTAATGTGCGCGAAGTAGTCCTCTTCCCAAGAGACCGAAGCCGCGTTACACCCTGAGAGATTTCCCATGAATTGCAAATGGATACATGTTTTGCTACTCTGTGTAGTTGCAATGATTCCATTCTCGGGTTGTACTGGAAATCTTGGTGGATGTGGTGTTGGTTATGACGAAATGTATGGTGGGTATGACTATGAATTCTCAAAGATGGATATTGCAAGTGATAATTCGTTGAATGTTACTGTGAAATTACAAAATGGTGGTGGGGGCTGGATTGAAGATAGTAATGAGTTTGAGGAACACCAGACCCTTTGGGTCACCTTACACATCAAACTGGGTAATGGAAATGAGGTTCAAATCCAACCTAATCATCAAACTTGGGAGGTCAATGGTGATGCCTGGAATCAATCCTATTGGGCTACGAATCTGTACTTCTCCAGCCCAATTGGGTTTTGTGACTACGGGTGTGAAGAATTGCGGTTTAGTGCAGGGGACGAATATGGAGCCATCTACTACGATGGAACCTGTGAATCATCGCCTTGGATAGAACTTGCATGACCGAAAAGAACGGGTATCTTCCACCCCTTCGGGGTGAATATGGGGGACACGCCAGTCTTTGCCTATCTGCTCCTCAAAGAGCACCCATATGGGCGAGAGATGCTGCGGCAAATGCTCTCAGAGGGCTTTGTCCCTGCCATCATCATCGAAGAAGATTCGGCGATTGGTGACGAGGAACGAGAGAAGTTCCTCAAGCGAATCGAAGGTAACCCTGTGGCACCGACTATCGTGGACCAAATCGCCAATCTAAATGTCGAACATGTAACGGTTCCAATCCACAATTCAGAGGAGGTCATGCCGCACATTCGCGACATGGATTTGGATCTCATCGTCTTTGGAGGCACCCGAATCATTCGTGGGGAAATTCTCGATTTCCCCCAGGATGGTGTGGTCAACTCACACCCAGGACTCCTACCTGATTGTCGTGGGTCGGCAAGTCCGGCATGGTCGGTCTACCACGACATTCCCATCGGTAGCACCACACATT
>CAZXVR010000183.1:0-2952 GCA_964644485.1 uncultured Candidatus Poseidoniales archaeon | reverse complement strand
CGAAAATGTTTCGAAACGGTTTCCGAAACCTAACAGAAACGTTTCCTTTATAGACCGGTCCGATTAGATGGGCCGTTTGAGGGAGAAATCCCTCATGATGGGATGGGAACCATGAGCACTAGCGAAGAGCGCAGATTGACGATAGCAAAAGAGATGGCCAGTTTGCAAGGGGAGGTGGAGGACCTCCGCAAACTCGTCAATACGTTACTGACCATCATTATGGAAGAAGCGGACGGAGTACAGTCTGGAGCAGCACCAGTCCAAGCGGGGGCACCTCGCGCGGGCATTTCCATGTGACACATGGGATGAAAAACACATGAAGATTGAGGAAGCTTGGATTCAAGCATCAGAAACCACTGGCGTTGATCAATTCAGCGTTGAAGTGGGAGCCGGACTCACCCTCATTTTGATTTCTCTTGAGGTTGCTTGGTGGATTGGTTTAGGGATATTTCTGAACAAACGCAGGATGAAAAGCGAATCAGCCCTTGATGACGCAAAACGGGCGTAGTTTCGCAACAGGTCGCGCAAGCCCGGCCTGACTTGTCAACCGAATCACTTCATCCACATCCTTGTAGGCGTCCGGAGCTTCTTCTGAGAGTACGTTTGGAGTGTTCGCATACACATCGATTCCCTTTGCAGCCAATTCTTCTCGAAGTGCAGGCCCATCGATTGAATTTCGGGCTTGGGTCCTAGACAATTGACGCCCCGCGCCATGGCATGAGGATGAAAACGCATCATTCGAACCACTGGCTGGGCCTGCGAGGACATAGGACGAAGTGCCCATGTCACCAGGTATCAGGACGGGTTGTCCGACCCCACTGAATTTTGATGCCAACTCAGTGTGGTCTCCACCTAGGGCACGGGTTGCCCCTTTCCTGTGAACACAGCAGTTGCATGTTGAGCCATGAACAACATGCTGCTCAACCTTGGCAATGTTGTGACACACATCGTAGATCACCTCCAATTCACCATCGGTTCCGAGGTGTGCACGAAGAGCATCCCTCAAACGCTGTGTCAGTGCACTACGATTCGCAAAGGCGTAATTTCCGGCAGCCTGCATTGCCTCAAAGTACGCTTGCCCTTCCTTGGAGTGAAACGGTGCGGCCGCCAACTGCCTGTCCGGCAATGTAATGTCCCATTTTTCCGCATGCCATCCGCTGGCAGTTTTCTTGTAACGTGCTTCTAAATCCGCAACATGATCCGAACAGACTTGATGCCCTAGGCCACGTGAACCTGTGTGAATCATTGCAGTCACCTGCCCTTGGCGCAACCCGAAGGCCTTCGCAGCATCAGGGTCAAGAATTTCATCAACAACTTGCAGTTCCATGAAATGATTTCCAGAACCCAACGTACCCAGCGATAGCATCCCGCGCTGAATCGCCCGCTCTGTGAGTTTTCGCTCATTTCCTTCAAGCAATCCATTCGATTCCATAGAGGCCAAATCTTCGTGGTGTCCAAGGCCCAATTCGACGGCTGCCTTCGCTCCTTCCGAAAGAATGGATTCGATGCCAGATTCGGTCAAATCAACCCCACCTTTGGCCGAGGGCCCGGCTGGAATTCTCCCCTGTAGCCGGCGTCCTAACTTTTTCATATCCCGCAAATCACTTTGCTCCAAATCTAAAGCACATAATCGGACGCCGCAATTGATGTCAAACCCAACCCCGCCAGGGGAAATTACCCCCCCATTATCGATGTCTGTTGCCACCACACCACCGATGGGAAAACCATAGCCAAAATGGAAATCAGCCATGGCCCATGCATTCCCAACAACACCGGGTAATGCAGCAGTGTTCGCCAACTGACCTGGAGATTCATCGGTTTGGATCGACAGATGTTGTGCATCAGCCACCAGCATGGCATCCACTTTCATCGCACCGTGTTTTCTGATTCGGTGCAGACCGTCCCCGGCCGGTTCGATATGCTCTCGCCAGTCTCCACTCACACACTGCGCTAAGGCCTGTGTTTGAAGTCGCTTTCGGCGACGGCACCCTATGGGTGCCGGCCGACTCATTCATGAACGGGCTACAATTCCGGTCTACTGAGGATGCCCATGGCCTTCGGTGACATCGACATACCCTATTTCCACGAACAGGGTTTTGTTCGGAAGGTTTGCAAGGTCACCAACCTGTGGTTTTGGACCCGGGATTCTTCACGTGAAACGTCAGGAGATACAACGGAAGATGAGTACACTTTCATCGGCGCTCCAATCATCGATGGGTACCCGCAACGCGGAAAGGAACTGAAAGATGCGATGAGAGAAACCTTCCTCAGTTACTTTGAGGAAAATGGCCACACTCGCATGGACCCCTATCCAGTCATCGCTCGTTGGCGTGACGACATCCATCTAACAATCGCATCCATTGCTGATTTCCAGCCCCATGTCACAGGTGGAATTGCCCCACCTCCTGCAAATCCGTTAACCATTTCACAACCCTGTATCCGTTTGACAGATGTGGCTGCAGTCGGCCGTTCAGGCCGCCATTTGACCACATTTGAAATGATGGCACATCACTGTTTTAATCGGCCTGATGAAGGAGATGTGAAGTATTGGGTCGAAGAGTGCATCCGATATTGTGACGATCTATTTGTGAATTGTTTGGGCATTGAACCCAATGAAATCACATACGTCGAAAACCCTTGGTCAGGGGGCGGAAATGCGGGTCCCGCTGTGGAGGTCATCGTCGGTGGACTTGAACTCGCAACCTTGGTTTTCATGAATCTGGAAGAGCGTGAAGATGGGGATGTTGAAATTAAGGGCATTCGCTATGGGGAAATGCCATTGCAAATTATCGATACCGGATACGGATTGGAACGATTTTGCTGGGCTGCAGCTGGGACGCCCACCATTTACGAAGCGATCTACCCTGAAACGGTTTCTTGGTTACAAGTTGAATCAGATTTCCAATCGCGACTATCTCAATTGGGGGATGTCGATATGGATGCTCTACTCTC
>CAZXVR010000182.1:0-2972 GCA_964644485.1 uncultured Candidatus Poseidoniales archaeon | reverse complement strand
CCTCATACGAAGAAACAGAGAACTCTGAGAACATTGGCCTACATGCTCGTTCCCGAGCCGTCCTAGGTCGATTTTATGCCAGAACAGGCGATGCAGATCTAGCCCTCCATCATTATTCAGAAGCGTTGGAACAAATGGCAGAAGAGACCGATCAACGTAGTGCCGTTGAAATCACCATCCTGTTGGGGGAGGCTCTTTCTGACGCTGGACGTCCTGAAGAGGCCGTTGAGCACTATCTGGATGGTTTGGCCATGGCTGAAGCCAACGATTTCCGACCTCTCATTGGGGAATTATTGGCCCGCTTGGGCGAGGCCGCTCCTGAGAAGTCAGAACGAATGAATTACCTTCAACGTGCCTTGACCGTTTTCCGAGAACTTGGCGCAGGCGCCCGGATGCGCGAGGTACAGGGTCAGATGCACCGCGCCATCATGGGCGGCCATTAGAAACCAGGCTGCTCGACCTGAATGGTCACTTGACCTGAATCCAAAACGACCCAAATCGTTTCCACACCTGCGAGATTGACGACCCCGGAATGACTGGTTGCTGCAGCGCCCGAAATGGGCTGACTTGTACGGTAAACCTGCTCACCATCCGAAAGATGTACAGCGTCATCCGTCAACCACATCTCAAGATTGAGGCCCGTCGCTGTCGACAAATGCAATTCCACAGGTTCGGCATAACGGGCATTTACATCCAATCGCGCCGCCTCATCCGCCCTTTCAACAGCTGCACCAACGGAGAGAAGATTTTCTTCCAATGCCTCTTCAGTCCACCGATTCTGTGTCGACACTTCAAGATCCCACACCCATATTGAAAATGCGGAGAGGAACATAAGTCCTAGTAGGAATGTGAATACATACCCAATCTCCGTTGCGGCCGCGGAATCATCATCAACAAATTTTCTCGCCATCATTGAGGTCCCCCTAGGGCCGATTGACTGGTTAGGCTGGCCACTTGAAGATTGAACAGTACTGATTGGCCCCCGGCATGATAGACAACCTCGGGCATCGTCGGCGATGTTTGCACCCATCCAACGTAATCTGTCAACATTTCCAATTGACCGGGGAAAGCCAACCAATCAGATGAGTATTCAACCTCAGCTGCACTTTCTGCTGCGATGGCAACCGCATACGGTCCATCCCAGCCACGACGAACCTGGTGCGCATCCATTGATACAACCTGTTCACGCACATCAAGTGTGAGTGTTAGATCCAGTTGAGTTGAACCCCCAACCGAATCCATCGTTGGCATTGCCACAGGAACGGTTGCAGCGAGTCGGGGACCGGGCCCCTCTCGAGAAGGTGGTGGAATCAGAACGTCGGCTTTGTATTCTGGATGGTTTGTGCCGACAAACCCGCCTCTGGTGAGGATTTGGAGATCGGACACACTCGAATCGAAGGTATAGGTGAGGCGTGGAAGATGAAGCGCCCATGCTGAACCGAGTGTGACATGCGTCTCATCACCCACAGCGCCCCGGATCGAGAGTTGTAAGCCAAAGAAATGTGATCCATCCTGCCAAGCGTTTCGTATGTCACTGGTTTTCCAATTGTCTACGGCTATCCATGGAAGTTCGATTTGAATCCAACCAGATGCCCGAATTCCAACTGTGACGCAACGCTCTGCACCATCTTCGAGAATCTCAGTTGAACCACTGCCCCCTGTGGATGTGTAAGTTCGTAGCACACCATCGTTGACCTCTAGAGAAACTGTTCCGATATGAGTACTATCTAACGTCACTACTGTCGCCGGTTGACTGTGATTGGTTTGGCCATTGGAATTGCTGGTTGCCCACGACACCGTGGGTGATGCAGATTGCAGAATCAGCTCCGTCGTACCGAGTTCGGGAATTTCCGCATTCCCTCCACTGGTTGGTGCTTCAAACTTCCAATTCGAACCCGACAACCTTCCGGTATCCGTTGCTGGCGTCAACGATAAACTCCCGGGGCGCCAACCGGCCGCATGAGTGGCTGTGTTGCCCACAGATTGTGTGTCTAAAACCCACTCTACGTGTAGAGGGGCACCCCCTTCAATCCACGATAGTTGACTTGCATCCCACGGAATTCTAATGTTAGAGTGGCCACTGATTGCATAATACAAATTACCAATCTTCGCTGTCGTTGGCACACTGTTCGGGTTGTGAATCAGTAATGAACCATTCATTGCAGGCGGTCGGAAATGGACTCCTGTCCACGAACCAGTACGGTCAGGCCAAGCAATCGCCCCAGGCCCAGTTCCATCAAGTTCTACAGCATCCCCCCAATGGAGAACTAATCTAGCATTACTAGACGTTCGAACCACCAATTGTTCCGCCTGAGACGTTGTAATCTCCCCTTGCCATGAATGGATAGTTTCACTTTCACCCGAAGGGGATTGATCGACCGAAACAGTCGAAGATGCTCCGGAACCCAGAGTTTCTCCAACTTCCCACTCAATTGTGAACGGCGAATCCGACTCCACGTGGACAGCATGAGTATCCGCAATCAACGGCAGCGTCCAACTTCGACCTTCATTTGAGTCCGGTGCAGGTTGATCGGGCGTGGCTAGGAATGCGCCACCCACTCCTCGCCACATGACGACTCGCAATGGCATTTCACTGTGAATCCATGATTCTCCATCTGTAGCACTGAGATCAGTCTGAGTCCAAACTTCATCTGTTGAGATGATATGCTGGATAGTTTCCCCGTCCTGTTCAAAACTCAATTCGTTAGCACCTAGCAAAGTTGTCAGTGCATTGAGTGGAGTTGCTGAGATGGACCCATCGAGAATCGGAACTCGGTAATGATTCAACGACTCTGCTGAAGCATGAAGGTTCGTAGCACACACACTCTCAATCCGGTGTTCGGCGTGTCTAATCCGCATCGAATCGTCTAGATCGAGTACACCCTCTAGTCGCAATGTACTGTCGGGCTGGTGTGTGGCACTGTACCACGTCCCACCTTCCAATAGTTGCCACCCCAATGTTCCAGTATGGG
>CAZXVR010000181.1:0-2982 GCA_964644485.1 uncultured Candidatus Poseidoniales archaeon | reverse complement strand
GGGTGTAATGGCTGGAATTCTGTGCATGAAGCGTTCTTTCAATTGGAAACAACCTGCTGGTGTTGCTCTATCCGTTCACGCCATCTTGGGTGGACTGTTTGCTTTCCTCGTATGGACCGAGGGCGATGGCTATCGAAATGCATTGCAATGGACAATATTGGCGACAGGATGTGCGATGGTTTTCGCCCAAGTATACACCGTCTTTGCAGGGATGCCGAAATGGACGACTGCATGGCTATGGAATGCTCATATTATCCTCCCCGTTGGTGTCTTTGCAATCGCTGGATGGTCGCCATGGTTGGTCGTCTGCGTTTTGGCCTTGTCATTGGCGACTTGGGTGGGCGGTATCCTGCAACTTCGTCGAGGCATGCGGGTCATGGGTGCTCTCGATCTTGTCTTAGCACTGTGCCTTGCATTGTTGATTCTACAAGGCCAAATTCTCGAGCCGAACATGCTGCTACTCATGCTTGTAGCACTTGGCATTGAGTTGGGAATTGTCGCTTGGTTGGGAACCAGGCACGACATGCAATTGGCTCGAGATTGAGAAATCGTCCCTCATAGAGGGACGGGTAACGTTCAAGCAGGTCGGCGGTGTAGACATCCTCGTGAGCGGGACTTGGATTTCGGATCGGCCTGAGGCGGAAGAACATCCCGTCGTGCCAATCGGGCTCAATGAGATGGCGGTCCCACGCATTTCTATACTCGCCAGTTTCGGCACGATTGCAATGCTACTGCTATCTGCAATTTGGCTTGGATTCGCAGCCAATTCATTCCTCAACCAATTCGAAGGTGCCTTTGCTGCTGTTGCCGAAGAGGACATTCAAGTCGATGGGCGATGGACGTGGGAAGCCACCCTTCTTTTCGAGGGCTGTGATGCTAGAAATGGAGATTGGAACTGGCCCACAAATCTAGCTGAACAGGACGAAGTGTTCTGGTTCCCCGGTGAACTGGAATGCATTTGGGAGCACCAGGGTGTAGGCGATTATGCACACTTGGCCATTCACAATGTCGATGATGAACGCGAACTGCCTCTCTCGATTGAGATTAACCATGCTGCAATTTCGATCGATGGAAACGGACAAAGTGCCGTCACATCGGTTGATGCTGGAGATGCAATCGTCATTCCTCTCAGGCTTGAGTCCTTGGTTGAAGAGTCCCAATTTACAATCGAAATTGTTCACGTTTCCTTGCCAGCTGCCAAAGTCAGTTTGGATGTGGATATGTTTTCGGATCTGTCTGATCGAGATCGCCATGCTAGAAGCGAAAGAATGAGTGTTGCTTACACCGTCTGGGATGCTGACTCGAATGAGCAATTGGATTCTGGCACCCTTCCAGCGACGGCGGGGGAAGATCCGATGTGCAATACCGAACCACCGGTCCCATGGGTCTGCTATATCGAAGGATTTGGTTGGGGCCTTGTGGGGCTGGATGCAGACATGCAAGAATCGCTCACATTGTCGGGAACAAATCACCGGATTCTCCTTCCTCCTGATTTGGCTTATGGCAATAGTGACGGACATGAACTCCAAGATTCATGGCTCTTGTTTAATTTAGAACTTGAGCAATTGTTCATCTGAATTGTGAGCCGAAAGGGACTTGCATAGTCACCACATGCTCGTTACATGGCGGATATCAAACCGGTGGTGATGATTCCGGATGACAATGCCCGGGCATATGCCGATTCTAGCGCGCCCGCGCGCGAGGAGGAAACTGGTCTCTCCTTTCATTCAACGGATGAGATGCGGCGATTGGCAACACCATGGCCGGTCGCCCTCGCACGCGCGAAATTGTTGGAATCATGCGAAATCCCGCCGGGTGTTGTGCTAGATCCTGCCTGTGGTAGTGCAATTCAATTGAGTGCACTTTGTTCAGTTCTAAATCGCCCAGGTTTGGGAATCGAATTGTCAGGTGCGGTGGCACCACTTGCGGCGATTAACCTCGAACGTTGCGCGGTATGGGCAGGACAAGAATGGGGGGGGACAAGTAGGGTCCTTTGGGGGGATGGAATTGTTGCGGACTCAATTTTACAAACCTATCACCAAAGTATTGGAGTAAGCTCGCCAATCGCTTTGTTGCACATCGATCCGGCGAGGCCGCAAAACGCCCAACAGCACACTTTGGATGAAATGCAACCCCGCCTGGACCAACTCCTATCAGCGTGGGCCCCTTTCCTCGCGAGATTGCCTGCACTGATTCTTGATTTGTCGCCAAGATTGTCGGACGCGCAACGCATGGAAGTAGAGGCTATTGTTTCCTCAATCTGGGGCGATGTATCCCATACTTGGCAATGGATGACTCAGGGTCGAGGACGTGTCGATCGGTTGTCCCTATGGGTGGGCTCGTGTTCAGATTCTCAATCGAATCGATTGGTGCGACTCTCAAAGGATGGAGGAGTGAGTATACTCTCAGGAATACAGGAAGTGCCGAATGTTGAGATAAAGCCGATTGTGGTTGGGCAATTTCTGACCATCGTCGATCCATGTCTTATCGCTAGTGGATTGGCCGAATCCTGGCGCAATAGCGCAATGGGTGCAGGAGATTCTCGTTGGATGAAACTCACCGGGAGACGACCTGTATTGATTGGGGAAAATGCAATTTCAGAACAAACGGACGTGAGAGATTTCGTTCAGATTACCGGGCGCGTCGTAGGTACTACTTCAGAGATTTCCTTTGAATCTCTAGAGGAAGTTACTGAAACTGCAAATTCAGCAGGGGTTTCAAGTTTGAAATTACGTTGCCAAATTGACCCTGATATTCAACCGAAATTACAATCTGCAATCGATCGAAAGATGAGGGAATATGGTGTCCAATCAAACGAAACACAGGGATTCATTACCGAATCTGAAAAAGGATACGTAATTTGCCATCAAATGTGAATCCTGCCCCATAGGGGCATTTCGTTGCCTGCGAGCCGTTCATATAGGGGGGGCGAGTCGCGAGGATGCCTCACATGAGGCCACTGGGCGACCGGTGAACAGGGGA
>CAZXVR010000180.1:0-2987 GCA_964644485.1 uncultured Candidatus Poseidoniales archaeon | reverse complement strand
ACACACAACAGAGCCTGACGCTGTCAACGAATCAGGAGATGGGCCACCGCTCGAAATTGAGAATACAACCAAGAAAGAAGGTTTTGAGTGGGTAGAATGGCCATCGGGTAGTGGTCAAAATTTCTACCGACCAGAAAATACTGGCGGAGAATGGCGAAAGTGGCCAGTTGAATAGTCGGGGCCAACCCGAGCGAAACGGTGAGGACATGAGTAAGGAGGCTGTCTGCGATTTCCTACGCCGATGTGTCTTGTACGCGGATGCTAGTATCAACCGTAAAAAAAACCGTGAAGAGGACGCAACTGAGATTCAGAGATGGGCCGCCTATCGAGATTTTACCGCTTATTCATTATCTGAGGTTGAACGTGGAGAACTCGATGATTGGTTTGAAACAGATGGGGAGGCAGGTCGAAAACGACCAAATTTCCTTGGTGAACCAATGGGTGAGGATATTCGAAATATCGATGTTGACATGTTAGAGCATCCTGAAAGAAGCGCATGGTTGTCTACATTGGTCGCACCGAGACCTGTCCTTTTGCTTTCCACCGTCAATGCGGATGGTGTCGAAAACCTTTGTCCGGTCACCAGTGTTTCAGTGTTGGCGAATACACCTCCATTACTCGGCGTATCATTGAGCCAAGATCGAAAAGGGCGTCCTCGCGACACGTTGGTCAACCTTCGAAATGGATCAAAGGTCAGTGCCATGGTCCTTCCAGGGACATGGGATGCATCCTTGGTGGTCAACCAGACCGCGGAATCGATTCCACCAGAGAGAAGTGAATGGGATGGCCTAGATGATTCGGTTGATTCACCAAATGGATATCCTCCCTATCATCCAATTTCAACTGCTGTGCTCGAATGCGAAGTTGTAGAATTGCATCCATTGCCCGATTCAGTTGCGACTTTGGCAATATTGAGGATTCGGAATATTTTGAGACCTGATGTCGGCACAAAACGGGACATGCCGCCTGACCCTGAAACTTGGAGGCCATTGTTGGCACAATTTGGATGGGACAGATTGACCAGTGGACCGGATGGGTCATCATGGTCTTTTGAAGTTCGAGGCTATCGAAATTAATCAAGGATTGAATTGCCACCCAGTTCATGGGTTTCAGTGTCAATACGTGACCCCCTTCCTGGAACCAGTAACAATCGGTTTGAATCATCCAGAGCAAACACTGGAAGGCCACCATAATTGGCCATGTCTTGGACCTGACGAGAGAGAGCACTTCGTTGACTATCCATGTGCGCAAGGCTGCTCATATCGACAATGCAAATGTCGCCTTGATGGAGCCTGGCTGACATGGCATCTAGGGGCAAGCGATGCATCTCATCTGGCCGAACATATCGCAATCCACGTTGAGGTAAACCTTGTTTGGAAGCAGCCCATTCAAGCCATCGCTTTGAACCCAGATCATGGAACTTCAATTCACCAACAGCCTTACGTTTCACTTTACGAATGGGACGAGGGATGTGAATGGGGTCACCTGTCACTTCAACCGGTTCTGGGTCAGCAATAGCAACATCTGAATCGATCAGGTCAACCGAGGCCATCTCTGGCAATTCGGGCAGGCCAAACAAGTTGTACAACCGTTTACGCATGAACGTCGCTCAGAAGTCTAGGTCCAAGTCATCTTCGGCGAAAGTCGGGGTTGGGGCGGGGGTTTCTACCACTGTTGGTGCCGGCTGAGATTCAGCTTGTTGTGAAAGCCACTGTGCACCGTAGTGCTCCCATTGTTCCATCGTCCACCCAGGTGGCAATCCTTCAGCAGGCACTGGAGGGGCGCCTACACTTGGTACAGGTTCAGCAACCGGAGCGGGAGTTGTAGCTACTGGAGCAGCAAACATGGTTGAATTCGGTGCTGCCATGGGTGCCTCTTGCTCAACTTCCATCATTGGAGATGCTTGGTCCCAAGGGTCACCTGTATTTTTCCCGCGCAGTGAAGTCCATGCGAGGACGCCCAAAAGTCCAGCCAAAACAAGTCCCAGAAGAATGACAATTGTCGATACCAGACTATTGCCGCCTCCAAAGAAGCCAAGGAATCCACTTTCATCTTCCATGACTGTCACTGTGAAATCCTTGGTTGAACTATCAACTTCATCCGAAACCATCAGGCGAACGCCGCGTTCACCGGGCTTGTCGAATTTAATCCAAATCTCCATTCCAATTTCATCGATGTCATTGGCAGGGTCTGTATCACCATCTGAATCAACAGATGTGTCCAAATCCCATCGGTAAACCAAGTTGGGTTGGTCGCTTGGTGTATCGGTGGAAAGGTTCCCCGAAAGGCCGAACATTTCACCCTCTGTTGGTGTGGGGTTACTAAACCAAATTTCGGCTACAGGTGGACGGTTTCGGACTGTGAAATTAACGGTGGTTGATGTTCGCTCTCCATCATCGTCGGTGACATGGAAAATCGCAGGATATGTGCCTGACTCAGCCCACTTGTGATTGATGGTTGGTCCAACCACATCACAGTCATCATCAGAACTTCCTTCTTGATCTAAATTGATGAAAGGATCGAGATCCCAACATGCAACCAAACTGTCCATATCACTTGCACTGTCGGAGAATTCTAGAGTGAAAAGAGCTCTACCATCCTCCCACAGTGGCAGAGGATTCTCGTACGGTTCAATGGTCGGTGCGACATTGTGTACCATGACCCAACCACTGACTGTTCCACTGGTCTCCCCATCATCATCGAAAGCCTGCATCACAATCACGTGAGGACCTTTGGTTGACCAACTGACCGGTACAACTGAATTGGGGCCATCTGTAGTTTCAAACCAACTTGGATCCACTTGTGAGTCCGGTTGCCATTCCCAATGAATGGTCGGCATATCATTCGGTGAATCTTCGACAAAGCCAAGCAATTCCAACGACTGATCTTCATCAACGTGCCAAACCTGCATATTGTTTGCTTCAAGAATAGTATTGGTCTCAACATCTCTCAGCTGAATCGTACCATTGTATGGTGCGATATTGGTG
>CAZXVR010000179.1:0-2990 GCA_964644485.1 uncultured Candidatus Poseidoniales archaeon | reverse complement strand
ATGAGCCCATACGATGAGTATGCTCTAGAGGCCGCTTTGGCTCAAGGTGGCTCGATTACAGCCATTACATGCGGCCCAGCTCGAGCCAAGAAGATGCTCACCGATGCTGCTGCAGTAGGGGCAACAGATCTCATGCACATCGTCGTCGATGATTTGACCACACTCGATTCTAATCAAATCTCAACCATCCTTGCGGCCGCCGTCGAAAAGACAGGGGCAAGCGTCGTTTTTTGCGGTAAGCAAGCAGCGGATTCCAATGCGGGTTCTACCGGACCTGGCGTCGCCGAGAAGATGGGCGCTGGTTGTGTGACAATGGTCAGCGAACTGTCAGGTGATTCTTCGGGATTCCTCGCCTTGCGACCCAGTGCAACTGGAATGGAGCGAGTGAGTATTTCCGCTCCTTGTGTAATCGCTTTCGACAAAATGGGCACGGAGTTGCGCCGACCGAATGTCAAAGGCATTATGATGGCAAAGAAGAAGTCCATTGAGACAATGTCTGTGGCTGATTTGGGTGTCGATATTGGCTCCGCATCAATCACTCTTGACAATCAATCTCCACCTGCTGAGAAACCAGCGGGACAGAAATTTGAGGGGGCTGAAAGTGTCCCCACAGTCGTGAGTAAATTGCGCGATGAAGCAAAGGTGATTTGAGGGGGAATGAACATGGTTACAGTCATAGCAGAAACATCTGGAAATAGCCTACATCCGGTCACCGCCCAATTGGTTGGTGCAGCCGGTGGTGATGCAACCATACTGTGTGCTGGAGGCGTTGGCGCCTCTGAGGCTGCTGCCCTATCCGGTGTTGCCAAGGTCGTCTCTGTGGAAGGCGATTGCTTCACCTCCTTTGATGGTGGAGCATGGGCTTCAGCCATGGGGTCGCTAACAGAAGGTCGCATCATTGCAGCATCGACACCCACCGGTCGCGAGATTGCCTCTCGAATGGCTGTGGCAAAGGGAGTTGCAGTGGTGCAGGATGTCACCAGCATCTCAGGAAACACAGTCACACGCCCAATTTATTCGGGCAAGGCGATGGAAACGATTACTGTCTCAGATGACACGATTCTAACACTCCGTCCAAACACCTTCCCTGCCGCTGATGGAGGTGGCAATGCCGCCGTGAACACAGTCAATCAGAGTGCAGATGTGGCCACATCGGTCAAGGAAGCCATCGCAAAAGCCAGCGAAAGATTGGATGTATCTGACGCCGACATCGTCATTTCTGGTGGTCGAGGCATGGGTAGTATCGAGAATTTCAGCCACCTTGAGTCCATTGCCGATCAATTGGGTGCAGCGGTTGGCGCCTCTCGTGCAGTCGTCGACGAATGGGGCATGTCTCACAGTATGCAGGTTGGACAAACCGGCAAGACCGTCAATCCAAGTTTGTATATCGCGGTTGGTATTTCAGGCGCAATCCAGCATTTGGCTGGCATGCGCTCATCGAAGTATATCGTCGCCATCAACAAAGATGCAGACGCGCCCATCTTCGGTGTCGCTGATTACGGAATCGTTGCGACTTGGGAAGAAGCTCTTCCAGTATTGGCAGACGCTCTTTCAAATCTCTGAGATGATCACGTGCGCGACCCGATTGTGGTCGAACCGACTGCATTGCATGATGCGTCAATCATTTGGATGCATGGCCTCGGTGCCAGTGCGCACGATTTCGTAGACATGCCACGCATCATCTCCCGACCAGGGACGCGCTGGGTGTTCCCCAATGCTCCCGTTCGTCCGGTAACACTGAACAATGGTTGGAGAATGCCCTCATGGTTCGATATCCGATATTTGGCGGGTCAATCAGAGGGTGAGAGGGAATGCCCTATTGAGGCGCAAGAATCGTCTGATATTATCATGGCATTAATCGAAGAAGAGCATGACCGGGGCATCCCCTACAATCGAATCGTGCTCGTCGGATTCAGTCAAGGTGGTGCGATGTCACTTTACACAGGTTGCCGATTTACAGAACAAATTGCAGGCATGGCCTGTTTGTCCGGTTATCTCCTCTTCCCCGAACATCACATGGATGCATGCTCATCAGCCAACCGAAATACACCAATTCTGGTTTGTCATGGTATCCGCGACGACATGGTTCCTTTTTCAGCCGGACAACGCACCGTTGAATTCTTGCGCGAGAATGGATGGTCTGTCGAATTTGAACAATATCCAATGTTCCATGAAGTTTGCATGTCCGAAATCAACCGTGTCGAAGAGTTCTTCTCGGCAGTCCTAGATTAATCGTCGAGCAAATCGTAAGTATCTTCGCGGGTTTCACCGAGAACCTGTACTGTAATCGTATCCGTACTACTCTCTCTTGCAGGATCGCTGACGGTGAGTGTAAATGTGTGATTTCCAATTGGCAAACGAACCTTGACCATCGAAGTGTCACCAATTTGTTTCGAGTGCCCATCTCTCCAAATCCATTGCTCTATGCCCTGACTTCCAGGTGATGTCGCTGAACCATCTAGGAGAACAATTGCCGTCCCATCCTCAGCGGCATTCACAACGGCATCCATCCCAGCATCTGCAGTGGGTGGAATATGGGATACAAATTCTTCATCAGACAACCCAGCCATAATGTCTGTATCATCTTCCTGGAATTGCGCAAGTTGCTCAATTTCATCATCGAGCATTGCAAACAATTCCGAATCATCGACCGATGTCGTTCCAGAACTCAGTTGTTTCTGCTCTTCTTCTGTCAACAGCGATGCTAGATCGCTACCATCGTCGGCATAGAGGTCGTCATCCGGTGCAGCAGTTGGAGCTTTGAGTTCAGATCCGTCCACAAATTCACGCAGATCTTCATCGATATCTGAATCTGCAGATAACGCATAAGGTGTCGCATCGGGATTGATCCAGAGGATTCTATTTTCTCGTGTGTAATCGTTTTGATTGTCACCACTCAATGCGATTCTGGATCCATCCTGGCACCCCACAATCGATTGAACCAAACCCGTGTGCTCGCATCTCCAAACCTCTTCACCATCCGAATCGAC
>CAZXVR010000178.1:0-3034 GCA_964644485.1 uncultured Candidatus Poseidoniales archaeon | reverse complement strand
TCTATGCGAATTATTTCCGAATGTATCGAATCAATATGACTGACGATCTCTATGCTCACGTTGTTTACGACAATGATGTAGATTACATGGTGCTCGATGAAACTGATGATGTCACAATCTGTCGAGGGGATTGGACAGACGAATGGGAACGCAGGTGGGGCTCGTTTGATCGATTCCCCAATGTAGGGCAAGGCGAATTTGTCTGGGGCTGGTGGCATCTTGATGTCGACGGCGACAATATCGCCGACGGAACCAATCCAACCAATTACGACACAGATGGTGACTGGCTAAATGATTGGTTCGAGATTGATGATGACATGATGGATGGCATTCGTGGGAACGGCGGTTCACCGATTCGATACGATGACCGAACGACCAGTTAATTCGGCCCGGGTCACGGCCCCTACGGGGCCTGACCCGATAGCAAGAGATTGATACGTCAGACGCCACCTCGAAACGTTGAGGGGGACGCATGGGGGCGAGAGACAAATCAATTCTCAAGAGCATCCTCTTGCTTAGCTTGTTCTTGTTTTCCCTATTTGCCGCAGCGATTCAACCGCCTACCGAGCCCACTCTGACCTTTGATGAAATCGAGTCAACCAGTGGTGGTGCTCGCCATCTCTACACCTTTGCTGATGGTTCTTCCGAGGCGATTGCACTCTACCAATCCGGCACCCCAGCTCGCAATATCCAAATCACCATGCCAAGGGGTGCCGAAGTCACAGGAGCAGAAGTGACGATTTCAGGAGCCTCAGCAACGGGATGGAGTAGTATTACAGACACAACCCGGAGTGATTGGACAGAAGGGAGTGCGATTTCGGTGGATACTCGTGGCGATTCAGTCACGCTATCGATGAAGGATCATAGCAATTGGTTCGAGCCTCATGATGCCGAATCGGTACCAGCGAGTTCCAACGCTTGGTATGATAATGCCACATATTCAATTCGCCAACCACATACAACAAACGTCAGTGAGACCCGCTTCAGTTCCCAACTTTCCTTGGCATCTGGAACCATGGCGACATACAACGGTGCGGCATTCGTCTATCGGAACATGATTTTCGCATCGACATGGGATTCAAACACAATCAAGAACACAATCAAGGTATTGTACACAAACAACGGCACTCAGATGACCACCGGGCCAAACAATCAGGCGTTAAGACCAGACTTGGATGTCGGAACTTGTACGATTCCTGCTTTGGGCAGTACTTGGCAGGCCTATGGGTGGCGAGATTGGGCCATAACCGATGATGAGAGAGCGTTTGGAATTATCTCATCTTACCGAGGACAAAATTCCATCCAATACCACCGTATCGTCGAGTGGGATATCCGCCATCCACTCGCTTGGAAGTGCATCTCTTCGTATGATGTGAGTACGGGTGGTTATGGTGATTATACCGCAATTTCATATGATCGAACTCGCGACAGCATTTGGGTCAACCACGGTGTTCGAAAATCGATAATCCAATACGAATTTGATGGCAATGGTGGATTTGAGAGAAACAGTACAGATTACTACACGTATTTCATGTCCACTGGCCAAGTCCGTGGTATGTCAGTCCATGGCGACATGTTTTGGTTCCGAACATATCAGACATGGAATTCCGACAATCTGGAATGCTTTGCAATCACCGGTACGCCAGGGAGTGTATTGACCAAACAAACCGGATCCACCAGTATCTCAGCCAACGGGTATGGACTCCATTATGATGGGCAGCGATTGAATACGCTGGACCACTATTCTTGGACCCAAGGTCAGCGCTATCGAGAATTTGGCAGTGGTATTTCCTACTTGATTACAGCCCAACCGGGAACATCGACTTGGGTCAGTGAATCCATGGAGGTCGATGACGAAGTCGTTGCAGCCAACATGGAGGTTTCATGGACGACCAGTGCTGCTGGAGATCGCGTTGAGTATTGGATTAGTGCAGATGGTGGCACACATTGGGTCCCTGTGACAAACAATGAAACCGTTCACTTTGATTACCCCGGGACCGAATTGAAGTGGAAAGTTCAACTCGTCGGCACAACCGCTGTTTCATGGTGGGTCTCCGTCGATTATGCTTCTGAGTATGATACCGCAGGCGAATGGGAATCCCCAACACTGTCAACCGGTACACAGGTAGGTCGAATGCGAGCCACGTGGACCGCCACCGAACCGACCGGAACAACTGCCGCAGTAATGGTGTCCAACGATGATGGCCAAAACTGGGTTTTCGCTGAAAACGATGTTGAAATTGATTGGGGGACCAGTGTAGGCAACAAACTGATTTACAAAATCGCTCTGAATACAAGCACTTCTTCCGTGACCCCCTTATTGGATGAATTGACGCTACATTTTGAGGAAGGATATCCGAGTGGGGTCCGAATCGATGTTGGCGATGATGGCAGTGACGAATATACAGGGTCTGGTGGGTTACAGGATCCGATTGTGGTCAGTGGCCAATCCATGGTAGACGCTCTTAACGATGAGATTCCGCAAAATGGTGAAGGCACAGTCAACATCACCCTTACAATCAGAGCAGCCAGCCCTGGTCGTGTACGCTTATCCGATTTGGACATCACCTATCGCTACCAAACACGTGTCATCGACGCGTCACTTGACGGCGGGATGTTGGTCCCCGATGGAGTCGACCGAATCCTGGTCACTCGAATTGCGATTGGTGACGACGCCTCCAATCTGCAGCAAGTCGACATGTATCTACAATCGAGCCACGGTGCTGATCCATTGTTACGTTGGCAAATTGGGGATTCCTGTACTGAGGAAATTGATATCGATGACATCATCCACTTCGACGGCGGTAATTGTACTTCTGTCACCAATGCAGCAGATATTGTCAGCATTCGCATGCCAATTCGAGCGGAGTGGGGTTGGGACGACGAAACTTCGACAGAGATGAATATCACTGTAATCGATGATATTGGGTTGGCCGTAAACAATTACGAAACGGAGAGCCTGAATCTTCGCGTAGAAAATGACATCCAACTCTTGGACCTCAAAGGGGTCGATGAATCTGGCCGTGAACTCTTA
>CAZXVR010000177.1:0-3049 GCA_964644485.1 uncultured Candidatus Poseidoniales archaeon | reverse complement strand
CCGATTCGCCTACTGAGTCACGAGACCATCCCTGTTTCATTCGAAGCCTTCCAAGATTGCATGCCTTGGTTACAGGTGACAAGCACAGATGATAGAACCGTCTCTTTGGTGAATGAAAGGAATCTCACCGCAGGCGAAACCGAGACCTTTGGATTGGCCTTCTCCGGGGTCGCCAGCCCAGGGACAACTGGATTTATTGAAGGTTCAATCGGTTGTGGAATTGGATCTCCATCAACTGATGTAAAAATTGGTTGGTCCATCGTTTCAAATCGCCTGGTACCTGAAGAGATGAACGGCGATATTGATGTCACTGAGGTTGTAGTATTGGAGCATACCCTCTCCTTCGATGGGGCTGGTTACGCTACTTATGATGTCGTCATTGAAGGTCCACTGGCAAGAGTGGCGACAACAGGGACACAGCAGAGTCTCGGACATGGATTTGTGCTGTCTTTAGAAATCAATCCAAACGGCCTGCTCGCTCCCGGAATGCTCGTCAATGGGAAGGTTCAATTCTATGACCAATTCGGGTTGGCTGGCGAATTCAACGTATCTCTTCAAGCAGAGCCACCCGGCACAGTAGGTAGTGCGATGATGTGGCTGGCCGAACCTGCAAACAACATACAGTTGGTTTCTGCTCTGATGGCGCTCTGGGTGATTAGCATTGGCGGAAAGCGAACGAAGAAACCCCCCGAAGAAAACATCCCTATACGTAGTCCCGGTGAACAACTACTTGCGCAATCAAGAATCGAATATGCACCGGTTCGTTCTGAAGAATATGAATACCCTCGACACTAATCAATGGCGAACGGGGTTTGTCCATCGAGCGTCCGACGGCGGCCGTTCAAGGGCAAGGTATCTCCAACCACTGTTTCCGGTTGGTGTCATTGCGCACAACCAATGCTTGTTCACTCCTGCTGCGAGTCGAGCCGCGAGACATGCCTCTCCCCAATCTGTCGGTGCTTCCTCCATCGGAACCACCAGCCATGGTGCATGTTCTCCTCCGACCAAACCCGCGTAAGCCCTCCATCGGGTACCATATTTGAAGCCAGAACGGACCGCAACACCTCTGGAAAGTAAATCCGAAAGGATCCCAATTTGATTCCCGATTTCACCCGTCGGCTGAGGCATGGTTGGGTTGACGATTCGACTGACGATTCGCCCCTCAATTTCAGAAATCCAGACACCATTCTCTAGATTGATTCCAATACCCGTGATTGGCCAATCTTCTCTGGTAATCCCCAACCAAAATCCTCCTTCTGTTTCCTTTGATTCAGCCCAAGTATGAGATACCACTCTTCTTTCATCGTTGTCAAGACCGCGAAACGGATCAATGAGCGGCCCATTCGGGTCATGCAATTTGCAACGATAGGTCACCACACCATGCTCCTCATCCACAATCAGCAACTCGGGTATTCTTCCACCGGTTTCGACATTCAATGTCCATTCGGCCAATTCATCCCAATCGATTTTGTCATTGGCCCGAAACCAACGAACCTCGGCCAATGCTTCAGCATCTTTTGGTTTGACATTCCTCGACCATCGAAGCGCCCATGAGCGCGAATCTAGTAACACAGCATTTGCCGCACTGAGGTTTTGAGATAGGACCACTTTTTCACCCGGGAATCGGAGCGCATCTAGGATTTCGCATTCAAACAAGAGTTCAGGGTGACTTTGCAACGCCTCAGTCAGCCAGCTTTCATGAGGTAAAGGCAGCCCCCTGAGACGATGGGCATTGAGAACTTCTGCTGGAGTCAGTAAAATCCCATCTCGGATTGGAATACCAAAGCACCCACGCTCCCAAAGCCTGTTTGCAGCCCCTCCCAAAACCGCCCACCGCCCATCTCTTTGCACGGGCACGGGAAGTCGGCTACCTCCCGGCGTGGCTGTGGCCATATTCACCTGCCCGCACCAGACGCCCTTTCATATCAACGCCTTCATGAAGTAGCATTGGGGCGAATTGCCTAAGAGTCATCAGGACTCACGGCACCCTAGGAGGGAGTGAATTGACAGATGGTGTACTACTCACGCTAACCGTTGAACAACGGGTATTGTTGCATTTGTGGGACACACCACTCGGCGACAATCCATGGGAAGGTCGTCCGGAATTAACTCAAGCAGGCGTCTCGGAAGCGGTTGGAATTGCACGTAAGCACCTTCCTCGCACCCTCAAGAAACTGCGTGAGAAAGAACACATTCTCGAGGAAACACGGCATGTTGCAGGTGCCAAGCAAAGATGCCGCGTCTATGCACTCAGTGGAAATGGCCGAAAAACAGCTGGTGAACTGGTTGAACACATTCATCTACGAGTCGTCAAAGTTGATGGAGATGAGACAACAGTCCATACCCTCCACAATCACACCACCAGTTTACTCGATGTGCTGCGCAATATCGACAGCACTGGTACCTATCGCCCTCGAATCGATGGCGAAAGCGAAGAACCCACTCCACTAGATGGCCGTGATTTACCGTTAGATCACCGGCTTGCAATCTATGACAACATCGTGCGCACAGCATGGTTGGATGGAGTTGTGACCAAGGATGAGCAAGCCATGCTGGATGATATGGCCATGTACCTTGGTCTAGAACCTGATGACACAGAACCGATTGAAAAGAGGGTTCGGGAGGACAGTATCAATCCGGAGGCCGAGAACAGTTCGCTCTACAAGCAGATGTTGGAAGTCGCTTGGCAAGATGGTGAAGTCGATGCGAATGAGCAAGCAATGTTGGACTCTCTTGCCACCATGTTAGGACTTGAATCAGCACGAGATGTTCAATTGGATTGGGTATACGATCGGCTCGATGACCGCCTATTGGCCTATTGTTCTGCAATGGAGGCCGCTTGGCAAGATGGAGAAGTCAGTGGCGATGAAGAGAATATCCTCGGCAGCATGCGAAATTCACTCGGAATTACCGATGAAGAACACAAAACAATCCTCGGAGTTGTCCGGGCGAAGTTGAATTAGCGCCTCCGACTCGGAGGGGCGAGACAGATGCCGTGGGTACTCGATGAAATCATCCAAGCCGAGGTTGATCGCCTCAAGCGCTTGCG
>CAZXVR010000176.1:0-3069 GCA_964644485.1 uncultured Candidatus Poseidoniales archaeon | reverse complement strand
CAAGAATCTCATAATCGCCTCCAGATTCATCACTCATATCATCAAGAAAATTGCCAAACAGCGCACTGTATCCCGAAAGGATGACGACTGCGAAGATAACCAAGGAGAACATTCCCATGGTCATCGCTGTGCGGAATGGTGTAGCCATCGGATAGGCGAGGCTGGTCGGTAGTACCGAGGCGATTCGCCCCGAAAGTGGGGCGAGTAGTCGCGAAAGGAATCGTGTCACCAAGGGTGCCAAACTGGTCAGTAAGAGGACGCCGGCCGCCACCAAGAAGATGCCCATGATGATGAAGGAAAAGGGGCCCTGCTCCCATTCTGCGCTGATGGGGTCACCTTTCCAACCCCAGATAATCATCGCCACGCTAAGAATCGACAAAATCAGACGAGGGAGGACGACGGGGCGATGGAATCGCATCCCACGTACAGTAATGTCCTCGGGCAAAACTCGCCCCAGAATCCAGAACGCTGGGGGGACGAGTGCCAATAGCAGTGTGAAGCCACCCAGTAGCCACCATGCATGACGTGTGCCATCCGTTGGGTCTCCAAAGAAGAAAGCAAGTGCGAAGCTACCCAGTGAAGAGAATCCGAGGAATAAGGTGACCAGAATTGCCCACCAAGGCAATCCCCCTCCATAACGAGTGGGGATGCTACGAATCGCAGCGACAACGTTGAGGCGGCTAATCCACATTGAAGTCATCCACAACGTCGACCAAGTGACTAGGAAGCCGGCCGTGAATCCAGCGAGCAGGCTCTGGAAAGACCAATGGAAAACGACGGTCCAAGACAGAGTATCTTGGAAGGCCGTGGCCATGAATTTCATCAAAATCCAAGCGACTCCAATGCCAACAAATGCGCCGACTGCGCTGGATATCATACCGAGAAGAGCGCCTTCCTGTACGAACAGAACGCGCAAATCTCCACGGTGCATTCCGATGGCTCGTGCCATGCCCATCTCGGGCTTGCGTTCGTCGGCCAGCATGACGAAGATGTTCATGACGAGTAGAATGCCTGCGAAGATGACGAACGAACCAAAGATGAGGAAGAGCATTGAGAAATTCTCTCCTGCATCGGCAGTTGCATCGACCATGAACTGTTTGACAGGGAATACATCCAGATTGGATGAATCGAGATCTGCTTGCAAATCAGCCCAAGATTCGACAGATTCGAGAACAGCATCGTAAACAGCAGGATTGGCCATCCCGGGTCCAACGATGATGACCAAACTACGAGCACCCGAATTTCCACCTGCAAGCAGTTCAGCATCGGGGATGGAAACCAAACCGAATGTCATGTCTGCAAACGAGGGTTGTCCAGGTGGTGCGGGGAGACTCAGATTTGCATCTTCAACAATGAGGCGTTCACCGTCCCACTGCCCACGAATGGCGGGAAGGTAGCCGCGCAGTCTAACGGATTCGCCGATTTCAAGATCGAGGGTTTCTCCGGCCCAATCCGATACATGGATGTCGCCACTTTCCACATCAGGGAAACCCATCGAAGCGCCTCCTTCAATGGCAACGACTGTCAAAGGTACGCGGTTCACAGCATCAACCTTGATTCTAGATGGGAGTCGTCCGCTCAAATTCCCATCATCCAAAATCGATACACCGGAACCGGTCGTGACAATCAGGCGTTCTGAGTCGAGGCACAGAGCGGCGTCATTCGGATTGGATGCAGATGGTAACGTGATTGCAATCGATGAGAATGTGGAGCCGTTCCACGCCCAGAGGCCAGAACCTTCGATCCATATGGCATCATGCGAATGGGCGACCAGTGTACCGTTTGGTAAGCCATATTCCCATGCTCCGGTCGTGTTTCCATCGTCGAGAAGGAAGAGGGACTGGCCTTCGACGACCCAAGTGGAATTGGCATGTTCAAACAAATCGCGACGTTCGGTTGCATCTGACGTACATGATAGTGATGCAGTATCACTTCCAACGCAGGATTGGCTTCCGAGGATTCCTCCGATTCTGATGACAATCTCATTGGAATCGACAGCGATATCGACGCCCAACGCGGATCCGTCGGCCACCAGTTGAATGGTCGCCCAATCATCAAGGCTGGATGAGGCTGAATGAAGCCAAACATTGCCTTCGCTTTCTTCCAGAGCAAGTGTTGTGCCCTGATTACCTTGGCCTTGACAACCATCGATACAGAACCGTGCAAGGGCATCAATCGAATGAGATTCGAGATAGTCTGTATCGGGTGCATCGGGAGCCAAATCGATGTACCGGACGCCGTCCACGTGTGCAATCAAAGCCGATTCATTGCCCATTAGGAGGATGTCGCGAATGGATTCATCGGACTCATCATCGGGAGTCCAAATCCACCACTGTCCATCCGCTTCCTGCAAGGAGAGGCCCGATCCTGTCGCATACCAATCCCAACCGTCGGATTGCTCGATTGAAGAAATCGATGCAGAAGCTAGTCCAGAGACGTTCAGCCATTGCTGAGCGATGTTGTAGAGAGGTACCTGGAGTAATTCAATCGATTCAAGGGTGAATTCTGATTCATTGACAAGGGTTGTGAGATTGTGGACTTCGTTACTTCGCAGTTGCCCGATTCCAGTGGTTCTAGCAACAGCAATCATGCCCGATTCTGAATCCGTTTCAAGGGTAAATCCAGCATCTTCTGCTAACAAGGTTGAGTTGGCGAGTGCGGCAATATCTCGATTCAGTGATTCGCTTCCATCCCCTTCAACAGCGATACCAATCTGTGTGATAATCGCGGATTTTCCAGTGATGTTCTGAGCCTGTTCAAGTGAGGTGAACAATAGAGGTTGACGACTGTTCTGATGCCCGGTGTTTACATCCGAAACGATGTACTGCACGGTGAGATTCACTTGATCTCGAACGATGCCTTCGTCCAAATCGACATCCATCCAATGAATTTCAATCTGGTCCCCAACAACTGCAGCGATGCTGTCTGCTAGTTCTTCATTGATGACGACCATTTCGGGTTCAATCTCAATATAACGAATACCATCGGATCCACCAATTGGGGCGAATCCGCCTGCGGCTGAATATTCGGCATCAAAGGCATACCACGTGGCCATTGGCTCCCCGAGAC
>CAZXVR010000175.1:0-3118 GCA_964644485.1 uncultured Candidatus Poseidoniales archaeon | reverse complement strand
GTGCGGGGCAACCCCAGACACACATCATGTGAGAGCAATCGTTGCATTTGCTGGTCTCGACGATAATGTGGGCATGCTCATGCTCATCGACATTGTAACCGATGAGGCCAAGACCGTTCTTGACATCGTAAGTAAAGAGACCCAATTTGATTGATTCAGACATCACAACACCTCAGAGTTTTCTCCCGGTCAGCGCCAACTTCAGCATGCTGAAGAGCCCCATCCCCTTCTTGTTTGCTTTGTTCTTTGCTCGCATTTCCTTGCGAACTTTGAACAAAACCTTCTCCGCCGGGACTTTTTCTTCTCCGATTTCTCGGAACACACGGTTGGCGGTCTTGCCCACCAATTCGGGAACCCATGTGAAATTTGCCGGATTGTTCAGGAACTTGGTCGCCGGTTCAAACCGTTTGAGATCACGGAAGATGTAGCTGGCTTTGAGTGACTTCGTGTAGGTCGCATCCAATGCCTTGGCACTGACATCGCCATCGCCAATACATTTGGCAATTGCCTTGCCAGCCAATTTGCCTGAGTGAAGCGCGTTGTTCATGCCTTGAATTTGCATTCCATTGGCAAAGACCAATCCCGCTGCATCACCGACGACAACCGCGCCATCTCGAGTAAATCGATGTGGCATTCGATGGAGTCCGTATTCTGGGCAGAGGTGCCCACCATATTCGATGGCCTCTCCACCTTCAATCAGTGCAGCAATTGCCGGTTGCGCCTTGAATGCTTGATACAAATCGTAAGTGTGCAAACCCTCAGGCAGTGACTTCAGTTGAACAATAATTCCACACGACACAGTATCTCTGTTGGTGTAGAAGAAGCCACCACATCGAGGATACAATCCTTTGGTGTTGGGATATTTCTCCCACGCCTCATGACTCATGTCTCTGTAGAGGGAAAGTGCCAATTCCATCGCCATTCCACTGGGTGGCCGTTCGTCATCGCCAGCGAAGCAGTTGAAGCGTTCATCAATCCGCTCTTTTCCGAGGTGGATTACTTCCTTGACACCTAACAGCATATCATCCTTCGATTGAGCATGTAGCATCGAATCAAAGTGATAGCCGCGTGTGAGAACAGAATTACTTCCTTCAGCAATCACGACGACCTTGCTGGTCATGACTTCGCCGTCTTGGACTATTCCACTGATGGTGCCATTACGGATTTTGTTGACCAGTTCCTTGGGTAGGTTGTCGACTTTCCATTTCTGTGCCGCACCTTTACCACTGTCTTTAGCAGGGTCGGTGAGGTCGCGAGCATCATATGAATCATGATCCAAACCATCGATGTGCAATTGATCAATCTTCATGCCACCCATGACAAAGATTCCAGCCTCTTCCATTTTTTCAGCCATCCAAGCATCAGCCTTGGCTCGAAGAACTGACCATGAGGAGCGTTGGCTTGGCTCTTCGGTCCCCCCGGTTCCATCCCATGAAGCAAATCGCCCCTCGACAAACAAGGCATCTTCGTTGTTCAAGAATCCAACCTTTTTGTGATTGATACAGCGTTCAATACCGGGGCAGTCCATCTCCCAGTTGCCCAGATATTCTTCAAAATCATCGAGTTCTCGACCCCATAGGATTCCACCTGTGAGGTTCTTGCTACCGATGGGCTCACCTCGGTCGACAACGAGAATCCGATCACCTTCGAACCCCTCTTTGAGCAATTGGAAGGCGGTGGCGGCTCCAGCGAATCCAGCACCGATGACGATGACATCAAAGTCGGTCTCTTCGTCCATAGTCTCACCTCGGATGGTCTGTCCTATTTGTGGTCTGTCCTTGAACTTGTTCTCACACGCGCACGCGAGAGATACCGATATGAGGCCCCACTATCACGCGCAGTCAATGGTCCTCTCTAGTGCGCCAGGGAAGTGCATTCTCTTTGGAGAGCACGCGGTCGTTTACGGCCAACCTGCAGTCGCAGTTGCCATCGATGCTCGAATCCGGGTATCATTGGAGGAATCAGCCTCGGGCTGGCTTATTGATGGGATGTCTTTCGATAAACAACGCCACCCTCACCTAGATGCGATGCTCAAGAGGATGTGGACCGGTGATGGCGGACGTCCCCTCTCTGTCAACATCGAGAGCGAATTGTTCGGAGCCGCTGGCCTCGGTTCAAGTGCAGCGATTTGTTCAGCGGTTGCCGCCGGGCTGCTACACATGCGAGGTATTCCAGCGGACGAATTGCCTCTTTCCGGTATTGCCACCACCGCCCATCTTGCTGAAGCCGAGGCACAAGGTGGTCGGGCCAGTCCAACCGATACCAGCACCGCTACTCTGGGTGGAGCCGTATTGGTATCTGACAAAAAAGAGTCTCTGGCGGATTGGCAATACACTCGAGATTTGCGTATTGATGGTCAACGGAGGACATGGGAGGTTCACAAGGTGGAATTACCCCAATCACTTTCCGAAGCAAGTTTGGTTATCGGATTTTCTGGACGACCTGGACCCACTGGACAGATGGTGGCCAAGGTTGCAGCATTGCTCTCAGACGAACCCGAGCGAATGGCCGACATCGAGCGAATTGGGAACGTGACTCGAGCTGGTACGACCGCATTGTCTCTTGGAAATTTACAGGCGGTCGGGATCGCCATGAACGAATGTCACCGATTGTTGCAAGGTTTGGGTGTATCCGATGCTGATTTAGATCGCATGGTCGATGCGGCATTGCCATCAAGTCTTGGAGCAAAACTCACAGGTGCCGGAGGAGGGGGTTGTATGATTGCCCTCACGACGGAGCCTCGCAGAACAGCAGAGGCGATTGAACTGGTTGGGGGGCGAACAATGGTATCACGACTAGGAGCTCCAGGCGTACGAATCGAAAACGAGTGATTGAGGCTTGTTTTCGGATTTTTCATTATAAGTGCGAACGGGTGCTGCTTTAAATAGGGGCTTTGATACGGCGGGTCATGGCAACTAGTGATGAAGACCGTCTAACCGTAGTGAATGTAGTCGCCTCAACCCGCGTGGCTGAGGAATTGGATCTCCCTGATATCGCAATTCAGTTGAATTGTGAGTATGAACCAGAACAATTCCCTGGTGTCGTTTATCGCGTGGTCGACCCAAAGTTGGCCATCCTTATGTTCCGCTCCGGCCGTGCTGTTTGCACTGGCGGAAAG
>CAZXVR010000174.1:695-3126 GCA_964644485.1 uncultured Candidatus Poseidoniales archaeon | reverse complement strand
GATGGATGAATTTGACGAGATGGCAGATTACATGCTGACTTTTGATCCGATCGAGAACTTCACACGATTTGAAGGTACAGACCAATTTGAAGCGGCATATAACGCCATGTTGGGCAGTGATGAATGGACCGCCCTCAAAGGTGCGCTTGATGACTTGGCGAACAATACCAAGCAATTTGAAGCCGCTCAAACGCTGATGAAGAATCTCGCTTTGCTTGCGGTCTCCGCCCACCCTGAAGCCATTATCGCCGGCATTGAAGCCTATCTTGAGCCACTCATCAATGAGGACATTGACAACATGACGGCTGTGCAGAAACTGCTCGTCGGATTTATCATCCAAGATGTAGAGGTCGTGGATTCAGATGGAGACGAAATGCCAGATGAGTTCATCTGGGAATATGAGCAACTGTTGGAAACACCAGAAGGGCAAGCATGGACCGCGAATATGCAATCCAGCGACTCATGGGTTAACGATGCATTCGATGATTTCAATTCATTGCCTGAGGACTGCTTTGACCACCTCATGAGTTCGTTTGAGGACCCTATTTGGGAAGAAGCGGGCCAAGCACTGGGAGATTTCGGTTCATGGTTGGCCAATGCATCAGGTGGAGCACGTCAAAGTGAGTGGCACAATGAATGGGTCGACGAAGATGGCGATGGTCAGAATGACAACGGCCCCGCAGTCATTACCTTCGAGGAACTACATGATGTTGAAACGACACTTTACAATCCGGCTACATTGGATCTCGGAGTCAGAATGCGAATTGATGGACCAGAGGAAGATGAAAAATATCCTGAGACATTTACCATGTCGATGACCGACTCATCAGGAAATGTCGAATCGACGATTCTCACACAGCGTGACAACGATCGACACTCATACGTTGGCCGATTGACCGCAGATTCCATATCGAATACGATTTGGACTTTCAGCCAACCATTGGAGAATTACCAGTATGCAGAGGAGGTATCTCATGCTGAAATCGAGCTAGAGCCATTGGGGACAAACATGCTCATCGCCATGACATATGAGAGCATGGATGAAATCTTCATCGGTTCTGCACTTGGTGTATTGGTTGACCAAGATGAAACCATGCCTGTGGATTCAACATACAGTGTGAACGCGCTCTCCTATGATGCCTATGGCCCAGTTACTGGCGCAGAGGTCGACATCGCAATCTTGCGCGTATCCCCTCAAAAGGCGCTTGAAGCCGTCGCTACACTATCTCCAGAAGGAGTGGTAGATATTAACAGTGGATCATCAAATATCGTTGCACAATATACGGGTGATGATCTCGTCGGAGATGTAGATGGTGTCATTGAAACGTTCACCGGTAAAGAAGACAGAGAAGGTGATGAACATCCACAGGCTGTGCAAAATGTAGTCGATGAGTGGGAAGAAAGAGAACGCTCAGGATTGGCTAGCACTTGGGGTGCAAGCCATAGTGATGCGCTACCCGCAGAAGGTGGTTTAGCAGACGTCGCTACACGAGGAACCACAGAATCAGGTCTTGAATTCGAATTCATACAACAAGTACCACTACCTGGCACAGCAGGTTGTTCGCGCACCCAAGCCAGTGGTGGTGGCGATTATGCTAGCATTGGATGGGATTACAACGAATTCCGATATTGGGATGATGAGACTGAACAAGATGTCTACTATGACAAACCCGACTTGGACACACTGTCTATCAATTGGGGCGACGGAAGCGAAGTATACGAATATCGATATGGCCAAGACGGGGATTATCGCGAAGATGGATGGGAAGGACACTCATACCAGAATTATGGTGAATATTACATCGACATCACTTACACACCGATTGACGGATACAGTACAGTTCACCATGGAATGACATACGTGTATTCAGATGAAGAATCTGGATTTAGAGAATATGAAGATGATTCTGAAGAATCCTATGTGACCGACTGGATTGAATTGGGCTGGTGTGAATTGGAAAATTACGAAAATCACTTGCCTAGCCCGGAAATCATTGATTCATTTATCACCGATGGACCGTTTGAAGTGATGGATGAACAAATATTCACCACTGACGAAAATGGCATGGTCACCATGACTGCGACTCCAAGTTTGCCCGGTGCATACATCAGCGTTGTTCAAACCAAGTATGTTCGAGATGGAGTCGAAATGACCGGCCTTGGCCTCAATTTAGGGGCTGCAACTGAAGCAATGATTTCACTTGGTGGGGATCTTGTGGAAGAGACCACGTTTGCAGGCATCCCAGTTTATTCTGCAACACCCAATGGGGCCAATCCAGTAAATATTGAAGTGACCACATCTGGAATGGAAGATCAAGAATACAATGCCAAGCTAGTGGTCATGCCACTGCCAATGGATGTTCCATTCCCAGACATTGATGAGGATGCATGGGGGGAAGGTGAGGAACATGAACTCGCATTCCAACAAGGC
>CAZXVR010000174.1:0-685 GCA_964644485.1 uncultured Candidatus Poseidoniales archaeon | reverse complement strand
AATCAGGAAGTTTTCATCGAAGCACCCATGTCAATGGTTGTCAGCCTCATCTTGGAAGAGGATGCACTGTGGCCAACAGCGATTACATTTGGACTGATTCTAAACAATCCTGGAACGCTCACGTTCGATGGTACACTCGGACCTGGTCAGACAACCAATATTGCTCTTGATGAGGAATATGGTGTCGCGTCACGAATCCTTGCGGTCGCAACCCCTGAGGTTGGACTAGATCCTGCTTCGATTGACCTATCTGCATTTACTGAGGTCCTCTATGGTAAAGGGATTCGCGATGAGGGACTTGGATGGGTCAACATGGAAGAAAGCCTTGAAGCAACTTGTGAACAAGTTGAAGGGTGGCCAGAAGAGCGCTGGGACGATGGTGTCGAGAGCAATGTAAGAATGAAGTTGAGAGACGATTCTAACGAATTTGTCCATCCTTCACCATACACACCGAATGCTGTAGTGACCGATGACCAGGGCAATACCATCACACCAACAAGTGATTGGTCAAAGGAGGATTGGGAGGAAGATTACCATGCCAACTTTAACCTACAATCTGGTGACTACACCCTCACTGTAGATTCTGGTTCGATGAATTTCCAAATTCATGAAAATGAAGAAGGTGATTTGGATGTCGACTTCGAATCTGATAATGTTTGTTCGACCGATGAAGAGTCGACTGAGG
>CAZXVR010000173.1:0-3145 GCA_964644485.1 uncultured Candidatus Poseidoniales archaeon | reverse complement strand
ATAGGTTCCCTACCTACTGTTGGACGAATGGCTCTCGCCGAGGATATCGCTGAAACGACGAAAAACACTGTTTTCAGTTCTCAAAAGCGGCTCGACCCCACCTTCGTTCAAGCATCAAGAGGAATGTTCCTCCCAACGCCAGCAAACCCAAGGAAATGGCGATGATTCCACCAAAGGATGCTTGGGCTTGAGTCGAATCATAAACAGCAGATTCGGCGCCGAGACCACCCGCTTGAATCTGTTCAAATTGATTCGCATACAGTGACATGTCCCCTTGGGTGAAAGAAAGGAGGAATAATGAGACCAATGGCAAAACTGTAGCCACCCAAAAAATGGCCATGATTTGAGTGTCAAAGATCGCCTTGTTCGGTCGCAACCCCATCAACAGTCCACTGAGTGCAACAATGTATACTGAATTTGCAATCATCACCAATAATGCAGGTAGCAAACCAGCCCATTGATTCAGCAGATGTGCCATCAATATGAGGAAGAGAATTGAAATCCAAGTTGTCATGATGAAATAGACCAGAATTTTGGCCCGTAATAGTTGTGGAACTCTAACCGGTAATCCATTGAGGAAATCGGGGCTGTCTACCGCATTGAGCCATGAATAGAAATTGAATCCAAAGAAACCCAAGAAGGGTGCATATGACAACAGGTTGAATGGAATGGGGAATCGTGCAAAATCAGCCATCCAAGCCAATGCTAGTAGGAATAGAAGAGGGACACAATAGGAGCCTAGCATTTTGAACAAAGTCCCCGAACGCCAGACATCGACCATCTCTTTGGCAACCAGCGTACGCATCTGCCCATTTCCTAGGAAGAAGAGTTGACGGTGGATTGGGACGAAAAGTTCAGTTCGAGTTGTTACCCTAACCTCGAAATCATCAGGAACAAGATAGGCTCCAACCGCAGCGATTGTCAACCAAGAAATTGCAGCGAGAGGAAGCAATACCAATTCATGTGTCAGTTGAACATACAGGCCAGCGATTGCTGTTTCGAGAGGGACGATGTCAATGGCGACAATGATTCCTGCACCAACCGCACCGAGTGGAACCAAGAATGCGCCGAGGCGGGAGCGTGACCAAATGGCACTGGCAAAGAAAGACAAGGCCAAACCCTGCATCATCGTCACCAGCATACATGCTAGTACAATTGGCAGGGAACTCCAAAGAAGTGGGATGGATAATCCTGTGAACATTCCGAATAGAATGCCCAATGCCATCCCTCCTACAACTGGAGACAAAATTAGACACAGATAGAAGGTCACTTCTTTGCAATAGTATGCAAGGTATACCGGAGGCAATTCCAGAGGCAATAGCGCTGGACCCGCAAGCAGATATGATTTCCCGCTACCACGCTGACTAACCATGTTTCGTCCAATGAAAGCAAACGAACCCATGCCAAGGCTGAACATGAACAAGGATAGATGCAGACCAATTTTCAATTCGTCCCAAGTGAATGCCTTCTCAGCTTGGGCCTCTGCAGCCTTTACCGTATCAAATGCAGAATCAATTCCTGCATCACCGGTCAAAAAGCGCAACCCGACAGTGATGATCATGGTCACAAGAGCGAGCATGACCGGGAACATCATGATGTGTCGCTTTCGAGCGAAATCGACATTTTGTCGCCATTCCTCTCTAAACATCATTACGAAGTTGGAACGAAACGAAGTCCCGAAAGTCGGTGGCTCTCTCAAGCCATCATACATGCTCATTCCTCCTCATCGGTTCCTGCTAGAGATTCGATTTCCGCAACCGAAGCACCGACAAGACGAATGAAAATGTCCTCCAGGTCCTCGTCAGAATTTTCTCGTAACTCGTCGAGTGTGCCGGCAGCTAACACACGCCCCTGATCGATGACTGCAACCCGTGTACACATTCGCTCTGCGACCTCCAAAATATGTGAACAGAGGAAAATGGTTCCACCTTCAGCGATATGTTCCATCAGTAATTCGCGGCATTTTCTTTGGTAGATTGGATCAAGGTTGACAAAGGGCTCATCGAGGAATAACAAGCGAGGTTCGTGAATGAAAGCCCCAGCGAGCATGACCTTCTGGCGCTGACCCTTAGAGAGGTCCTTGCAAAGTGTTTCGCGTTTATCTTCAATCCCAAACCATTCCAACCAATAATCAACCTTTGAATCGATATCTTCGATTCCTCGGATTCGACAAACAAAGTCGAGATATTCTGCCGAGGTGAGATATGAAGGGGGGCTCTCTGATTCGGGGACGATGCCAACATTTGCCTTCACCTTCTGAGGATCCATTGCTACATTTGTGCCCAAGACTTTGGCCGAGCCCAGTGAGGGAGAAAGTTGGCCGGTCAGGAGTTTGATGAAAGTTGATTTCCCAGCCCCGTTCGGACCGAAAACTCCGAAAAATTCACCGGGGTAAACCAATACATCAAGAGGATGTAGAGCAACAAAATCGCCAAATCGTTTGCCGAGATCTTTGGTCTCAACAAGTGCATCGCCTGTCATTCTTATGCCCCTGTCCACTCAGCGTTCTCTCGGTTGAGGAATGCCTTGACACCAATTTCCATATCTGCGGTGTCAAATAATGCACAGAACAAGTCTCTCTCCGCCAATATTCCTGCGCTGAAAGGTTGCTCCAAAGCGGCACGAACCGCTGTCTTAGCAACACGAATTGTGTGAGGTGATTTACTTGCCAGATTCAGAGCGATACCCATGGTCTTGTCACGAAGTTCATCTTCACCTACGAGATGATTGATGAGGCCGATTCGGTGGGCTTCTTCACCTCCAATCATTTCTCCACTCATGACCATCTCCATCGCACGGCCGTATCCAAGTAATCGGCACAACCGTTGTGTTCCTCCGCCTCCTGGTATCAATCCCAAATTGATTTCAGGAGTGCCAAACTTTGAGCGTGGTGTGGCCAAGCGTAAGTCACAAGAAAGCGCAATTTCAGAACCTCCGCCCAACGCGAAACCATCGATCATTGCGATCGTTGGTTTGCTTAGATTCCAGATATATTCCCATGGATTATCATCGAAAATTGGGCGAATGTCGACGCTTGATTTACCTTCAAATTCCGATATGTCAGCCCCTGCGACAAACGAGTTGGGTTTCGGTCGCTTGCCTTCAGGTGGTTCATTTGGGCCAGCACCTGTGATGACAATGACCC
>CAZXVR010000172.1:0-3162 GCA_964644485.1 uncultured Candidatus Poseidoniales archaeon | reverse complement strand
CTCTCTTCCAGTTCGACCACGGCATCAACCAAAACGCGGGGCCAAGCGAGCAAGGGGAGTTCTCGATAGGATTCGATAAACAGCAATCCAGCTCGCGCGCGATTGATTTCCCCATCTGGTTTGAGGAAATCTTGGGCGCCTTGACTCGCGGCTGCAAATCGGGCCTTGACAGCCTCAATATTGGCAACCCCTTGCGCTTCCATCCTTGCACTTGCTTGATCACCAATGTTCGTGTATGCGGCCAGGTGCGCGTCAACATAGGCTTCGACTGCTTCCGAATCCCCATCAGAACCATAGAAAGAGCCCATGATGGGTGTTCGTGATAACCACGTTGTCAGTGCGGATGCTAGCGTTGTTTCCTCCAAAGCGGCTTCCAAACAGGCCAATGCTGCTGCATCCGCCTCACTCCGCGTCGCGAGTTTGCGGAAGTGCCCGAGTGGGTCCATATCGGAGACGCGACCCACATTTTCCAATCCGAGAATGATTTCCATTTCTCGCATTTGATAGGATTCGAATCCACTGGCCGTACCCAAACCATCTCGGAATGCAAGGAACCCTTGAGGGGTGAGAGTTTCCATCACCTTCCATTGATTGGCCAATAAGCGGAAAATCTCAGTGACACGTCCAAGGTGTTCAACCGCTTTCGGGACCTGTGCCTCAGGGACGTGATCATTGGCGAGAATATCGCGAATCTCTCTCAATTCACGGATGACCTGTTTGAACCAAAGTTCGAAGGTCTGATGGGTCACGATGAAGTGCATCTCATCATTGCTAATACCCTCATCTTCTCGCTGTAAGGAGAGCAACTCGTGCAGGCCGAGATAGCCACCATATGTTCGATTGGAGCCGTCTCCAGCGCCCGAATATCCTCCGCCCATGTTATTTCGCATCGGCCTGACGCTTGAATGTCTTGCCCCACTCACCGTTCAGGTTTAGAATCGGTTTTCAAGCGGTTTGCGAAAGGAATATTCGATTCATATTGAACAAACTCATTCGTGTTAGGGTGCGTCAATCCGAGTGAAGTAGCATGCAAACAAATTCGATTCAGAGGGTTTGTTGTAGCCCCATGAATGGTGTCACCTACAATTGGGCAGCCTAGAAATTGCATCGCCATCCGTATTTGATGACGTCGTCCAGTTTCAATATTGATTTCAATCAGTGATACGAACCCATCCCAATCTTCGATCCGCCAATGAGTAATCGATTGCTTTGAACCTTTGAAGGTTGATTTGACACGTTTTACATGCAGATGTTTGTCCTCTACCAGCCAAGATGAATCCGTTCCCTCGGTATGCTCAGGCCGCCCCTCTACAAGGGCATGATACATTCTTTTCACCTCCCTTTGAGCGAATTGAGTTTGCAAGATTTCTTTGGTTTCACGACTTTTTGCAAATACCATGACGCCGGATGTATCTCGGTCAAGTCTGTGGACGATATGTGACCATTCTCGATCAGATTGTCGTTTCACATAATCAACGCAACGGCTGTGCAACGTATCTTTCTCGAGTTTGTCGGTGGCCACAGAAAGCAATCCCGCTGGTTTTTCAACGACCAAAATAAAATCATCTTCAAAAATTATTTTCAGTTTTGAAAATTGTTTTTTTGGTTCCGGCGGCGGTGATTTCCTCATTGCCTCGGTTCGATTGATTATTTCGATTTGGTCACCATTGACAAGAGCCTGTTTGGCCTTGTAGATTGGCACTTCATTGACCAACACTCGGCCTTCTGTCAACATTTTACGCAATTTTGATTTCGTAGATTCAGGATACATTAGTTCCAGTGCAGATAGAAGAAAAAGCTCATCTTCTACTTTGAATTTGATTTCAGCACCCCCTGGCTGGCCTTGGCCTATTTATTGCGTTGAATGGGCACTTGAATGTCTTGCCCCCCTCCACCGTTCAGGTTTGGAAGCGTAAATCAACCCATTCTATCACCCTTGGATTCATCATGCGTTTCCGCAACCGATAATTACCGGGCATCGGAGCCGTCCCTAATGGCGACCACACACCCGCACCTGCCTGATTGGCTCGCGGAGTACAATCCTGCCGAGATTACGATTGGTGTAATCGCCTCGCACTCATCGCTTCAGATTCTTCATGGAGCCCGCGTGGAAGGCTTCCGAACCCTCGGTATTTGTGTGGGTAAAGAACGGAAAAAGATGTACAAAGCATTTCCGGGGGCCGAACCGGATGAATGGATGGTTCTGGACAACTATCTCGAACTCTTAGACAAAGCCGAAGAGTTGCGCAAGCGTAACGTCATCATCATCCCACACGGTTCACTTGTCGAATATCTCCGCCCGGACAATTTCATCGCTCTCGAGGTGCCCACCTTTGGGAATCGCCAAATTCTGAAATGGGAGGGTAGTCGGGAATTACAGCGTCAGTGGCTTGAGTCCGGTGGCTGCACGATGCCCAAAGTGTTTGAAGATCCAAAGGAAATCGATGGCCCGGTCATCGTCAAGTACGCCGGCGCCAAGGGTGGACGGGGTTATTTCATCGCCCGAAATTTCCGTGACTTCAGACGCAACGTCGACCTCGAAGAAGAATTCACCATCCAGGAATATGTTCTTGGAACACGATACTACTTCCAGTTCTTCTTCGACCCCATCGCTGATGATGGATATCAAGTGGAAGGCATGGGCAGTCGAGAAGGTCAGAACTGTGGCCGTCTTGAATTGATGAGCATTGATCGCCGTGACGAAGCCAATGTCGATGAATTCTACAAGTTGGGAAGCCTGCGAGACATTCGCGACATGGGTCTTGAACCTTCATTCGTAGTAACTGGAAATACACCTGCAGTTCTACGGGAGTCATTGCTCCCTGAGGCGTTCCGGTTGGGCGAGGGGGCTGTGGCTGCTTCGCTTGAATTGGAAGAAGATGCCCGAGGGATGATTGGTCCATTCTGCCTTGAGACCATTGTGACCGACAAACTCGAATTCCGAGTGTTTGAGGTCAGTGCTCGAATTGTTGCAGGTTCCAACGTCGCCGTAGGTGGATCACCCTACTCAAACATCAACGAACCAGGATTGTCTACTGGACAGCGCGTAGCTCGATGTATCCGAAAGGCGATTGAGAAGGATTGTTTGGAAGACATTCTATCCTAAACAGAGGGTACCCTTGTGTTCAAAATGAAGCAATGGGGGGCCCTTTACTTCAGGGT
>CAZXVR010000171.1:0-3215 GCA_964644485.1 uncultured Candidatus Poseidoniales archaeon | reverse complement strand
GGGCAGATTCACGGAAACGGTTGGGACTATTGAACTCATTGAATCAATAGTCCATTGAACTTCTAGATAATCCAGAGTGCCACCCCGATGACATCTTTGCCAAACGGGCAGTAATTCTGGCATCTCCTTCAGACATCTGAATCACCTCTTTTGGTGGCCAACGATGAACGGGTAAGGCCAGCCATCTGACCATTGGATGAGATATTCCGAAGTTTGGGGGAGTGAGGTCTCTAGCAGCACGAAGTGCCTCACTCAAATCTTGAATCATCAATGCACCTGGTGACTCTTCCGACCAATCCACATTCTCAGAAATACGTTCTAGCCGAGCGAGGAGAGTTCTTCTAACACCTCCATGTTGAACCAATGAATCCCCTGGGATGCGGTGTATTTCACCTTCTGGCCGAAGGATTAGAGATGGCCAAGCGATATCCATTCTAGCAATCAACGATATCCCATCCGTATCGTCAGAGAGGACTGTGAGAATGGTTTCGGAAACCGGAGCCCACCACTCTTCTGGCAATCTTTCAACGATGAGAGCCATGACGGTCGAATGCGGGCGATTGTCTGTGACATACCAATCGTTCAATAGGGCCCAAAGATGTAAATCGTGATCTTGTGGTTTAGAAAAACCAACGGAACGAGCGTGTGGGCGCCAATCTTCTGAATCCGATAACATTCGCTCTGGGTATTGATTTGCAAGCCAATCAAGACCAGATATAGCTGCAGAGCAACGGGTTGGAGGGTCTTCTAAAAATCGATCCAAACCCCAAGATGAAAGGTCGGATTGGAGTTCGGGCGATAGCCAAGCCACTTCAGACAATAGAATATGAGCGACCCAAGCGGCTTCGGCAGCGGGAATCAGTTCCGAAGAATGACGTAAACTGTGGGCCAATTCGGGATTTAATCGGATGCGACCACGGACATCTTCTACGAGTTGATGATACCACTCCGTTGGCGCATCTGTAGCGGCCTTGCTAAGGGCCTCATCTGGAATATCTTCTGAATTCATCAAACCGATCCAATCATCCCCAAGTATCGAACCAATTCGTTCCCACCTCGGCCACCGATCGGCAGGTGTCGAGGCAATCCATGAGACCAAGGGGAAATCTGGTTCCATACTGTTGGCCCATTCAGAATCACCCAATGGATAACTGAGAACTGCGGCACGAAGCAATCGATCTTCACTTTCGTTAGGCTGTAGATTTGGAATTGGGCTTCCACCAGATATCCCGCCTAGAGTCTGTTTCGCAGATTCTACTTCTGATGCATTCGTGGGGACATCCCAGATGATTTCATCGGAAAGGGTTTCAGTGGATGTTGCAGGCAAGAGATTGACCGGGATTGTGGGCCCGCCAAGCAACGTTAGGCTTGACCACATCGATGGTAGCACAGAATGGGGTTCAATACAATTCGCAGAGGGTGGATCTGACCATTTTGGCGTGAGTATCAATCTCACGTTTTCTGGTAATCGAGAGGAGCGGAAAATCGACTGATTGGAAGGGTGAATTTCAATGACAAAATCAAAGTTTGGTTGAGATATAGCCCATTCGATTAACGATTTTTCAGCCTGATTTGAAAGATTTCTTGTGTCAATCCAATCTCCACGATCTAGAGGTGTTGCCGACCATTTGGAAGACCCCCAATGTTTCTGGAACCTCCTCCAAGTAGCATCGTCAACTTTGCGACGTTGACGTGATTCATCAGGTGTTAACAAGGCCTCTCTCAGAATTCTCAAGCGCTCAATACGTTCGCTGGTTCGGAGCCGTGGATGTGCAATTTCCATCCACTTATCCAGAACATCAAATGGTATGCTACGAGTATGAACCCCAAATTTCCCAATCGGTGCGAGTGTAATCGAACCTGGGGAGGCGGCTCTGAACAATGCTTCCCGACTCATGCGATCTAGACCAAGGGCGAGAAGGGGGGAATCCATTCGGATGACTGGTCCTTCAAGCGCCAAAGACCCTAGTCTCCACAGACTTCCTTCTGGAACTCGATTTGGTAACTTGGCCTGTATTGGATCCTCTAAATGACCAAACCACGAACCACTGGCAAGTTGAAGTGATTGGGATTCGTCAATCAATCTGAATCTCTGCAATCCGATGACTTGGGATTCTGCCCCCCAAGCTGCAATATTGCTTGTACTGATATCTCGAGGAGGCGCGGTTGTAGGACGGTAGGTTTCAGAATTCACCCACCGGGGTTTTCTCTCACGGGGTTCAATCCAAGTCCATCGATCATCTTCGGTACGTTCTCTTGATTGATCCAAGGGTCGATTGGGGATGGCGATCGGCCCGTCTTTGGGTCGGCGAACAAAAGCAATGAGCAGATTGTTTTCCGAAACTGAAATCAAACGACCCAGTGCTCCTGTTGGTGGTTGTTCTGAACTTAGACCCTTGACCCTTGCAATTTCATCCGAACGAAGAGTTTCCCACCCGCGTGCAGAAAGAGCGAGACATGCACCTCGTGATCCTGTTTCGTCATCTGAATACACCAGTTCCTCTTTTCGAAGGCGTTTCAATTCGGCAGAGGCGTGCGGAATACGAAGGTTGGTCGAAGTCGCAATTTGAGTCACGGTTGCTCGTCCTTCGGATAATCGCTCCAGAATTCGGCGGCGGACACCACCCCGGATGCGTCTGACTGGTAACGGAAGTGGTTCCTGTTGCTCTTCTTCGGGGTTTGAATCTTCAACCAATCGAACCCAACCCTTGACACTATCCGAAGCGTTCCCAGTGCTGTCCAGTAATTGATTATACTTCAATGATTCTATTTGTTACATTTACTTACGTATTTCCACTGGAAAACACTGGATTGATCCATCACAAGTTGGGATATCCTCACTTACTGTGCATTTTTGCGTACCTTTACGTAACTAAATTGAAAATCACGCCGTTAGGGTTATATGAACGACAGCAATCGCTCGCAACAGACGGCATGGACACCCACACCGGAAGCAGAGTGCCGCACGGGAAATACAACAAAAAAAGGAGGCAGAAACATGAAGACAGTACGAATTCGAGAGAAAATTAAGGCATTCTTAGCAGAACGCCCCCGCAATACAGCAGAAATTCTTGAGCACATCAACAGCACAATGCGACATGGCACAACCAGTCAGCAGCTCGGCAATGTGCTCAGCAAGGACAAGGACATTGTCAAGGTAGGATACATCAAGCGCTCCGGCATTCTTTCCGGTGGATACGACATCTGCGAATGGG
>CAZXVR010000170.1:0-3225 GCA_964644485.1 uncultured Candidatus Poseidoniales archaeon | reverse complement strand
GTTGCAAGACGTCGTGCAGGTTCAATTCGTATGCTGCACGGCCACTCGTATCCATTTCAGTCGGTTCATGCAATGTATTTGCACCCAAATCGATTCCAGCGAATAAACTGGTCAACATCATCGTCGTGATGAAAATCAGAAGTGTTTGCGAACCTCGGGCCATGCTCGTTGGATACCCTGACCCGCATTAATTGTGTTCCCGCGCAACCACCACGACAAGAGCGCCATCACTTTCGATGCGAATCGGTCCACCGAGAGCCACATTGTGTAGCCCACGTGTAGAGAATGCGAGGGGCTCCTCATCCAATGGAAATTCGACTCCGGAGATGCTCACATTCGCGCATGCGGTGAAGGAGAAAAGACTCAGTTTCGTACCCTCATCGAGAACCAGTTCCAAGTCATCCAAACAGCGCATCACAACATGCTCTGACATGTGCATGTAAATCTCCAATTCCGGAGGTGCTTCGACAAGCGCTGCAAAGGCCGCGAGTTGATGATCGATTTCTCCCCCCTCAACGCCGACGATGTTGACGACTTCAGCACCATTGTCAGATGCGAATTGTAGAGACTTTTCCAAATCGGATGCATTCTGGTCCGGTAGAGCGATTCTCTCCACCTCGGTATCGGTGATTGAATCGAAGTCTCCAGTGGCCATCGTGACCGCCAAATTTCGCGTCAGAGCAGCATCGGTTCCGCCATCGACGCCGACGATGACCGCACAAGCCTCTGAAAGAGGCTTCCAAACACCTTCTGGGGGCCATTCCCCATCGGCGCAAAGCAGCCACTGCTCCCCAGTCATGCACTTGGATTCGGGCCATGGTTGAAATGGGCTTCTAAGCGGTTGTCTGAAGAACCTTGACTCCCTCGACCCCTAAGGGTCGAGTTCACTTTGACCCCATTTGGGTGTGTGAGATGCGTCGGTTGAGTCTATTCCTGACCTTGCTCATGGTTATCGCTCCGATGACGACAATGGTTCCTGCTCTTGAAGAGTCTACAGACTCGATGGAGAGTTACGAAGCGACCGATGGTTGGGGGGAATCACTTGGATGGGGTGAGTTCGAATACGAGGGATACGATTGGTCCGTCTTACCATTCCGTGGAGTGAGCGATTGGGTCGAAAGTACGATTGCCAATTTCTCGGATCCGGTCGATGAACTCGATGTGGCCATCGGACCTGACCAGGTGGTCAAAGCGTGTGGATACAACACTACCACACAAGATCTCGAGGTCTACACATTGTCTCCTGACGGCACAACCAGTCGAACTACCGTGGATTCCGATGGGGACGTCGGACGTGGTTGTTCAATCATCGTCGATTATCGTGGATTTGCCCGAGTCGCCTATCTCGACTCCGATGCATCTTCCCTCAAAGTGGCCAGAGAAAGTGATTACACTCCTACAAGCGGATATTTTTGGATGGTTCGAACTTTGGTCAACAATGTGAACATCACCTCCAATCCAGAAATTGCCATCTACAGCAATGGTTCGATTGCAGTCGCTTACCGGGATGCGGATACGGGTGGATTGGATTTGATGCGCTTCACCGGTTCATGGTGGCGCCATACCGAATTGGTAACCGAGGGTGCCGCCGAGGATATGGTACTGAACATCGACGTCAATGACATATTGCATCTTTCGTATTTGGACACCATCAACGAACGGGTGGCCGTGATTTCTTTGGATGAGGATGAGCGATCATTCTCAGTCGTCGACGAAGGTGAGGGAATCGGTCAACCTATTGGGCATCATCTCGATGCCTCCACCCGTGCTCAACTCGTCTACGGGATCGACAATGGTACAGGTTTGCGAATCGTGCGTGATATGACCGGACGTGACGATGGTCGTATCGCCCCCAACCCATTCCTTGTTCTCGAAACCAATGAATCCACTGATTTCGGTACCGATGCCAATGCCAAAGGGGATTTCAACGCCGATGGATATAGCGATCTCATCTATGGTGAACCTGGAGCAAACAATGATTCAGGTGCTGTTCACATTCACTACGGTTCTGTGAATGGCTATGCGACAACTCCAGATCTCACTCTGACCGGAGTTCACGAAGGTGCACGCTTCGGAGCCTCTCTGGCCATGGTTGGAGACGCTGATGGAAATGGCTACGATGACATCCTCATCGGTGCTCCTCACCAGAACAATGACACCGGCAACACAACAGGTGCAATCCTACTGTATTCTGGATTTGTGACCGGTTTGAATTCAAATCCAGTGTGGATTGAATTTGGAGGGTCCATCGGCGGTCTATTCGGAGCCAGTGTCGATGCTGCAGGTGATGTCGATGGTGACGGATATGCAGACCTCCTCGTCAGTGAAATGGGTTGGGAAGGCTCTGATGGGGGATTGGGTCGTGTGCATATTTACCTTGGAAATGCAACTCTCGAATCCAATTCGACCATGATCGAGGGGACTGAAGATGACCTCATTCTCGGCTACGCAACCCTCGGTGTGGGTGATGCCAATGGAGACGGTTTTGATGACGTTGTCATTGGGAGTTCTAAGGATGCATCTGACATTTCCGGCCGTGGTGTAGCCCAGGTCCATTACGGTAGTATTGACGGTATATCACCCACAGCAAATCGAACTTGGTCAATGATGCAGGTGTGGACTCTCTTTGGCAATTCATTGAGTGCACTGGGAGATGTCAACGGTGATGGTTACGATGATCTTGCCATCAGCGAAATTTCGAACAGCAGCCTTTGGGTATTCCATGGGGGCGCTGGTGGTTACTCTGCAAATCCAACCACCCAGATGAGTATCGGAAACAACGGCTGGGGGTGGAACATCCAAACAGCTGGCGACATCAACGACGATGGAATCGAAGATTTCCTCGTTGGAAATGTCCAGGGCGAACTGGAATTGGTTCCCGGAACCAATGACAGCAATTTGGTCGATTCTTCAAGCGATTTCTACACCCGCAATGAGGGTGTCAACTCCCAACTCGGTCGAATTCTATCGGCCGGCGGCGATGCCGATCGGGACGGGACTCACGAATTCATCTACGCCAGTACCACACGCATGAATGACGGCACCACGACTGGTGGCTCGATCGTCATCATGGAAACCCGTGATTGGGAACTCTCCGACCTTCCGTTCGATTTCACCTTCAACGATCTTGACCTCGCTGTAGATGCGCAAGGGCGCACTCAATTGCTTTTGGACACCGATGAAGGCTACTACCACTATGAGCGAGCGAATGAACTTCTGACTTCC
>CAZXVR010000169.1:0-3227 GCA_964644485.1 uncultured Candidatus Poseidoniales archaeon | reverse complement strand
CGCTGTTCATGAAGATTAATCCAAGAACTGAGCCAGGTACTGCAATCAATACAACTACACCCAGAATGTAGGAGATGAGGCTGTCGGTCCATACATCGGTTTCCGGCGGGGGATGGAATCCAATGATGCCACCAAAAGATGTGACAACAAAACCAATGTTGGAATCATCCGTTGTTGCCCAAGAGCCAACAAGCCGCTCACCGGCGAGAGCACTATCGGTCGAAACAACTTCTTCGTATTCGACCCACTCATAGGCCTCACCTTCCGACAAATCCCAAGCCATGACCTGGAACGGTGCCATGGTCACTAGGGCCTCACTGGCCTCACGTGTATGGATATGAGTGAATTCTCCACTGATGCCGGGGATGATTTTCGTGAAGATTGTCGATTGTTGAGGGTCCTGAATGTCTAGGCCGATGATGCCGATGGCGCGACCATCACCGATTGCAACACAACGATTGAACACGGGTTCAGCACAATTCACACCACGCCAAACCCGATCTGTTCCGCCAACCCAATGCAACGAGTGGTTTGAATTTGAATCGATGACCGCTATCCCATCTGTTTCGGTCGTGACAACACACAGAGATTCTTCAGGCTGACAAGCGATTCCTGTAATTTTACTGGCTGCTTCTTGGACGAGTAGTTGGAATACCCCTTGTCCACCTTCGCCTTCGTGGTAAGCCCATAGGTAGCCATCCTCGCCACCGATGTATGCATTGCTACCGGCTGCATTCCATGCTACGGCAGCCATGTCGAGATTGGCGAGATGGAAACTGCCAGAGACAGTAGTCACCGAATGATCCTCTGCTACATATCGCAGCATGGCACCGTTATCGCCCAAGAGGAGTGCTGTTTTCCCCCGGGGGTGCCAATCGATGGACCTAATCGTATCATTAACAGGGGTGGCCAATTCGATTTGCACATTCGGATTGGTTCCATCCAATAGACGTGCGTAACCATCGGCGCCCGCAACCAGAACTTTCTGAGTCGTCTCTCCACCAGCGGCGACCGCTTCTAGGCCCAAATCACCATCCGCAAGCCAAATCGGTTCGTCCAACTCCACTGCGCCTTCAGCCGAGGCGGGTGTAGCCAGGCAGGAAAACAGCAGCAAGGCAACCAAGCCACAAGACGAGAAGACCCTGTTCGCCATTGAGCAGCCGACACACCTCCCAATTATCACCCTTCTCGACACGATGACCAGCCGCGACCCTTAACGACGGGTTGGCTCTCGGAGGTTACATGGAGACCTTTGAGGTAAAGCGAGGATTGGTCAAGAAATTGGCAGCAGAAGGAGGACTTGCAGGTTTGGCCGGCAAGCATTTTGACGATGTAGACGGGTCAGGTGATTCGTTTAGTGGTAGTCATGGAATCATGACGAGTATCACTGCAGAATACAACACAATGGGCAAATTGGTGGTCGATGTGAACCAGGAGAGACCCGACTTTGATGACCCCAATGCGATGGAGGTTGCGATGGATAGTCGGAAACGTTGGTCGGCATTCCTCGATGAAGCCACAGGATATACAGCCAAGCAACGTGGCGATAAAGCGAAGGAATACGCCAAGAAGGGGTCGAAGGCAAAATCCGGCATCAGTCAAGCTCGTAAATTCATGGAGATGGCCACCAATCTTTCGGATGAAACCAAAGCAGAGGCTGAATCAATGATCGAGGAAATCGAAGCGGCTCTCAAAGCGGGCGACAACACAAAAGCGGCTGGAAGAGCAGAAAAACTTGGCAAGCTACTAGGTTGAAGTGTAACACTCTATAGGTGATTTAATGGATGCAGAGGCTCGACTAAACCTGATTACAGGCGCGGCTCAGGAAGTCGTTGGTGTCGAGCATCTTGAAGCCAGAATTGCAGACGGTGGAACCATTCGAGCTTACGTCGGGTTTGAACCGAGCGGCAAAGCACATGTTGGGTGGAAGGTCTTGGCGACCAATCTACGCAGAATGTTAGATGCGGATGTCAACGTCCTCATTTTCATGGCTGATTGGCACGCTTGGGTCAACGACAAATTTGGCGGCGACATGGACAAGATTCAGACGACTGCCAAGTATATGGAGGAAGTTTTCCGTTCTTTGTTAGATCATCCTGAAGAAGGAGATGGCCCCGGTCAACTCAGGTTCGCGTATGCATCCGAAATCATGGACAGTGGCGATTACTGGGCACGCGTTCTACGCTGTTCTAAGAACATGAGTCTAGCACGCGCGAGGCGCACATTCAGTATCATGGGTCGCGACGAAGCCAGTGGCGATGGTGACCTTTCCAAATTCTTCTATCCCGCCATGCAGGCCGCTGACATCTTTGAGATGGACATCGATTTGGCGATAGGAGGCATGGATCAGCGCAAGGCGCACATGTATATGCGGGAGGTTGCAGATCATTGGGGCTGGACAAAAGCAACTTGTATACACACCCCGATTATTTCTGGGCTCAAGAGCGCAGGTGCTCGAATGGACTCTTTCGATCACAAGATGAGCAAGTCAGATCCTTCTGGAGCCATCCTCTTGCACGACACGCCTGAAAAATTACGTAAGAAGATGCGCAAGGCGTATCTCGACGTCGAGAAGGATGACAGTCCAATCTACGAATAGCTAGAGCACATCATCCTGCCAGAGCAAGGCAAAATCACTGTTACGCCAAACCCGGAATATGGTGAACCCAGCACTTACGACAGTTTGGAGAACTTCATTTCCGCGGTGCAAGATGGAACAGTACACCCACTCGATGCAAAATTCGCAGTTGCTGATGCCATTTCTGCCGGTTTGGAAACTCTCCGGGTGCACTTCGAAGTCAATTCAGCGTTACTGGACTCTGTGAATGAGATTACTGGACAGTAAGTATTCACTGACACGGCAAACACATCTTCCATGGCTTGATTGTCTCGAGTTTGTTTGGTTTATTGATGAATGCAGTTATTCAGTAATTAATAGGGGCATCATTCAAAACCGATTGGGAGTCGCCCCAGACCAACTCACGGGGGGTCATGTTAGATGTCTGAGGTCGGAATCGACGATATTGCCATTCATTTCCCCAAACTCTACCTCGACATGAAGGATTTCGCAGAGATGCGAGATGCAGATTATGGCAAGCTCAACAAAGGCCTCGGCCTTTCTGCAATGGCCATCCCTGATGTCCACGAAGATACGGCCACGATGGGAGCCAATGCAGTCACGCGTCTCATCGATCGAAACGGCATCAAACCCACACAAGTCGGTCGAA
>CAZXVR010000168.1:0-3236 GCA_964644485.1 uncultured Candidatus Poseidoniales archaeon | reverse complement strand
AGTTTGGTCCAAGAAGAACCTGGAACCGAATCACTGTTGTTGGATAGGCCCAACTTGATGGCTCCAACCCATGGTATTTCGGCTCCAGCCACGCCAACAACCCACTCTTGCTTGACCGTCTCAACCGGGCCCACACTTCCATTGGAACTGGTTGCTGAAAGGCCAGGGCCTTGGTTTTGGGAATTTGCTGCAGGTTGATCAAGCATGCAATCATTGTTATCGCCCTTGGTTAGAAAACCTGCATGAACGGGATCCCAATCCTCGACTTTGAGATTGTATTCGCCGCCATGGTATGGACACAGTATATCGAATGTCCAAGTAATTGTGTCCACGTTTCTAAGTGTGGTGCCGGGTGCATCCCAGCCACCCGATACATTGGCGACGATTTCCAGTAATGCGCGGTGGATGACCGGGGTATCTATTCCACCATTTTTCTGATAGATGATGACATCACCAGGCATCCCGTGGTTTTCATAACCCTCGTAAACACTGCCTTCCTCGGTTGCTTCGGCAAATGTAATGATGTTTTTTCGGTCATCTGACATCACGAGAACAAGGTCTCCAGCATCGATTGAACCCACCTCGCCATTTACATCGTGCTGCATCGAATTCGATTCGATGACAACCATTGGTGGCCATGAGCCGGTCATCAAAACAAGAACGGTGATCAAGGTGGCGATGAGTCCACCGGCAAGCACAGTCTCCCGAATCCAAGACCAAGCCTCGCCCACCGGGCTCACTCCTCTTCATCCTCAGTGATTGACGGTGTGGGTCTTTCTCCAGATGCCGGGAATGAGGCCCAAAGTAAGAACAACGAAATGAACAACAAAATCCAGCCTGAGATGTCATCGAAATACGGAGCTGGAACCGAATCGATTCTTGAACCACTCAACCAATCCCAGATAATGATGGTATTCTCACGCTCAAGGGCTGCATTGCGCGCAAGGCCAAACGACATATTGCAAAGCTGCAGAATGCTGACAATCAAACCAACTGAGCCCAATGATCGATTCAACCAAGGCTCTCTGAAGACTTCGGCATCAATCATACGCGATAGGCGTGAATCTTCGGTTCGCCACCAATTGATGAAAAGGTCCTCTGGTACACCTCCCTCGGACTGCAATTTCACAGCCTTTCCTTTGGCCAGTCCATGCTCGACATAGTGCGCTTTCAAGCGTGCACTCCAGACCGAACCAAGCAGGGTTGCGGCCTCTTCTGCATCCTTGCGCTGGCGCCCTAAATCAGGGCGAGATGTCGACTTTAGAACCTCCATCAACAAACTCCATTTTCCTTGGTAATGGAGAAATTCTGGCGCGACAAAGACGAGGACGATGGCACCGACGATTAAGCCCGCCCAAGTCCAATCTATGAGATGCTCCAAATCGGGGTCTTGTGCGCCCCCGAGGAAGAAGAAGTAAACGATAGCCCAAAGGACGACTGCGGTCGAAAGGAACGTGATTGTTCCCAAAATGAACAAATGGCGATCTCGCTGGCTTTCCCACCAACGTTTCAACGGGGCAAACATTCCACTCAACATACCAACTCCAAGCCAAGAATGTCTCCTGGCCTAAACCCCCGAGCATCTTGACACTGTTGAGTGTTCGCCTCAAACGGGCCCTAACGGGCCCGGAATAGTTTGAAAACCGAAGCCCTCGAGTGTCGGCGTAGCCGACAGACGGCAGGACGATGTTCGAATGAAAAAAATGGCCCTGTTTATCGTCGCGACTTTCCTGTTTTCTACGACATTGCCGTTTGCCTCTGCGGTCACAGAAACCCAATTTTCAGATGGGTCAACCACCTTTACGCGTGTTTTCAGCTCCAGTGGCGATGCGTCTACTCCGGGTGTGACTCTCCCTTACGGAGCAGATGTGAGTGATGTTGAACTCGAGATAGAAGGCTCATCATCGACCCAAAGTTGGTTCAATCGAACCAACAATGCGGACTTTGGCGGCCAAGGTACAACTGGACCGGGGCAATACGGATTCCAAATCAATCAGAATGGGTGGAATTACGGTTATCGACAAAATGTGAAGGTCGACAATGATCAACTCGAGTTGAGGCCCACACAGGATACAACCTACTGGTCGATGGATAATCAGAATCAGGCAACCGCATCTACTGGTGGTAGCATGAATACAACCGGGGAACATTTCTCGAGTTCTGAAGCGGGTTACAATGGAATGAGTGACACCAGGACGATGAGTTTGTCTGGAGGCACATGGGGGTACATGGGGCCTGTTGTCAAGCAGGGTAACGAAATCCACGTCGTTCGCTATAGTTCTACCAGTTCATACGGCGGATATCTATTGAGTACAATTCAGAGATTCAACGCAACAACTGGTGTTTCTATTGGTACTGCTACCATCCAATACAACAATTGTTCAGCGACCAACGTCTACTACGTCACCGATGCGACCAGCGATGGAGATGGGACTGTGTGGATGACTTCATTCTGGACAAGTACCTCATACGGTGCAATCACAAAGTGGAACGTGAGCGGGGGCACTTACAGATGTGAGAATTCGTGGACCATGACTGAAGTTGGAGGCATTGCAATTGATCCTGCAACAAATGACATGTATATCGTCAAGAGGGTTCGTGGATCTAATTCGTATGACATGGATCTGTGGGAAGTGAGTCGAAGCCATCCAACTATCGCCCTACAAACATGGGGTTTAGGAACCATTTCTCCCTCTGGTGGATTCTCAAATATGAATTCCTATGTCAGACCGGCTGGACTAGATGTAAATATGCCTAGAATCTCAGTCAATGTGCATTGTTACTCATGGGCGAACGCCAACTATTGTGATACAAATCGCGTTTCATGGATGAACGTCTATCATCAGAGAACAAATTGGCCGGAATTGCAAGGTGAATACCCAAGTTCTTACGCAACAATGGGCATCGAGAATATCGATGGAGAATTGGCTTCAACCTGTTTTAATGGGAACACCAATTCTTACTGTCCAAGTACAACCACCTTGAGAAAAATCAAGATGCGGGGGGTTGGTTCTGCCGATTGGATGGGCACACCATCATCCACCAGTGCCACAATTACTTCGAGTACACAGACACTTGTCCGTTCCATTAGCGAACTCTCTCTAGGGGCGGCGATCACTTGGGAACCAACCGGAACTTCAGTTGATTTTGAAATCACCAACGATGGAGGTACAACATGGAAACGAGCCAACGGAGGTGTCGGTCAAACGATCACATTCGCAAACGCCGGAAATCAA
>CAZXVR010000167.1:0-3243 GCA_964644485.1 uncultured Candidatus Poseidoniales archaeon | reverse complement strand
GTGTTTCGCCGACCACGATTCCCGACACTCCGACCAAATCAGCATCTGAAGATGCCATCACGGTCAGATTTCGAGAAAGGAATGGCAAGTGGATACTGTCACTCATTCAGCGCACCTCCACTTCATATCCGTTCTTCTTCAGAACTTGGGAGGCACGTTTCTTGTGCTCTCCCTGGAGTTCAATCGTTCGACCCTTGACGGTTCCTCCGCTAGCGCAGGCACTCTTCAGAATCTTGGCAAGCTGGTTGATGTCGATCGCAGTATCGTCGATACCTTCTACAATCGTGACCATTTTTCCATACCTCCTTCGAACTGTACTGATGATTGCTTTCTGTTGCTCCTTTGCGATTTCTTGACAAATACATAGTTCATCGGGGAGTCCACACAGATTGCAAATTGCGGCCATTCAGTGATCACTCCTTCTTTTCATTCATTTTTGTCAAAAGGCGTGCAATCGACCGGCGGGTCGATTTGTAGGCACCCAGGTTGGATGAGGAACCACCCAGCGCTTGTTGTGCGCGCAATTGGAGCAATTCCTCGCGGAGTTCAATCAGGCGTGACTGACGTGCTTCATCCGACATATTGTCGATTTCGCGGGATTTGAGGTGGGTCATTCTGTCGCCTCCTCATCTGTTGATTCATCGACTGCTTCCTCTGTAGCAACTTCTTCGACTGGGGCTTCCTCAACCACAACCTCCTCTGCTACCGCTTCCTCTTCGATGACCTCTTCGAGAATTTCATCAGTCGGTGCTTCTTCTACAATCGGTTCCGGTAGTTCTTCACTCCCTTCCTTGATGATTGCAACCTCTGAAAGTGGGGAAAGACCCACTTCGTGTCGCTCTTTGATTCGGATTTCGTGTGGTAGTTTGCTATCGGCGTGCATGATTGCAACCGTGCAACCAATGGTACCGAGTTTCTTCACACAAACCGCCTTTCCAACATCCATGAATTGTAGAGCAGTGTCGCCACAATACTTGATGTTGCCTTTCTGGAACTTCTGAGTTCGATTCCTGCTGCCTGTGAGTTTACCACTGAGTACAACCAAACATCCCTTTGCGCCAGCATCCATAATGTTGAGCAAAGAAGAATGGCCAGCACGGCGGAAATACCAACCTCGCTCTAGTGCGCTAGCCAATTTGCTGGCCATGACCTGAGCGTTTAGAGCTGGATTTTCAATCTCAGCAACTTCAAGCCGTGGATTATCGAGATTGAAATTGTCCTGTAGATGGCGCTGCAATTCGTTGATGATCTTGCCTTTTCGACCGATGACCATACCGACGCGTTCTGCGGAAAGGGTCACCTTGGTACCTTCAGGTGTGCGCTGGAAGTCAAGTCCACCGAATCCAGCCCGCTCGGTCTTGGAAAGCAAGAACTCCCGAACCAACTGGCGCTCGACGTTTCGATCGATGAATTTGCGAATGGTACTGTTCTGTGACATCAGTAATCATCCTCCTCTTCTTCATCTTCCGCACTCAAATCCTCGATGAAAATCTCGAGGTTGACCTGATAGTGATTGTTTGGGGTCGCGCGCCCACGTGCGCGGGGGCGCATGCCCTTCTTGACTTGGCCACGGTGGGCGGCCAAGTGTGTGATGACCATGTCTTCCGCATCGATGTCTTCGTGATGCTGGCGAGCATTGTCCATGGCACTCTCGATGAGTTTGATGAAAGCGATTGATGCGTTTCGTGGATATCGACCTGGGCCCATCTTACCCTTTCTGTGTCCCGCCATTGTGTTACCACCCTTACCAGCACGACTTCGGCGAGTGTAAGGGATCGCGACCTCTTGCTTGACAACCTTTTCCAGATATTCAACGGCGTCACCGGCATACATGCCCTTCACGGCGCGTGCGATTTGGTAACAGTGCTTGTGGTGGATGTCGCGGTTGACCGCGCGAGCCACTGCAAGGCGCCCACCTTGCAACAATTGTGTGTATCCCGATTGGGGTTTGGATCGATCTCGGCTCATCCTTTTCACCTCACTTTAGGGCCACGTGCTTACTGGACCGTGTTGCTCCGACACCCGGTCCAGTGTGTGTTACACTGCGACGGGTTGGAGCATATTCACCAAGAGCATGCCCAAGCATTTCGGGCAAAATCTCGACCATCTTGAATGCGCGTCCATCATGGACACCAATCGTTCGGCCGACCATCTCGGGTAGAATGTATAGAGAACGGCAATGCGTCTTTACCGCCTTGCCAGGGTTATCGCGTAGGCGATTGATGAAGTGCTCTTCTTCGATATTTGAGCCACCGTTGGTGATGCCTTCCGCGAAGCCACGGTTCATACTGCGTCGAACACGTGATGGCATGACGCCTGCAACAGACAGTGCATCTGGATCCTCTTCTGGTGAGAAAATCGGGAGTGCAGTCAACTCTGCAACGGTTAGGCCACGATAGGTGAATTCCTTCTTGCGGCGCTCAGAAATACCCGAGCGGCGCTTGCGTGCTGCTCGGCGAGCTGCCTTGGGAGTACGCATGACCTTCTTCTTACGACGTGCCATTCAGAATCACTCCTTCCTCTTGCCGCGGCCGCGTCCTGTGCGGCTTGGGGCGATGTGTCCAACCTTTTGACCAGGCGGTGCTGTTCGGGCGACGCTGTTGGGTCCGTGAACAGCCTGGTGATTTCCACCACCATGCGGGTGGTCGACCGGGTTCATGGCGACGCCGCTGACGCTTGGGTAGAGTTTGCCTCGCGCCTTTGCGCGATAGTGTGCAGCACCGGCCTTCATCAAAGGCTTCTCAGTGCGGCCGTGCCCTGCCAAAACACCGATGGTTGCTCGGCATTTCGCTGGTAGATCCTTGAGATTGCCGCTGGGCAATCGTACGCGAACCTTGTCACCCATTCGAGTTTCCAACATTGCATTGTTGCCTCCTGAACGAGCGAACTTGCCACCATCACCAGGTCTGCATTCAACGTTACAGATTGCAGTTCCTTCGGGGATTTGGGCCAGAGTTGTGACGTTGCCTGGACGAAGGCTGACATTTTCACCAAAGGCGATCATTTGTCCAACAAACATACCTTCAGTCGCTGCGACATGCCCAGTGGTTCCATCTTCAAACTTCAACTTGGCCAAAGGACCGGTGTGGACCGGGCTGTGAATCATTTCCACAACTTCGCCCATCTCGCCGTCCTTGCGCGGGAGTCTGTTTGCACCAGGGAACCGGTGGCTCCGAACGCGGTTCTTAGGTGAAGAACCACGGCGCTGTGCACGAATTCGCTTACCCATACATCACACCTCCA
>CAZXVR010000166.1:0-3273 GCA_964644485.1 uncultured Candidatus Poseidoniales archaeon | reverse complement strand
ATCCAGAACTTCTTTTGGAAGTGGTTCGTGTGCGCGCTCGTCCATGGATTCGCCATCGCTAGCATCCGCAAGTGTGAGTGGGCGTGGGTGTGGTTGACCGTATTCAAGCGAAGCAATCGCCTTGAGGAAAGCCTCCTCAAAGTTGCGACCGATGGCCATCACTTCACCGGTGGACTTCATGCTCGTACCCAATTTCCGATCGGCTGTTCGGAATTTGTCAAAGGGCCATCGGGGAATTTTGACCACAGCATAATCGAGTGTGGGCTCAAACGCTGCCGTTGTCCCTTCACCCGTAATTGGATTGGGCAATTCATCCAATGTATAGCCCACAGCAATCAATGCGGCCATTCTTGCAATTGGATATCCTGTAGCCTTAGAGGCGAGAGCCGATGAACGCGAGACACGAGGGTTGACCTCGATGACTCTGAATTCTCCTGTGTCCTGATTAACGGTGAATTGGACATTGCAACCCCCTTTGATATCGAGTCGTCGAATCAAACGCAGTGCAGCGTCTCGCAAACCTTGGTGGTCTCGGTCCGAAAGTGTTTGAGCCGGAGCCACAACCACCGATTCACCGGTATGGATGCCCATCGGATCGATGTTCTCCATCGTGCAGACAATCGTGCAGTTATCACTAGCATCCCGCATGACCTCATACTCGAATTCCTGCCAACCGAGGATGCTCTCTTCAATCAGAACTTGACCAATTTGTGAATGTAGAATACCTTGGCTGGCGATTTCAACCAACTCACCGGTATTCCATGCTGTGCCGCCACCCAGCCCACCCAATGTGAAGGCGGGTCGGATCAAAATCGGGTACTTTCCAAGTTCATCGGCTGCAGCCAGAACTTCTTCGATTGAGTTACAAGCCATCGCTTGGGAAATCGGAAGGTCGATTTCCTCACAGACCTGATTGAACAAATCTCGATCTTCAGCCTCATCGATTGAGCGCAGATTGCAACCAATGAGTTCGACACCCAATTCAGCCAATACACCACTGTGAGCAAGGTTGCTGGCAATATTTAGGGCGGTTTGTCCGCCCATACCGGCGAGCAAGGCATCGGGTTTCTCAATTTCCAAAATGCGTTTGACGACATCCGGCAATAGCGGCTCGATGTAAATTCGATCGGCCATTTCAGGGTCGTTTTGAATCGTGGCGGGATTGGAATTGACCAAGACGACCTCGTAGCCATCAGCGCGTAGAGCTCGACAGGCTTGTGAACCAGAGAAATCGAATTCGGCGGCCTGTCCAATGCGAATCGGGCCGCTGCCTAGAATCATCACCCTCTGAATATCATCGCGTCTTGGCATTCGCTTTCACCTCCAAATGGTTCGAAATCAAATTCGCAAAGCGGTCGAACAGTGGATTCGCATCGTGGGGACCTGGGCAGGCCTCTGGATGATATTGAATTGTGAAAGCAGGGCGTCCTTTGACATCCAATCCCTCAACGGTGCGGTCGTTGGCATTGATGAAGCGAACTTCAACATCGCAACCTGTCAGATTCTTGACTTCACCAGAATTTGCACCAGAGGGGTGAGGTGCAAGCATTCCCTTGACGGGATCCTCGACAGCGAAACCGTGATTTTGACTGGTGATGCTGACCTTTCTGGTTTGTAAATCGAGAACTGGTTGATTTCCACCCCTGTGACCATATCGCAATTTGTAGGTCCGCAATCCACTTGCAAGACCCATCAACTGGTGGCCTAGGCAGATGCCCATTACAGGGACACCCTCTTTGGTAGCCTGCGCCAATGTGTGCCGGGCTGCGGTCGCTTTTCCAGGGTGTGCTGGATCACCTGGACCATTGCTGGCAAACAATGCATCGACCTTGTAATCAGATTTCAATTCGGACCAAGGGATATCGGGCGGACACCAAAGAACCTCAAAGCGTGTGCACAGTTCACGCAGAATGTTGTACTTGATTCCGCAATCCAAGGCTGCAACACGTGGAAGTGGGTTGCCTTCTGTATCCGTGGCCCCTTCGTTGAGGAATACGGCATCATCGCGACTGACCTCATCTGCGAGATCTGCCAAATCAGGTGATTCCATCGTCTCTAGAATGGCGACCATCTCCGCTTCCTTTTCGATGGGCCCAAAGATACTGAGAATTACACCGTATTCTCGCACTCTTCGAGTAACAGCACGTGTATCGATTCCCGATATTCCTGGGACGCCGTGCGCCAAGAGGAGGTCGTGTACGGTGCCGATACAATGCCTGTGATCGGGTTCCATCATCAGTTCCCGACACACCACACCCCTCGGCCAGACACCAGCCGATTCAGAAATGCCTGGGGCAATCCCGTAATTTCCGAGCAACGGCCATGTGAATGTCAATACCTGCCCTGCAAAGGATGGATCGGTCAATGATTCCTGATAACCGGTCATGTTTGTGGTGAATACCAATTCACCTTCAGCGATCTTGGCTGCCCCGAATAGGTCGCCCTCGTGGCGTGAACCGTCGGCGAGCAAAAGGACACCTCTACCACTGGCTTCAGGGTGGCTTTCAGAGGGTGAACCAGGGAGGAGGAAATCGGCCGCATCTCGGGCGATGAAGGCTTTCGAAACACCAAGTTGACCGGAACCGGGAGAGAAGCCCCCTGTTACCGACACCTTCGCACCCTCATACTCTCCCTGAAATCCGGTTATAATCATTGACTTGATTCCGAATCTTCATTCTGGTCTATGACCACTTTCCCAGATGGGTGTGGTTGAACCTGTAATCGAGCCCCTGTGAACTGTTCTGGCCCAGCAACACCACCCATCAGCTCAGACATGAATAGCGCGAGGGCTGCAACCTCGGAATGTGGCTGGTGCCCCACCGCCACATTGTAATCGGCCAATTTGTAAATCTCGCCCGGCACTTTGACGCCTCCAACAACCACAGCGATTGGCGCGTCTGTAGAGATGTCATCTGTGACCGAATCATGTGGAACTCCATACATTGTCAAATGCACAATGGTCCCACCCTGTTTGGCAAAATGGCGTAGATAACCCATCGGTTTGGGATGGTGTTCTGAAGAGAATTCACCACCAAAATTCGCCGTGACATCCGTGAGTGTGTCAAGAACCCCTTGATCATCATCCCCGCAGAGAACAAAATGATTGGCACCCAAGGCTCGAGCCGTGAGGCCCAAATGACTGGTGATGCGCTTATCGCGCTGTTGTCGATGGCCGAGTCTGACCACCGTGACGTCTGGTCGCACGGATTTAGGCCATCGACACCGCTTATTCAGCCTGCCCCTCAGCGGGAGCGCCGCCTAGAGGTGAAATGT
>CAZXVR010000165.1:0-3313 GCA_964644485.1 uncultured Candidatus Poseidoniales archaeon | reverse complement strand
CTTCACTGCTACCGTTTCGATAGAACATCTGCTGAACGCCGATGCTTCCAGAGATCGGCACGATTGTCTTCAGATGTTCCGATGGATTCTGAGCCGCTTCCCAGTTGGTGGTTCCAGCGTATGATTTCCCCATCAGGCCGACATTTCCATTCGACCATTCTTGCTTCCCTAACCAATCGACTGCAGCCTGAATTCCGACCTGCTCCCCGAGTCCTTTGACATCTTGGCAATGGGTGGATTTACCACTTCCAAAGGTTGAAACTTGTGCCAAAGCGTAACCGTGGGGGACAAATTGATCCAAAACCCAAGCGCCGACACCTCCGTCAGGAATTGTGTTGGGGTTAGAGTCACTATCAGCGACCTCGGTTCCGAAGTCGTAGTAGGGGTGTATGGTTGCAATGACAGGCACAGTCTGCCCGGGAGGGACATCTGGCAACCATAGTGCTACATGCATCAATGCCGGTTCTGGATAGCCGGCATCTTGCTCACTTGGAGGCAAATCAACCTCGACAAAATGCTCACTTGGGCCGGTCCAATTGTAGGTTCCCGCAATGGGTAAACTGCTACGGGTCCCAGTATAATCTAGGTCCATCTTGTGGCGATCGTGAAGGGGAACATTCCACCAACTTTCACTTTCTTCCTCACCACTTTGCAGAGCGCCTGAACCCCAAACAGATGCGAGAATAAAGAACAGTATGACGACGCCAATGGTTGCCCCGAGCGCGATGTTGAGTCGCAGGAACTCACGTCGCTCTTCAGCTTCCGCCATGCACCGCCCTAAGGGGCGGTGTGTCATGAGGATGACGCATAGCCGATGGGCTCATTTGTGACCGGTTCTACGGTAGCACGATGGCTGGACCCCGTATTGCAATCCTACTGTGTCTTTTGCTCATCACAATGCCTAGCGCAGGTGCACAAAATGAGGGCACTCACTGGTCCGACAATGAAATCGATCCTGCCACTTGGGACGACGGTCCTGAATTGGAGGGTAGTCCGATGGATATTCCACGTCCAGGAGACCCTGTACTACTCATCCAAGTCACTTACAGACCAGGTCACCTGTTCGCAGAGGTCGATGGTGAAATTTACATCGAATTGTTTCCCGAATGGGCCCCAAAGACGACTGCAATGATGATTTTACACGTTGAAAATGGCATTTACGATGGCATATTTTTCCACCGAGTCATCGATGATTTCGTCACACAAGCTGGCGATCCAACCTGCAAAACCGTGGGTGTGTATCCAGCGACAAGTTTGACCTGCGGAAGCGGGGGTGATGGACACACTCTAGAAATGGAGCACAATGAGAATCTATCGCATGTGGATGGCGCCATCGGGATGGCGCGTTCTCAAGACCCAGACAGCGCAGATTCACAATGGTATATCGCAGAGACCGAAGCACACAGCCTAGACCCGGAAAACAGAGATGATGAGGGATATGCAACATTCGGGGTTGTCCGACATGGCATGAGTCATGTGCGGGCGATTGCGATGGTGCCAACGACTGATGACCCCTCAGGCTCTACCATTCAAAATCCAGCCTCTACCGCAGGAAGACCGTTGTATGAAGTCCATATTTCAAATATTGACATGATAGGGGTCGTGGCTTCGCCAGAGAGTCCTGAGGATGATTCCGGTGGATTTGGAGCCTTGTTGGGAACCGTCGGCAGCGCATTGTTCTGGGTGTCCATGTGGTTGTGGTCATTTGCCTTGTTGGGCGGGGTTATATGGGCGATTCGAGAAGATGGATTACCCATCTACAATGATGAGGAAATGGAAGATGCCGTCGATGCCTTGCTACGCTTAGACACCTAACAGCAACAGGATCCAATACAGGGCTGGCGCGACCAAGATGAACGAATCAACGCGGTCTAGAATGCCACCGTGACCCGGCAACATTTGTGACCAATCTTTCAATTCCAAATCCCGCTTTAACGACGATAGCATGAGATCACCCATCGTTCCAATCATGGCCAGCAAGACGGCCAAACCGGCCGTTTCCATAGCGGTCAATGGGTCGAGTAGTGGCTGGGCAATGTATCCGGCAACTCCAGCCATGGCGAGGCCTCCAAATACACCTTCCCAGGTCTTCTTTGGAGATAGGATTGGGCGGAATTTATGACGTCCAAAAATTCGGCCGAAAATGAGTGCAAACGAGTCGGTAATAGAGACGTTTACGATGGCAAAAATACAGGCGCCTACACCGATTGCTCCCAAGTGCAACAAGAAGATTCCATGAATGAAGAACCAGATTAGAACGAAGCCGATAAGGGCTCGACCCACATCACTTGTGACATTCTCAGAACGGTCCTGTATAATGGGTACGGCCCATGTTCCAAAGGCCCCGACAAACAAGGCAAGACCCAGCAATCCGGCCGCGTTTGGTCCCGCCCATGACAAGGCTTCGATTTCAGTGACATCAGGATTCATCGCCAAGAGAATCAACACCAGTAATACAGACATTCCAAACATCTGCATTCCCTTGTCTTTCAACTCGATTGCAGAGCAATATTCTCTGTGTGCGCCCAAGGCGAAAACACCGACCAAGAAACCCCATGTCGCCACTCCGAATTCAAGCGATGCGAAGAGGAAAAACAGCAATGGTGTCGCGACCAACGATCGCGTCCATAAATTGCGAATCGCCTCTTGTGATTGTTTCCATTTGACGGCGGTGAATACGATTAGTAGTCCATACATGAAGCCCATGAAGCCTAGCACATACGGGGCGGCGAGAGCGACGGCTTCAGTTTCAATGCCGAGGTCCATGGCGCTTCGGTGTCAAAGTCGGTTCTTCAACACGACACTGGTGAAGCATGGATGTCGACCACGATATGGCGTTGATGAGGGGCATACCACTTCACCTTCTCAACTTGCATGACTGTACAGGAAAATGGGCCCAATTTTTCTAGTCGACCCGCCAAATCCAAAGCCCATTCCTCTTCCTTTCCTCCCATTGCCAAACCGTGAACATGCAAGACACCCCCTTCGGGTTTGAGCGCTTGAATGGCGATAGTATGCCCCTCTTCAGAGGATGGCAGCAGTCCGAGATTGACACGATTGAATTCCGGTTGGATATTCACCTTTCGATTATCCCCTTCAAGAATTGTGCAGCGGTCTTCCAAATCGTTCGCTGCGAGTGACCATTTGCGCGCACGAATCGCATTTTCATTCCATTCGCAAGCGACCACGTGCGCAGCACCTCTCCCCTGTCCACGTTCCCCATTGGGGCCACGAGCACCTTCACTCAGGAAAGGCAGTGTGTAGTAACCGATTCCAGCATAGAGGTCGAGAATTTTCTCACCCTCATGATTTG
>CAZXVR010000164.1:0-3333 GCA_964644485.1 uncultured Candidatus Poseidoniales archaeon | reverse complement strand
GCGCTGAATAGAGCGGGATTCAAGTAGCGGCTGTGTGTCGACGATTCATGGCGCAGCGGACAGTCTCATCCGGTGGTGTCACCGCAACTCTGTGGGCTGTTATCGATGAAATCGATGATGACGATGAGGATATACTTGAAGTCACAGTCGATGTTTCAAATGATTCGGCTCGAGATTTATGGGATATTGAAGGTGATATCCGCGCCATGGATGGCACACATGCACAACCACGTGGATCCCCATCAAGAATCGAATCTGGAGGCGGAGATGAACTGAAATTTTGGGTGCCAGCAGACACAGGGGCATGGTTGTTCAAAATCAATTACAGTACCGACTCCGGCCCCGGTTCAGTAGAACTTGGACCCTTTACCAATGAATTGAGAATTGCTGCATCCCCTCTGCCAGAACGACAGCCTGTTTCTTCCAATCACACTTCGCCAAGCATGAAAATTTCTGGGGGCGACCCAATGGCTACAGCCTTTGGAACCGCATTAGAAGGATTTGGAGAGGACGAAGAGATTAACGATCCTGTGTTGGAAACAGAGGCTGTATCGAACGATCCGATGCAAGCCGCCTTTGCAGGTGGACTATTGGCAGCGCAACAAACGCCCGCTCCATCGGCAGCACCGGCTCCACCTGCCGCACCAGTAGCTCCAGTAGCTCCAGTAGCTCCAGTAGCTCCAGTAGCTCCTGCAGCGCCGACTGGGCCACCAACGGGCCCACCTACTGGACCACCGAGTGCGCCTATGGGCGCACCATCTCCTGAACAATTCTCCACACCTCCTACTGGGCCACCAACGGGCCCACCTACTGGACCGCAGGGGAGACCACCTGGACCACCTCCTTCTGGACCGATGCCAAAATCTGGAAAACCACCAGGCCCTCCACCAAGTTAAGGTGCTCAAATGATGCCTGATGAACTCGAAATGAGACAAAAGCGATATCGAGCACAATGGAAGGCGTACGCAATCATCAAACGAATGCGCTGGGTGACCTTGGTCCTCGGTCCATTCCCAATCATTTGGGACAAAATTATCGCGCCTGCGATGCCCCAATTTGGTCTACCGGATATTGTAACCATGGAAGATGTTGGTCAAGCGATTGTGTTTGGCTCGGGGTTGATTTCAGAGGAGTTGTTTGAAACCTATTGGCCTCATCTCAATAATATCTGTACAGTCCTTTTCCTAGTATTCATTTTTTGGACGATTAAAAAACGACGGGCGGCCAAACAGGCGGCGAAAGATGTTGTAGAATTGGAAGGTCGGATGGCGATAGGAGGATTCGGCGGTGTCCCGTGAGGATTATCTCCTAGAGATGTGCAGTGGTCGAGCCGCTTGGACTGTTGTTCCCGAAAATATAGACAATATTGATCTCGAAATTGTGACCGCTAGAATTGAAGCGGAGGGTTGGGCTTGCACTTTACGGAACCGTCTATGCTGCACGTTCTCTGGCGAATTGGCTGATATTACGTTGTACCCAAGTGGCAAACTGCTGGTGAAATCAGGGGAACGAGATGTTGCGGCGACCATCGCAGAGCGACATATGCAAGTTTGGCTCGCGGAGTTCTGAAGTGCAGAACGTCATCGGAGACTCATGGTCGACCCGGTTGAACTGCCCATCGGCATTGTCGAGCGAGTCCTTGAGGGATTGCCAGTCGTCTATCCAACGACGACGTTGCCGGCATTGGGTTGCTTGCCAACACCGGATGCGTTGGATTCGCTATTCAATATCAAAAAACGACCAGAAACCAAAATTGTAAGTCTCGGAGTTTGTGATTTGGAACAAGCCGCAGATCTTGTTCATATTCCCGGCATAGCACAGGAAATCTTGGATTCATTTCCACCTGGTGCTCTGACATTGATTCTTCCAGCGATTCAAACATTGGATCCTCGTTTGGGAGGAGACAATGTTGCAGTGCGCGTGCTCGCGGACGCGCGCGCGAGAAAACTTGTCTCTGAAACTGGGCCGCTGACAGCAACCAGTGCTAATCCAAGTGGAGAGGAGCCTGCTTCGAATTGTGTTACAGCAGCAGAAATTCTCAACCTACCATCCTCTGCTGCATTCCCTGGTGAGTGTGTAGGTGGTGCACCGAGTACCTTGATTAGATGGAACATCTCCGGGGACGCGTCGCAAGATTCGGATTGGACCGTTATCAGAGAAGGAAAGGTACGCGCAGAGGAGATTCAGTCATGGTCGACGCAGAGAACATGAAACACTGGCGGGATGCCGGACACGTCGCACGCAGAACCATTGAGGCAATCAAAGACGAAGTTGTTGCAGGCGCCCATTGGCACGATGTCATTGAATCAGCGGAACGATACATCCACCGCCATGGTGGAAAACCTGCATTTCCATGCACCATTTCTGTTAACGACATTGCAGCACATTACACCACTGATCATCTAAAGACGCCGCCTGAAGGCTGGGGGGATGAACTCGTTTTCAAGAAAGGAGACTTGGTGAAATTAGACATTGGTGTTCACATTCATGGTGCGATTGCAGACAATGCGATGACCATTGAAGTTGGAAACGGTGGAAAACATACCGACCAAATTCGTGCAGCGAAAGAAGCAAGAGATGCATCCATCGAACAAATGCACCCGGGAACACCTTGGTACAAAGTAGGGGATGCAGCTGAACAAGTGGCCATTGATGCTGGCTTCCAACCGATTCGAAATCTGTGCGGCCATCAATTAGAACTGTACAACTTACATGCCGGAACTTCGGTTCCATCCTACGCATGTGGTGCCGATCATCCAGGATTCAAAGGAACCGTTCCAGTTGGTGGAATTTTTGCGATCGAGCCATTCAATACCACGGGTAAAACCGGTGAAGTTGAAAATATCGCACCTCGCCACTCATCAAACATCTATCGAGTCACAGGTGATGTTTCGATTCGAAAGGCGGTTGCCAAGAAGAAGCTGAAACCACTCGGTGCCACGATGGCCCGCTATATCGAAGAAAGATACAGCACACTTCCTTTTGCAGAAAGGTGGGCATTTCCATTGATGGAAAAACCATTTCCGCAAGAAGACGAGGAAAGTCGAATCCGTAAATGGAACGCCTTGGTCAAGAAATTGATGAGTATTCGCTTTCTTGAAACATACCAAGCGCTGCGATGCACAGATGGTGGGATGATCGGGCAATATGAACACACGGTTTGGATTACAGACGGCGGTGCCGAAATTCTGACAATCGAATAAAATGGCTGATAATCCGCTATTTTGGCTCTAAACGGCGATTTGGTAATGATTATACGGCTGCGAGTGCAGCCGTTGTATGAACAGGGTCGATTGGTACTCGTCGAGTGCATCCCATCCCCTCTACGCTGCG
>CAZXVR010000163.1:0-3394 GCA_964644485.1 uncultured Candidatus Poseidoniales archaeon | reverse complement strand
CGCTACCCATGCGATTAGCAGTAGAATCTAGGTAATGAATAGATTCGCGACAACGCAAAGGGCACTCATATCTCGTCCCAAATGGAACCCTCGCCTTGCGCCTTGCGCCGCTCCGCGTCGAGGAAGCTTTCGCGGCGTTTGCGTCCAAACAACCCAAAGATCAACAGCAATCCAATCGCCCCTGTTCCAGTCGCGTAAATGTCGAAATTGGAGTCGCCTCCATCATCGTTGCCCGAGGTCGAAGAAATGCCATCGTCACCTCCATCGTCACCAGGAGAAATGTAGATATTTCTCTCCAATTGGACACTTTCACCTGTCGAATCTGTAATGGTCAATCGTACGGTGTGCTCGCTGTATTTTGCATATTCATGCAAGATGAGCTCTCCAGTTCCAGACGCCCCATCACCGAATTCCCAATCGAAGGTATAGGGTCCTTCCCCACCGTCTGCAACCCCTGTAAATTCGAATGTGGCGACCATCCCCTTGGAAATCGGCCCCAGTTGTCCTGTGTCTGTGAAATATCCGCTGAGTTCATCGGTTGATGGGACGCCTGATGCGATGATTGGAATGCTTTCTTGCAGCATCACCCCATCGTCATCAGTCACCTGCAATACGACCATGTAAACCCCCGCATCAAAGGAATGGCTCACCGAGGCCCGAGTCGATGTCATCCCATCTCCAAAATTCCATTGGACCTCGTATGGTGAATTTCCTCCTGAAATATCCGCTTCAAATGAAACCATTAGGGGTGCCATGCCCGTTGTTTGGTCGGATGTAATCCCGACACTAAATTCGGGATAGGTACAGGTGCCACTATCTGTTGCGCTAGGGTTGAAATTGGTTGCATCTGAGTCGAGACACCCCTCGATTTCAAGGTGATCATGTATGCCATCTCCATCCGAATCGGAAAACGAGCATGAACCATCACTGTCGGTCGCATTGGAATCAAAGTTGGTCGCATTTTTATCCATGCATCCTACGACTTCTAGATGGTCAAACACCCCATCTTGATCGGTGTCCTTGTATTCACAAGAACCATCTTCTTCGGTTGCATTTTCCTTGTAGTTTTCCGCATCAGAATCGGTACAACCTTCAATTTCGAGATGATCTAAAACGCCATCTCCGTCCGTGTCAAACTCACAACTATCGTCATCGACGGTTGCGTTTGCATCATAATTGGTCGCATTGACATCTGTACAACCTACGTTCCACAGAATTGGAGGGACTCCTATGGTGAAGTTGAGTGACGAAAATGCGACCTCTGTTCGGTTCTCCCAAACAAGTTCCAGTGTCAATGTGAATTGGTAATCAGCACCATCAACCCAGCCACCTAATGATCCGTTCAGATTAGACATAGTATATCCTGCGAGGACGGAGCCGACATTCATGCCGAGTAACCTTTCACTTTCTTCCTCGCCCAACTTGTATAATGCGAAGTCCATTCGATATTCTGCTCCACTTTCTGTCCCATCACTAGCATCAAATTCAATGGAAACGTTCTCTAGCATTGATTGGTTTTCATAAATATCAAGATATAGCCAATCGCCAACCGACTCGATTCCCACATCACCGTCGAATGAATGCCACGCAACCCCTTCATAATTCACACTAATGTCGGCTACCGGCGAATGGCTATTGTTGGCAACATCACCCCAATCGAATGTATCGGTTGCGGTTACGATTTCGCTTCCATACAGTGACAATGAAACGTGGACGGTGTAGGGTCCTTCTTGATCTGGGGCCCATTGTCGATTGATCTCGCATCTATCGCTTTCAGACGTGAAATTCCCATCCATTGTTTCGTGAGGGAAAATGGGGTCTACCCGAGTGAACCAAATTGAGTAATCATATTGAGTACCGGCTGTAATATTCACAAATTCAACCTCAACATCTACACTGTAACCATTGGTATTCCTATTCGTTGAAACCAGAATCGTTTCTGATGATTCATCACCCCCTCGGCTACTTGAGTCGGCGATCACCGTCCATGGAAGGGTCAGCATGAGCACAACCATGCTCAGTGACAGAATTGCACTCTGCCGGCTCACCATGGCAATAGATGTGCCTTGCTTCTATTTCATAGAAGCGCAACATTGTGCTCAAAGAATCTCGATGACGCGGCTTTCGGCATCGACCGGGTCGTTGCTGAGCCGGATGGATTGTTCGATGATTCCCTGGTGTTTTTGGGAAAGTTCACCTCTGTGATAGACCGTAATCCATGGTTCATCAACGACCATTAGGGAACCGACGTGAGCATCTAGGACAAATCCAACACCGGGATCAATCGCATCTCCGAGATTCAAACGCCCTCCGCCCAGTTCAAGCACGACTTTGCCAAGCGCCATCGCATCGAGGTCTGCAATCCAACCCGGCTGAGGCACCGTGAATTCTGTCGTATTCAAATCTGAATCCAATAAACCCAGAGAGTTGAGTAAAGCGCGCTCGCTTTCAAACGATGATGGCGACACTCCTTGAGCGATACACATCTGCTCGAAGATGGCCATTGCGCCCCCGTCGATCAACGAGTCATGAATTCGGAAGGCGCCTTCGTCAACCGATTCACACAAACCGGTTGAGTGCAGTAATATCCCGCCTTGAATGCAGACCAGTTCTTCCAAATCTGCTGGTCCTGCTCCTCGTAGAGTTTCAATCGATTCGAGAACCTCGAGGGCATTGCCTGCAGCAAAGCCCAGAGGTGTGTCCATCTCCGTCAGGGTGACACTTGTCGAAATTCCCAACCCGGCTCCTGTCGATACAATCGATTCAGCAAGTACACGAGCCTCTTCGATGTTGGTCATGAAAGCGGCCCGTCCAACTTTGATATCCATCACTAGGGCTGCCAAACCCTCGGCCGCTTTCTTGGATACGATCGAACCGGTAATGAGTGGGACCGAAGCGATGAGCCCAGTCACATCTCGTATGGCATACATGCGCTTGTCGGCGGGCGCAATTTCGCCGGTTTGACCTCCAATCATGCATCCGATTCGATCGACCATTTCGAATGCTTTCTCTGGAGAAATGGAGACATCGTATCCTTGCAATGCTTCCAATTTGTCTAGGGTTCCACCCGTATGAGCTAAACCGCGACCTGCAACCATTGGGCATTTCAAACCACAAGCGGCCAACGCTGGTGCAAGAACCAAACTCACCTTGTCACCAATGCCGCCGGTGCTGTGTTTGTCGACGACGAGGTGAGACCATTCATTTGGCCATTCAAGCACCACTCCAGAATGAAGCATTGCATGCGTTAATTCTACGGTTTCACTTTCCGACAATCCGTTTTCATACACGTTACGCATCCATGCCTCAACCTCAGCATCGCTGAGGTCACCGTTCACGACGCCGTCCACAAATGCCTGAATCTCAGTCATCATCGATCAGTCCGATTTCAATG
>CAZXVR010000162.1:0-3484 GCA_964644485.1 uncultured Candidatus Poseidoniales archaeon | reverse complement strand
GTACATTGCCTTCTGCGGAACGTGCAAGAATGGTCTTGGCCTTGAGCACCTTTCCGGTGCCGTGCGGATCGAAAACCGTATCCAGAGCATCGGCAAGGAACCAGTCGACCTTACCATCTGGCTCACCTTCGTAGGTCTTTTTCGCCGCGCCTCTTCGAACCACCGGGGATGTGGCCTTCTTGGCAGGCTTCGGCTTGAATGTTGATGAGCCACTGGTGGAGACTACTTTTCGACCTCCACCTCGCGCTGCCATATCCGCACGAACTTCCTCTTCGATACTCTCTCGTAGTTCTTGCTCGACCTTCTTTCGCAGATCTTCTTCAACTTCTTTGAGGATAGCAGGTCGCAGTTCAGCGCTAATCTTCTCAGTCATTGTGCCTTCATCGAGGGAAGCGAGTTGCCCTGCCAAATCATCCCTCTCGGCTTGAGCGGATTGTGTTTCCGTCAAGTAGTGCGCTGCGACTTGAACCAAACTGGTTTCCATAGCGGCCTGAGCCTGCAATTGTACAACCTCGCCGGAGTGATCTCTCCACTTTCTCCATTGCAACATCGTATGTGAATGAATGTCGGAACCACACTTTGGACAGAAGGAGCGCTTCGGTGGCTTGAGAACTGGGATACCTCGCAAATCTTCGTTGGTGAGGTCGGTTTCATCAATTCCACCAGCCGCAATGTCGTGAATGTGGTGGCTGGCTTCCATGCCGAGGGCCATCGCCTCAAGGAATAGGGGATCTCTTGTGTTGATTGAACCAGACTGGATGTGTCCCCAAGCATCTGTTTGTGAACTCATTAGAGCCACAGCGGCCGCTGCAGCCGGATTTGTTGTGTATCCCAGGGCGGCTTCCGAAAGGGTGCCTTTGGTTACCTTGGGTGCTGCTGCTGCTTGCACTTCCATTTGTTCAGGAGTTACGCCTGAACCCTCAGCGGGAGCGGCCAAGCCGAGTCCGATTGGATTCTCTCCTTCTTCGACCTTCGCAATGAGGTCGAATTTTTCAGCCATCGACAAGTCATCGCGACCCCGAATCAATTCTTTCAGTTGGCGAACATCGTGACCAGTTGACGTAATTGGGCCATCCGTTTCGAGGTCATGGCCACATTGCAAACAGAATTTCGACGTCGCATCAACACCGGCTTCGCAACTGGGGCAGTAGACCGGCATTACACGCGCCACACCGACTTCCTCTTTCAAGCGTGTGGGTGTATGGTGTTTCTGAACTACGTTCAGGATGATAACTCGTCAATCGCCGATTTGAGTAGGTCTAGAACGGCTTGCCGGTCCATTTCTTCAAGAATTGAGGCCAATTTCGGTCCGAAATCCTGATCGAGAACAATCCAATACATCAGTTGGAAAGCATCTCGAAGTTTCATATCCATCTCCTTGGCCAATTCACATACATGATTGTTGATAATTTTCCAATCCCAGTCGCAATCTACGAACGCTTCTGCAAGAGCTTGGAGATATTCAACATCTCTTGGGTCCATATTCTCTATTGCACCCTCGGTAATCTTACTCTGAATACGCAACCTGAATCCCTCTGGAAAATGAGGGGAAGAAATCCAGTTCCGCATTAGTTTGAGGCGTAGTTTTTCATTTTCTGTGGGCCCGTCATTTAACTCGTGGATCAAACCACTTCGTCGAACCGATTCCCAAACATCATCATCTTTTTCTCGTAGTTGGGCTAGTAGTGCCAGATGCCTGAATGTGATTTTTGACAAACCAAAGTACTGGTTGTCGAGATAAGCGGTCGTATTTTCTTTGTCTATTGAATGCGCAAAACGCGCAATCGTGCCTGAAATATCCATGCTCGTTTGAGCATAACCAATTCTAGAAACCATATCTTTCCAAGCCTTTTGCTGACGCCGGCTGAGATTACTCCACCACCCTTCCTCTTTTTCTCCAGACAGAGTTTCAGCAAGATTCCGTTGATATTCGTCGGCCAATTCAATTAGCGCGTCGCCTGTATCAAAATCGATGTGTCTCTTTGGCTGGTTTCTTGCGATTAAGTAACGCATGATTTGTGGCGGTACAAGTTGGAGCGCTTCCATTGGCCCAATAGTGACACCTGTGCTGCTAGACATGGCCCCGGCACCCTTCAATGAGATCCATTCGTATGTGGTGGGGTAAGGAGGTTCTACATCGAATAGTTTCACAATTTCTTTCCCTGTGTCATAGGATCCTCCCGCAGCACCGTGGTCCTTGCCGAAGGGTTCCATGGTCACACCTCTCCAGGCCCACTTGGCTGGCCAATCTATCCTCCAAGGGAGTTTTCCTTCCCCCTTTGTGACATCGGATTGACCTACATTGCCATCAGAATCCACCCAGTGAACGAGGGGGTCATCCCATCCCGTCACGGTGATTCCATCCATGCATCCATTGGCATCAACTGGATTCCACGGAAACCAATTGTCATCGAGTTCCCTACCCGATACTCTCTCGATGATTTCTCGGATTTCATCTGCACGATTGCAGGCGATTCTTGAAACCTCAGCGAATTTGCCAGATTTGTAAGCATCATAATTGTAGATGTATTCGTCGATTTTGACTCCGAGAATTTCCAATGATTCTTTGAATGGTTGGAGAAAATGCTGTGCATAAGATACCCCCTGACCAAATTGTTCTAGGTCAGGTACACCATCTTCATCAGGTGGTGGGATATTTGCCAATTGATGGCCAATGTATTTCTCGTATGAATCATCGAGAAAAGAATACACCTTTCTCAACGGATCCGCATCATCTACGAAGAAGACAAATTCAGCAGACAGCTCCTGTGTAATGCAGGCTCGCTTGATGATATCTGATGTGAGAATTTCTCTTAGGTGGCCGATGTGAAATTCTCCGGATGGCGTGATTCCAGAGGCAACGACGTGATCGTGACTACGATGTGACAGGGCCTTCGCAATTGAATCGGCCCAGTGCATGTGGGTTCACCTCAGACTCTCACGGTTCGAATCAGGCCACGCAGTGGCACGCTGGAGACAGCATTCTCCTCGGTTTTGTTGACCAGCACGATGCTGAGGACAACTTCAGCTCCACCCTCTTGTAGTGTATTGATGGTCTTGCGCATGGTCTCACCTGAGGACAAAACGTCGTCAACGACGACAACCTTGCGGCCTGCGACGTTGCCATACTTGCTCGACAGGTGCCCATCACCTTCTTCGGAGACTGAACGGAAAATCGCTACATCCACATCGAGATAATCAGCAATCGAATTCGCAAACAAAATCCCATTCAAACTGATGCCAACAATCGTGTCGACTTCATCGATTTCTTCCTCCACAATGTCGGCCATAATCGCTCCAATCGCATTGATTCGATTTGGGCGTGCCCCAATGGTCCGCCATCCGATTCGAATATCGTTCGGCTGGTCTACCTCAGAGGCCCCAGAATTCAACCAAATCACGGTTCGTTGTGAGATGGATAACTCGTCTGCAATTTGTTGCGTATTGAGTCCTTGTTCAGTCATTTCTGCGACTTTTCCTCGCA
>CAZXVR010000161.1:0-3566 GCA_964644485.1 uncultured Candidatus Poseidoniales archaeon | reverse complement strand
TTGAATCTCCGGACATGACTGCACTTCCTCCCTATTCAATTCTCGTCCGGCATCGGTGGTTCAATCACGACTAGGGGGACATTCGCTTCAACATTCATCCCGCCTTCACAGTGAACTTCAGTGACCGTTCCAGAGATTGGCGCTGCAACTTCATTCTGCATTTTCATCGCCTCAAGAATGAGAATCGTATCCCCTTCATTGACAGAATCTCCAACAGCAACCTCAACGGTGACCACTTTGCCAGGCATGCTGGCACTAACCGTTCCACTCCGCTTCCGGCCACCGCCATGACCACGTTTTTTTGGCCCACTCACTTTGGAATCAGGAATTTGGAACTCAAAGGTCCGCCCTTCAATGGTTGCGCGATAGGTTTCACCTTCGATTTCAATGTCGACCTCAAATTCTTCACCGTCGATGATTACTTTGCGCACCTCTCCCAATCAATTCACCTCCAAGTGGCCCGCTTTTGACGTGCATCCATTAGATTGGACAACCCCATCCTAGTTCTTCGATGATCTTGGCTCCATGCAGGGCCCAATTTCCGTCCAAGGGCTGCTCTCTCATCTGAAGCACCTACAAGGGACAGAACTGCCACCAATGCGGCAGCCCGCAGGACCGGTTCTCGAGAATCGGTCTCCTGAACCACTTGTTTAGCAGTGGGTTCCAAGTCACGTGCCGCTTTCAAAACCCCTTCCAACGATTCAGCATAGGATTCAGAAGACAACTTTTCACCTCACAATGGAATGTTGCCATGTTTACGGGCAGGTCGCGTCTCTTCTTTGTCCAGAAGCATTCCAAGGGCTTTGACGAGGCGGCGTCGAGTGTCACTGGGTTCGATGACATCATCGATGTATCCCATGGCTGCTGCTTGGTATGGATTGGCGAACCGTTCAGTATACTCGTCAACCAACCTCTGTCGCTCTTCATCGGGATTGCCTGCAGCCTCAATCCTTCTTCTGTGGATGATTTGGACGGCACCATCTGCGCCCATGACTGCGAGTTCAGCTGTTGGCCAAGCCACATTGTAATCTGCTCGAATGTGCTTGGAGCACATGACATCGTAAGCGCCACCGTAGGCTTTGCGTAGAATCACAGTCATCTTCGGAACGGTTGCTTCGGAGTATGCGTAGAGGAGTTTCGCACCGTGGCGGATGATTCCACCCCATTCTTGGTTTGCGCCTGGGAGGAACCCCGGTACATCCACAAGGGTGAGGAGCGGGATTCCGAAGGCATCACAGAATCTGACAAATCTTGCAGCTTTCGTCGAGGCATCAATGTCCAAGCATCCCGCGAGAACCTTGGGTTGGTTGGCAACCACACCCACCGTCGTTCCATCGAGCCGACCAAAGCCCACGACGATGTTCCCTGCGTAATCTGCTTGGACCTCTAGAAACGCCCCTGAATCAAGAATAGTACTGATGACTTCACCGACATCATACGGCTTGTTCGGATCTTCTGGGACGATGCTATCGAGCGATTCACACATCCGTTCAGCCGAATCCCCGAGAGATTTGTTTGGGACTCCGGATAGATTGTTTGATGGCAACAAGCCGATTAGATCACGCGTGAGTTCCAAGGCCTCTTCGTCAGAACCTGCAGTAAAGTGAGTTACTCCTGACTTACTACCATGCGTCATGGCACCACCCAAGTCTTCGAATGATACTTCTTCGTTGGTGACCGTTTTGATGACCTCTGGGCCGGTGATGAACATGTGTGCTGTTTGGTCGACCATGACGATGAAATCCGTTATTGCAGGACTGTATACTGCACCTCCGGCACAGGGGCCCATGATGACGCTAATTTGTGGTATGACTCCACTTGCACGAACATTTCGGAAGAAAATCTCGGCATAGGAACCCAAACTGGCCACACCCTCCTGAATTCGTGCTCCACCTGAATCGTTCAACCCGATTACAGGGGTTCCTGCTTTCATAGCCATATCGAGGATCTTGCAAATTTTCAGCCCGTGCATTTCGCCTAGACTTCCACCATAGACTGTGAAGTCCTGTGCAAAACAGTGCACGGGCTTTCCATCGATGGTTCCATGGCCACAAACTACACCATCACCAGGGATGATGTTGCCTTCCATGCCAAAATCAGTGCATCTGTGTTCCACAAGTGCATCGACCTCCTGAAATGAATCATCGTCGAGAAGCATTTCCAGCCTTTCTCGTGCTGTCATTTTCCCTCGATTGTGTTGGGCATCGATACGCTGGGAGCCCCCTCCTGCCTCAGATTGTGCCTTGCGTCGGCGCAATTCGTCGAGTCGCTCGTCTGCGGTTTTCATCGCCCTCAAAGCCCTCGTTAACACAGTCCGCCCTTGAAGATAGCCCCCTATGGGGGCTCTTTTCGCCATCCGTGAGGTTCAAGGCTGCTTCACGGCTCGACAAGTCATGGCAACCCCGTTGCGTATCGTCATCGCCAAGCCCGGACTCGATGGGCATGATCGTGGAGCGAAGGTTGTCGCACGTGCATTACGGGATGCAGGACACGAAGTAATCTACACCGGCCTTCGGCGAACACCTGAACAAATTGTGCGTATTGCAATGGATGAGGATGCTCAAGTGGTTGGCCTTTCTTCATTATCGGGTGCGCATGGTTTTCTCTTCCCAAGAGTTTGCGAATTGCTACGTGAATCTGGTTTGAATGACATTGTTGTGTTCGGCGGAGGAATCATTCCAGAAAGGGATCGCCCGGCATTGATAGAAGCCGGAGTATCTGCAATATTTGGACCCGGCACGACTTCAGCTGAGATGATTGAGTTCCTTGAAGGGCTGGAGGTCTAATCATGGTTCGGCGCGAACTTGCGCGCGCACTATCTTCTGCTGAATCCATCACTGCTCCATCCAGGCCCCTCGAACCTTGGCGGGTTCTCGGAGTCACTGGTTCCCCCGGTGTGGGAAAGTCCTGTTTGGTCGATCGAATCGTTTCCCACTGGTTATCTTGTGGAGAACGCGTTGCCATTCTTGCTGTGGACCCCTCCTCTCCGATATCGGGCGGGGCCCTTCTAGGCGATCGAATGAGGATGGCTTCAGTTGATGCAGGGGATGACGTATTCTTCCGTTCTATAGCAACAAGGAATGTCCCAGGTGGGCTTCCCTCACGTTTGAATCGAATGGTCGATTTATTGGTCGAAGAGGGTTGGACTCGAATCATCATCGAAACGGTCGGCTCAGGACAATCTGAGATCAGAATTGTTGCCGTTGCAGATCGTTTACTACTCGTCGAGGGCCCAGCCCGTGGAGATGTCATTCAAGCAGAAAAGGCAGGGGTCCTCGAATTGGCGGATTTGGTGGTTGTCAACAAGAGTGACCTCGATGGCGCCGACCGGGTCGCAGACGAGATTCGCCTTTCTCTCAATCTTTCTGAGGGTGGAAGTGCTCCAGTGATTCTTTGTTCTGCTGAAACCGGTGGCGGTATAGACGAAATGTTTGCAGCGATTGACAACCTACCGAATGCACGCGGTCCAGCCATTGCGCGTGCGCGAGAACGGCTCTTGGCAACCCATCAAGAATATTTGCTTTCGCATCCAAAATTCGCCGATGCCCTCAAGGGCCTAAGTGAAG
>CAZXVR010000160.1:0-3656 GCA_964644485.1 uncultured Candidatus Poseidoniales archaeon | reverse complement strand
AGAATCGCGAAGAGAATCTTCACCCCGATGAGTACCCCGAGGAATCCGACGATGAACGCGAGAGGTAGGAGGTGGTTCTGATTCCATGCCGCGACGAGGAATGGGGCTCCAGCAAGAGTCCAGAACAGCCATGGATTCGGATTCAGCAGATTGGTGATGACACCTCGTTTGAGAGATTCGACTTTCACGTCAGCATTCGAATCACGTTCCAGTGAGGGTGCTGGAGAGCGCAATCCATCAACGCCGAGATAAGCGAGGAAGGCGGCACCCGCCAGATACAGGATGCTGGACACGCCCTCGACAGATGTGGCTGACCACCAGAACAGAGCTGATAGGGTGATGATAGGGGCATCAGTGATGAGAGGCGATAGTGCGACCTTGGTTCCCGCCTTCCAGTCATGACGTAGTGTTTCTGAGATGACCAGTGTATTGAGTGGTCCCGGCTTGACGCCTTCGGCCAATCCGAGAAGGGTTGCCGCGGTGAACAATGCCCACGCGGTCGGCTCGACCAACAGAGCGTCCAGAGCATCCATGCTCTTCGATATCGACATCGACGATAGCGCTACCGCTGGGTTGGATCTTCACCCATCAAACTCAATACAGTTTATTCGTCATCTTCCCGCTTACTTTGGGAAGCAAACATTCCGAGTAGAATTACAATCACGACGAGTAGCAATGCAATCATCGAATCTTTTGAGATGCCGGCCACTGAAGAGGACCGGTCAGAATCTCCGTCATCGGTCGAAATCGATTCATCGGATGTTCCATCGTCGGGTTCATCTTGTCCCTCGAACGATCTAAACACATCGAACGTCGTCTCTGTTGTCGACGACTGATCGTTCACATCGTAAACGGTTAGAATCAGGTTGTATGTCCCCTCATTCTGCAATTCCAGATTGATTTCAGGGGTGTCGAATGTGTGGTTCTCAGGCCCTTCGATTCTCCACTCATATCGCACGATTCCAGAATCGTCTGAAGACCCTGCGGCCGATACATTGAGGGAGTCTCCAATTTCAATCTGTGCGAGTTCAAAGTCGAAGTCAGCCACCGGTGCAGAATCATGCTCGATCGACAGTTGCACGCTGTCCACGGCCTGGTGGCCCCACGGATCGGTGTATACCGCAATCAGTGTGTAGTCACCGTCAAAGGCATCGACATTGGCAAGGATATCTCGTCCGTCGATTGAACTTCCAATGAAGATTGGAGCCTGATTGTCACGACTCAGGTAATAGTCCACCAGTCCGCCACTACTCGTGGTGACGGAAATTGGCAAATCCTGATTCAACCAGGATGATTCGCTGAGAGAGCCAGCCAGAGACACGATTCGAGGAGGCGATCGTAAATGACTGGTTGTCATCGTGTAATCCTGAGCGACAGTGTGCTGTCGAATGGTCAGGTCATAGCGAGCGGGTCCATCCTGTCCAGCCGTCATGTTGACCTGCTGGGCAAACGTTCTGGCCCCCCCTGGTGAGATGTCGAATGAATACTCACCGAAACCGGCAACCGAGGTAGTATGCTGCACGACAGTCAAGTCATCGAGAGCGATAATGCCCGGGCCGTCAGACTCCAACTTGAGTCCGAAACTGGTGATGTTTTCGTAACTTCCTAGGTCGACGTCGAGCCAGCGAATCCAACCTACAGAGTCGTATCCAACCCATTCGTTTCCTGCACCCACATGCGGAGTGATGCGATTCCAACTCCCTCCGGCGTCAAGCGTGATAGAGAAGGCAATGTTGTCTAAACGCATACCCTCTGAAAGACCCAAGCGGAATCCAATCTTGGCCAAATCGCTGGCATCGTATTCATCCAGATCGTAAATCGGCGATTGCAACCAGTGCGAATCATCATCCGAACCGAGTGAGTTTCTATCAAGAACCAACACCCCTCCATTCATGCCAGATAGGGCCTGTGCCCTCAAGGCAGCATCATCCGCACCATCACCTTCGACAGGGGCGTCACGCAATGCGTTGCGAACACCTTGCACCCCGTAGTCGTCGCTGTAAGTGACGGCACCAAACCATTGGTGTTGAGATGAGTCGAATCCATCCCTGACTAAATCTGTGAAATCGGTCCTCTCCATCGTCCATTCAAGATCGAGGTCATGGATGGTCTGGGACGAGGGGTTGTTCAAACTGATGAGGAAGTCCGTTCCGAAGTCAGGAACCACTACCACATTGTCTTGCAACCCGATGTCCGTGGCCACATCCCATTCAGGTAGAACGCAACTGCGGACCCGTACGTTCGAAATGGCCCAAAATCCATCGTTCACTATGCCGGTGGGTGATCTGTAATGGAATTGGAACTGGACCTGTTCAGAAAGCATCTCTTCCATCAACTGATAGCTAGTGTTGAGCCAGTTCCCTGCCGAGCTAGACCATGTGCGAGGGCCTAGGACCCATGCTTCTCCCGTGGTCAGGTCATGCGCCGTCACCAAGGTTCGTTTGAATCCGGGCAGATTGGGAGTGTTATACCACTCCTCAAAAGAAAGTACCACTTGGTCGTGACCTGAAAGGTCCATTATGGGTGACTTGAGAATACTGTAATCAGACTGGGCAATTCCGTCAGGGTTGCTGGACCAAATGTCGTAGCCGACCGAATTTGTGGGACCACTTCTCGGTGAACCGTGTTCCCAATCGCCCGTGACAGTCCACGCATCGACCTGAGATGCAGATGAGTATCGAACCGAGTCGTAGAATAGGGTTTGAGCCTGATGATATGGTGTCGCCGCATCAATCTCGACACTGAATTTGTTGGATGCATTAGACAGGGAACTCATGTTGACCGTGACAGTGTCCATGATTCCGCCGGGTGTACCAAGTGGAGGTTGTACGCGGAACATGAGTGATCGGAGTTCGTCTTGATTGAAACCGGTGTGTTCGGTTCCGCTAACGACTTCGACGGGCCAACCATTCGATGAACTGGCCATGACACGATATCGCTCGTATACAGGTACATCGAGAATCGCGGTGTCGCTTTGGGATGAATCCGAACTGTTCGATACAATCGTAGTAACTCGATTCGTGAGTACGGGTCCAATGTTCACCACATCTAACTCAAGAAGGATTCCAGTACCTATGCAACTGCATCTCTGTCGCCAACGCTCGTAAATCATATTCTCAGTCAGACTTAAACTACCTATTGTCGGCACATTGAATTCTATCTCTAACTGACTCTGGAGGCCGTCCCCAGTGTCCGTAGGGGAATGTAGATGTGAACTATTCAACCACCCCTTTTCATCAAAAATCTCGAGATTCAGTTCTTCAATTCCTTCGACGTATGAGATAATAAGTGAGAGATTGAAGTCGAATCCCGCACGAATCAAATCGTATAAATCACTGTTATGGGAAACTGATGCGTACAGCATTTTCCAGTGATCCCCCCAGTCAATTAATCCAGGAGATGAGAGTATGTTCTGAATTAGGTTGACATTGTCCCAATGGCCATCGCATGTGTCTGTAGAACGAGTCAGATCGACATCAAATTCCCAAGTATGAGTGAAGATATTGAATGTACCATCAAAGTAGCCACTTCCAAGGCCTGCGATATATCCCGTGGCGTTGTAATCAAAATCGAACGAAATTGTAATTTCAGCCTTGTATCCCCCCTCAGTTGAAGTCATATCGGAACCTAGACTGAATTCAAGTTCGCTGTTCAGC
>CAZXVR010000159.1:0-3672 GCA_964644485.1 uncultured Candidatus Poseidoniales archaeon | reverse complement strand
TTCATATATCGGCGCAAGAAGCGTGGATTAAATTCGTGAGTTAGGCCAATCAAATCGTGGATGACCAACACTTGACCATCCACATCCGAACCTGCACCAATGCCAATTGTCGGGATGTTTACCGCAGCGGTGACCTTGGCTGCTAAATCAGCTGGAATCTTCTCTAAGACAATGGCAAAGCAGCCAGCCTCCTCAAGCAATTTTGCATCTTCGATTAATTTGGCTGCTTCTTCTTCCTCGCGCGCGCGGACTGAATACGTTCCAAATTTGTAGATGGATTGAGGGGTTAGACCGAGGTGTCCCATGACTGGGATACCAGCGGTCAGGATCCGCTTGATAGATTCGACAATTTCCGCCCCACCCTCAAGTTTGACAGCATGTGAACCGCTTTCTTTCATGATACGAATCGCACTGTTAAGCGCTTGTCGAGAATCACCCTGGTAACTTCCAAATGGCATGTCGCAGACGATGAGTGCTCGGTTTACGCCTTTCACTACACACTGAGCGTGATAGATCATTTGGTCGAGTGTGATTGGCACAGTCGTGTCGTTACCAGCCATCACGTTGGATGCGGAATCACCCACCAAGATGACATCGATTCCGGCAGAGTCGATGATTCGAGCCATGGAGAAATCGTACGCGGTGAGCATGGTGATTTTCTCACCAGCCTGTTTCATCTCCTGGAGAGTGTTGGTTGTGATTTTACTCGCCTTGCCTGCGATTGACATGGTCTTCCTCCAAGACTGCGAGAAGCGCAACACGCTTCAAGGGCACGGCGACTGAAACTGGCCTATTCTGCCTCTTCTAACACGTCTTCAATCTTTGCTAGGAATTCATCGATGTCAATCACACCATTGTTATCATCATCAATTTCATGGAACAGATTACGCACGTGGAATTTGTCGTATTGTGGAGCAATTATGCTCATGGCGTGAACAAATTCACTCTCATTGAGAGTATCTGGGTGTGAAGACTTGGAAGCAGCGGTGTGGAATACCAACCATCTCTTCTCTCGTTCATGCTGATCCACATTCGTGAATTCAGTTCGCACAGTTCTCCATGGGGTTAGCATTGGGTGAGCTCTTGATTTCCCATAGGAATAGTAGGTGATTAAACCGAGAATACAGCAGGCCAAAGCACCGATAACGGCCTTTTCACCCATCAGATAGATGAGCACAAAACCACCGACGATTCCAAGCAGTTGGAAGAAAGGGTATAGGGGTGATTTCCATTCAGGCTGATACCAAGAATGGGTTTTTGAGGCCCTTCTTAGAACAATAACACAGGCATTAATCACAATGAAAATCATAATTTTGAATCCAGAAGCCAGTTTTGCAATATCGTGAACAGGCAGGAATGTGATTGCTACAGCCATTGCAATTCCAGTACCGATGATTGCAAGGTGTGGGGTGTGATACTTTGGATGGACATTTTCCAAAGCTTCTGGGAGTAGATTGTCTCTGGCCATTGCAAATGGAAATCTGGACGACGCCATGATGCCGGCAAGAGCCATCGACGTCATGGTAGTCACAGCGAGAACAGCGGCAATGACCCCAATCGTATCTCCCCCAACCGCCTTAGCAAAGACATAGATTGGGTCTTCTCTTGCATGGTGGTCCCCCTCCATCATGAATCCAGAGGGATCAACGGTGGCGACCATGACGATAGAAATCACAACGTAAAGCAAACAACTGATGAGTAAAGACAAGAGGATACCATATGGCATATTTCGGCTTGGGTCCTTGATTTCTCCACCCACAGCCGCAATTTTTGTCACACCAGCATATGCAACGAAAACAAATGCAGCAGTTTCAGCAACAGAGGTCCACCCTGATCCAAAGGCTTCCTTAGAAAATGCGGCATCCCAATTCATTTCCATAGTAAAAACCGCCCAAAAGCAGATTATGAACAAGAATATGACAGAGGTTAGCACGATGGGTGTCTGTACTTTTTTGATTCTCTTCAACCCCAAAATATTGATAATCACAATGAGGACAAGTAAGAGAATTGCAGCGATTTCGATGTCAATAGTGACACCTAGTACACCTTCCAATACCAATAGATAGGCCTTGAATCCAATCAGTGCAAAGGCCGATTTCAACATGAAATTCGCCCAGAGACCAAGTCCAGAAATTGTACCGATGAGTGGCCCAAATGTACGTTCGACATAGACGTAGGAACCACCCGATGAAGGCATTGCAGTCGCCAATTCACCTTTCGATATAGCTCCAGGGAGCACAATGACTGCTGCCAATAGGTAGGCCAACCAAATTCCGCCGACCGGCACGGTCCCCCCTCCCATGTCCAGCATCGCCAAAGCGGGAAGAACGAACAGACCAGATCCGAGCATCGCTGAAAGTGAGATGATGACTACAGAAGCCATTCCGAGTTTCCGTTCAAGAGTATCGCTAACCAACTCAATCGGTTTGTAGACAAAATCGATCAACGTGGAGGGTTTAATCGGCTGCATCAATCTCCGGCCCCTCCTTGTAGCATAAGATACTACGTATCTTAATATCAAACTAAGGTGCTTTCGCGATGACCTTCATTTCAACGGCGATTGGTGTGGGGAGTGCTTGAATCGCCAATGTGGTCCGAGTGGCTTGAATTTCTTCAAAATGTTTGGCGTAAACTTTGTTGTATCCTGCAAAGTCTCTTTTCATATCGACCAAAAATGTAGTTACATCGACAATATTACTCAAATCGGCTTCACAAGCCTCAAGGATGATCCGGATATTTTCGATACACGCTTCGGTTTGCGCTTCGATGTCATAATCCAATGGATTTCCATCACCATCTTCAATCGGCCCACCGGGGATTGTGTTATCTTCAGGGCTTCGGGGGCCAACACCTGAGATGAACAACAAATTTCCCATTCGGCGAGCGTGGGGGTAAGCCCCGACGGCGCTTGGAGCATCTTCAGCGATAATGGCTCCATCCTTGCTCATCATTTTCCCGACGGTTTTCTTGGCCACAATGGAAGCTGCAACACTACCAACGGGTCCAGCAAGTGCCGCCCCTGCAGCCGCTCCTATCGCCCCCCCGGCGTGTGAGATGACAGTTGTACCATATTCGTCGTACAGGTCGTCGATGACTTCTACGGGGTTTCGCCACCCTTCATCGTCTTCCTCCGGCCTTTCGGCCTCATCTAAAGGGCCGTCCACGCCCCCTAGGGCTTGCATATCGCCTGCACCATCGTGGAGGACATTGCGATCACCGCGATAGGTTTCGACATCGTCTTCATCGAATTCTTTGTCTCCCACTGAACCTTTTGCAGGGGTTAGTTGAATCACCGCTCCACCGCTACCGTGTAGAGATGCATATGCAAGGACTTCACCGTCGTAGTTGTTGTGTTGCCCCATTGTTGCAGCCATCCACCAAGCCGGCTTGTAAGCGACTACTTTTTGGACACGAATTTGCCCATGTATGTCTCGACTGAGTTGGCTGAGGTCTTCCAATCTCCCATCTTCAAAGAACTCGAGGATTTTTTGATTCCAATCTTCATCTTTCGCCGAATGGATTCGATCATCTTCTGGCTCAACGTGCTTTGTGAACATTCGATTGGAAAGGCTGGACACGGCAACGATGACGGCTTTCTTGCCTTGTGCCTTCAAGGCATCTCGAGCGGCCTTGCCCAATACGATGGTCTCAGATCGATTTGCATACATGTTA
>CAZXVR010000158.1:0-3717 GCA_964644485.1 uncultured Candidatus Poseidoniales archaeon | reverse complement strand
GGGACCGCTTCGCACACCCCGGCGACTTGCGTCCCCCATTTGAAGGCGCCGCCCAAACTCAATGGCGAACGAATCGCCAAATTGCGACTTCTGTGACCCCTTCACGCGATTGATGATGCTCATACTGAGGGGGGAGTCTGAAGGTCCCGTCTAAGACGATATCCCCCTTCCAACCCATCGATTCTGCAAGCGAAAGTACATGCGTTGCTTTGGCAGAATGAAGGATGTATACGACTCCAGCCTCTGAATTGAAAGCCGCCTCTAAGAATGGCCGATCAGCCATTGCAACCTGTGCACCCCATGGTGGGTTCATGATGACCAAATCAACATCATTCCGGTTCCATTCTTGGACATCTCCAATCAACCACTCGACACCTTCGTAATCATGTTGACAGCGCCGGTCCTTTTCGACAAGAAGTGTGGAAGCAGCCCCGGCTAGGTGGCACCCGATTCCCAAGATTCCATTGCCAGCTCCCAAGTCGACAACTCTTGTCTGCTCACCAAGGTCCCCCCGTTGAACAATTTCTGCAATCCACCGGGCCGCAAAATCTCCCTCGGTTGCATACTGTTCAAGCGACACATCGAGATGCGGGTGAGGGGGCAAATTGGACAATGCCATCGCAAGGTGCCGCAAGCGCATGAAAGGGGCGAGGTTGACAAAGTCCATCAAGACTGACCGTTGGATGCCTGTTGTCTTGCGAGTTCAATCGCCTTGAGGGTTGCAAGGTTTGCCTGTTGAGTTTGAGTCACTTCCCCGGTCTTCTGAGCCTTGATATTGGCGGCTTCATCACGAAGTTGTTGGATCAATGTTGCACCCGGGAGCCGCTCGCCACAGAAACGGCAAAATTTCTGCGAATCGTCCTGTTGTTGCGCACAGTCCGTACAGAATACCATGGGGAACAAACCACCGGTCACATCGGACCCCTATGAAGGTGGCTCTGGGAGCGATCAGGATTCTTCGGATATACGTACGAACATTCCCCATACGTCGACCCCGGCAGCTGCCGCCCTCTCGCTCACTTCGATGAATTGTGGGTGTTCCATGATATCGCCCATTTCTTGACCGCCAGCGACGAGCAACGAAATGACCTGGCGCAATTCAGATTCTAGTGGTGATTCTGGTTGAGGTTCGGAAACAGGTGGTAGTTCCTCTTCGTTCATTGGAATCGGTTCTGTAGGAGGTTCAGGTTCGGGTTCAGCAACCTCTTCTTCAGGTTGTGTTTCAACCTCTACCTCCTCTTCAATCGGTTGTGCAATTTCGCTAACCATAGATGCGACCAAATCTTGCATTGCAGAATCAGACACATCATCCAGAATGGGGCCCGGATGGGTTACGAACGCCTTGCGCGCCATCGACGCTGGTGATTCGGATAGTGGAATCTTTTCTGGAAGTGGTATGGCTGGATGATGGAAGCAAGCCCATGTTTCATCCTCAAATGAAGCATCGGCAGAAGGGACAATTTGCACTTCTGATCGGGTCCAACCTTGGCCGATGAGTGGTTGCATCCAGCGCCCCAGGTCTGCCATTGCAACATCCACAAATTGGAATGATGCTATTGCGTGATTGAGCCCTTCCGCCTCGATTTCTGCTCTCTCTGTCCGAGGTCGATGGAACACGGAAACGGCTGTTTCTTCAATCGCCACTGTGCGACCGTGATTTCGCAATGTCTGCCTGTCGGCGCGGGCTCCGAGCATCATGATTCGAGTGCGCGGTCCGTATTGTTCCCAACCGTTGGTCAGTTCATCGAGGGAGCCTGACTCGACAATCTCAACCTCGCCCATATCCCATCGTCAGTATATCGAGCACTTGAGGATGGCCCTCATTCGCCCAGCATGCCCTCAGCCACCGCCAACTCAGCCAGAAGCACAGTTCCCCCCGCCGCTCCACGAATTGTGTTCTCAGACCACGCTCGGAATGTGACCATGTCCCCTTCGACATCGAACTCACCAATTCGGACCGCCATACCAGCCTTGAGATCAGTGGCTGGATCGGGTATGGTTTCGGGAATCAAATTGTCGACGAAAGTGAAGGGCGTTTCTGGGGCCGACGGCAAATCCAATGCTTGGGGTCGTGACCGGTAATTCTCCATCCACTCACGAACCTCTTGTTCAGATTTCTCAGTATGCAGATCGGCGATGACGTTGACGATATGACCGTATTCTCGATTCACGCGTTGTACGGTCACCTGAACCGGTAGATTGGCCAACCTCACACCATCTACCTGTGCACGTCCGAGTAAACTCAGACATTCTTCACGCATCTTTTCGGCTTCACCAGGGATGTCTGATGCATGTTCATTCGTCTCTCTGTAAGTGGTAAGCAAATCGATACCCCCTCCAGAAAGTGATTGTTCCGTGGCGATTGAAACCCCATCGAGGCCGATGAAGTCCCAAAGGGGTTTGAGCGGCAAGGCGGCGGGGACGATGGTGCAATTTGTGCTGCATGCGACGAAGCCCTTTGTGGAATCTCCATTCTGCAAAGTGAGGAGATGATGTGGATTGAGATCGGCTATGATTAGGGGGACATCATCGTCCATGCGATGTGTGCTGGCATTGCTGAAAACGAATCGTCCAACTTCCGCGAGTGGCTTCTCGACATTAATGGCGACATCGGAGGGGAGTGCACTGAATACGACTTCGAAATCTTCGACGTCCTCCATGAGTGAATCCATGCTTCGAATCTCGATTGGTGGGATGTTTGGACGAGGCTCTGGTAGGTGCCACTCCAAATCGACAATATCCTTACCCGCAGTGCGTGGTGAGCCGTAGACGGCCACGAGTTCAAACCAAGGATGATTTGCAAGTCGCTGCTGGAAACGTTGTGCTACAAGCCCACTGGCTCCGAGGATCGCAACCTTGCGCACGCGCATCAAAGGAGACTGTTGAGCCCCCTCTTATTCAGTCTTCACTTTCTTCATCATCGGGGGCAGGTAGAGCCTTTAGATCAGCTGCTTCAATTTCTTTAATCGCCGGTAATTCAGTAGCAATCGATTTGATAGTACCCATTAATCCAGTTAGACCCATTAACCTAGCGTCTGCTGCTTTGTCTCTTGCTTTCCAATGACTCTCCATAGTTCTTCGCTCCTTTGCGATAATGTCCTTTTCTGCGACAAAACTGTCGTAAACAAGTCGTATTTCGTTTGCAAATTCCTGACTAGACATATAATCATACAAAAGGGCCATTTTGTCACCTTTACCTTCTTGACTTTTGATTGCAGATTGGGCCCTGATAAGACCTGTTCGCAGTGCAGTTGCAAGAGCCACTAGTTCGACGTATCGACATACCCAGACATTCTCTTCAATCATTGTCATTCGTGAAATCTTAGAGGGGAGAACATCTGAAACAATGACGGAGATATGTCCATTCACTCGGACCGTATCTCCCTTTATCTTTGAAATCCAAGCGTTTGACCACGCTTTTGTCCGTTTCCCTTCCCAGACAATCATTCCTGCCTCAAGGTCAGAACCGAACCTTACAGTGTGCAGGACATCAGCTCCTTTCGTACCCTTTGGAACCTCGCTAATGACATCCTGGGAAAATGCCTGATGAAGAACATCTTCAATGAAAATTTCACCACCTTCCCCCTGCGTCTGCACAGAACCTTGTTCAGCCTTCCTAAGGGCTTCTGCATGCATTTCTTTTGTTTGCCTCTCTCTATCTAGGAGTTCGTTGATTTTCATCTGTAATTGCACATTCTTTTGCTCAGAAGCAGCATT
>CAZXVR010000157.1:0-3774 GCA_964644485.1 uncultured Candidatus Poseidoniales archaeon | reverse complement strand
GATTTCATCATCGCAACCGGTGCCGGTGCAACCAAATTCAACAAGTGGATGAAGAAGGCTGGCCTTGCATTCAACAAGCAATCCGGTCGATGGACACGTTGGGTAGATCGTTGATGCCCAACGCTATGAAATGACCCTGCTTACGCAGAATCATGATGATTCCCGCGCATGCTTTGGCGGGAATCGTATGCATCCATCTCGGTTTGATGATTTCACGCGATAAGAAAAGTTGGCTAGGTATTGGAATTGCCTTGGCTTTTCTATCTCATGCTGTCATCGATTCATTGGCCATCTTCACTTATCATGACGGCAACCCATCCGGTTCGACGTTCTCACAATTTGTCTTCTGGTTTTGGTTGGCTGGGGGGGTTGCCGTTATCTATTGGGCGCTCTACAACGATCGACGCTATGGCTACGGAATTTTGTCCGCATTGTCCTACGATCTTTGGGACCACTGGATATTGCGAAGCATCTCATGTGCCACCGATGGTTTTCCAGATGGATGCATGAATGTCTACGCTTACGAGCATCTGCATTTACACCATCTGGAATGGTTCATTCTAGACACAGTATTCGCAGGAGTCGACCGTCATTATGGGGATGAGCCATATTTCGTAGTCGAACTATTCTGTGTGGCCCTGCTCTGTTCTTCCATCTGGTGGTTGCGAAAGCATGCACCTCTCCCACAGGAGGATGAAGAGGAATGAGTGCAAATCGCCCCGTTTGGCCCATGGTTTGGCCATGGCAAGATGGTCAAGGCAAGACTATGCAATGGCGAGACGCCTTGAATTCACGTCGATTCACACTCGCTTATCTATCGCTAATAGGCATCCTATATGCCACACTAGGATTGGGCACTAGACATTGTGTAACACCATCTGAAGCCATCATTTGTGACTTCTCACTGTGGCCATACAACCTCATTGAAGCACCACACATCTACGTCGTTTCGTTGTTCACATCAATTTGGTTTCACAACAGTTCCGACCACATCTTGTTAGTGATCGTGCTCATCGTTATTTTTCTGCAGAGTGCCGAAGTCAGGATTGGTACAAAGAGGGCGATGTTCGCCTTGTTCAGTGTGCATTTTCTGGTGGCGTTAATCATTACATTGTATCTTCATTTAGGCCACCATTTTGACCCCGGAGATGATTGGTTTGAATTCGGACTCAATGGCCGTAATTACATGGGTGGGTCCGTTGGTTTATTCGGAATATTGGGTGTTTTATTTTCTCAAATTAAACGCCCTGTCGCTGGCGCTTTATTCTATTCAGGATTTGAATATTGGAACGCCTTCATTTACCAAGGCGCATCGATGTATGTGGTCCTGGGTCACGTTACAGCCTTTACATTGGGATTTCTGCTTGGACAATATTGGTTACAATTAGACAACCAATCTGTGACTGATGAATTAAATTGAGGCAGCCGGTGGGACACATATGGCGACGGTCCGCTTCTATCGAGGTGAACTTCTTCTTGGAGTGACTGAAATTGAACCTGATACGCCTCTACTCGATTTGGCTGAAGCCATCGGGATTGAAATTCCTCGGAATTGCACATCTGGAAATTGCGGAACTTGCATGTGTCGAATAAAGTCCGGTTTGGTATCGATGCCAGAACCGTTGCCACCAGGAATCGATGAGGATCTCATCGAAGAAGGCGCGGTTCTAACCTGTATTGGAATACCTGAAGGCGATATTGACATCGATTTGATTCCACCATTGTGAGGTGAATGCTTGGCTCTTGACATCCCAATATCAGTCATTGTTGTCAACGTTGTTGGCATCACAATCGCCATCTGGTTCCTGCGCAGTCGCTTGAAAGCGAAACTCGCCGAGGTCGAAGCGCGAAAGTCACGCAAGCAAGATTAGCGTGAGAGCCAACCCTTGTAGACAAAGTAACCTAGAATTCCTGCGCTAGTCAAAGCCATCAAGCCCATGATTTCTGCCAGTCCGAACATTTCAGTGGACGCCCCAAAGACTTCGATATTCATCCCAAAAACCGACGCGATTGCGGTAATTGGGAACATCAAGGTCGCCAATATTGTCAGGATTCGAATCACATCGTTTGCCTCAGCCTGTGATTCAGCAAGGCGCATTGTCGATTGTGAGAGGTAGGTGTCACGAGTACTCGCTGCACCAGCATTGTAACTCTCAACGTCATTCTTGAGTTTGGTCAATACGTCAAAGATATCTTGCCAGTAAATCATACATGATTCGGTGATGTAATCTTGATCGGGACGCATCATACGACTGACCACTTCATGCAACGGCGCAATCGATTTGGTGATTTCACGCAAATCCTGTTTGAGTTCATGTAAGTCTTGAAGCAAATCAGGATGCCTTGTATTTGGATCAAAAACACGGTCTTCAAGCTCGTCAATTCTCGCAGAATATCCACCAAGGATTCGGTGCCAGTCATCGGCGATCGCATCTAGCATTTCGTAGAGGAGGTATTCAGCGCCCAATTCAACACGGCGCTGGATTTTCCGTGAACCGAAACGCTTTGCAAAATTCTTCACAGAAGGCATGGCCGAATGACGAACGGTAACGAGCAAATCATCCGTTACGAACACACAAAGGAACTCTGTATCAATCTCTTTGTCCGCGTCGCGTGCGCGCACGATGACGAATCGATGATTTTCGTAGACGTAGGCTTTGGGAACAGGTTCCTTGAAGCAATCCTCGACCGCCATCTCGTGGTACCCTTGTTCGAGCAACCATTTGCGCTCTTCAGCCCCGGGATTTCTCATGTCGACCCAGGCAAGGCCCTCGGCAGCTCCTAGCGCAGCGGAAATATCCGCAACAGCGAGTTCCTCGCTGTGCTTGGCGCGGTCTCCAGACACGCGCAATGTGTTGGTCGCCATGAAGCGGGATTTGGCGGCTTCCATTCAAGCGTTCCGATTTTCCAAATTGTGTGTTGAGCCTTGATTATACCCAAGGGTCGATGTTGACAACGTGGTCGACAAGAACAATCCGACTTCCTGCAGCATCTGCATTTTCACAGGCTTTCTGAAGCATCTTGCGCATCCAACCGAGCATGAACAAGTTCTGTAACCTGTCCAATTTTGTGATGAAGTCAGCAGGGTTTCCGCCCAACAAACCACTCTTCATTTCGTGCTGAACCTCACCCACGTGGTCGTAAAAGAGCAAGATGAGTTCTTCAATCGCCTCGTCATCTACCTTCTTTCCATTCGCAAAACTGCGAGCCATTTGTCGCAGTGATTGGGAGGTTAGAACGCCAGCACCATCACCCAATGCATCTCCAACAGCATCGCGTGTCGGTTCAGATGGTGAGAGTGCCTCAATGGCTTCTTCAGAGGGTCCATCATATCCCATCGCATCGAGTGCCCTTTCCAAATGTCGGGGTTTGATGGTGTTCATTCGATCAGCAGCAGCAAGATTGGCCGCAGAACCGAGGAGGGTTCGAAGATATGTTTCGAGTTGTTCGTTGGCAGCCACAACCGCCGCCGCACCAACCGAATCCAATCGGCCGATATTGTCGATCATCATTCCACGGGTCCGACTAAACCCGAGGCGCATCCGTACGGGATCATCCAACGTTTTTCTCTCAGGATCGGCTTCCAACGTTTTGTCTTCCATTTCACGACAAATATACTTCAGTTGTTCTTCTAGGAGTGTTACAAGTTGTTCCTTGACATCACCGGAAATGCGATGCTCTATTCCCAAACCTGAGGCTACCGTTGCTACGTGTGATGTCGCCCACGGCTTCGCCATGAACACTCTCCAACAACGGAAGGCTTTGAAGGATTGG
>CAZXVR010000156.1:0-3778 GCA_964644485.1 uncultured Candidatus Poseidoniales archaeon | reverse complement strand
CTGCTAGGAATCCAGTCGCTCTTTTTCGTCGCCAAAGAACGGCATCTGTGTACATACCAAGCGAATTGGTCGTCACAATCCCATCGAACCAGAGAACCACTCCGGGTGTGAGGGCGTCCATGAGTTCTTGATCCGTAGTCTCCTTCGTTCGCAGATGTTTGAGTTCAGGGAATGACCTTCGTTCCCAATTTTCCAGTTCTTCGGTAGCTTTGACCGGGCATCCACGCCGAGCCGGCGGTGCCGGTGCAGGCGGTGGAGGAGCAGGACCGAATGGCGGCGCTCTCTTCAGAGGTTTAGGGGGCGGGAGAGGAGGCATCAGAATTTGTGGGCCCGGTCCTCCTTTACGCCTACGTGCTGACAACAACAGAGAGAGCAATAGTGCAAGTGATAGCGCGACTTCATTCCGAGTCAATGTAATCTCCCAGTGCTGGCTGGAAGGGGTTTCTTCCAGTACCTCTGTCTGCGTATCTTCGATTGGTTCTTCGATTGGAGTCTCGTTCAACACCGTCGATCCCGGTAGGATAGATGGCGGGAAAGGAGGCGTGTTAATTCCTTCTTCCAACGAGTCATTCGTGGATGTTGAATTGGTTGGACCCACAGCAGAAACGTTCCATCCGTTTACATGGGTGTTTTCGTCAATCGTGCCATTGCTCTCGTTCTCAATATCATCTGGGAAAGGTAGGTTTCGCAGGTGCCAACCTTCGGTAGCCGACCAACTCCAGACACTGTCCTCAAGCGTAGCGATTTCATTGGTTTCAGTGTGGAACACTGCTACCGACGCCTCAATCGAATTATTTCTATCGAACAAGATGATTTCCGCATTCCGCCACGGAGCGTAGAGAGATGGGCAGACGTCCTTATCCCAATCCTGAATGTATTGGATGGGGAGTTCAGCATCTGCGATGAGCTGCAGTTCCAAACCAATCGAGATTAACGGATGCTCTTTAACCACCACCGAACCGTTGAATATCACACATCCAATTACACCATCGATTCGGGCTGCAAACGATAAATTCAGACCACTACTACGTCCACTCACACCTTCACCGAGATGAGTGACAGTATACCCATTTGGAGTCGACACGATTCTCCTTGCTGCTTCAATTCCTGTGGTGGAATAATGGTGTGTCGTTACTATTCCCGAAGGGTCGACATCGAGATAATGGAGTCTTTCTGCAGCATCCGATGGCAAACTGCGAGCCAGGTCGTTCAAGAAATCTTGGCAATCCGCTACCACAGCAGCTCTGTTGGCGTGTCCGAGTCCTGTACAGCTGAGTCCACTGCTGTGGCCGCCCAATACAGTGATCCTGAATTTCTCAGCAAGTGAAGCTCGTCCATCTGCATCTAAACTCGCTAAACTCGTCTTCACTTCAATTAATGCACCCGCTCCATTGACTGGGCCACGTTTGGTCAACGCTCCTCCGATTGCTTGTGCGTGGATCGGATCGGTCCAAACGATATCCCAGGAATAACTCGATTGGCCAACACTGACGGGAACATCACCCACACTAATCCCTGGTGCGTATATACCTGAAAGCACATGGAGCTCGGAGGCCAATCCCACCTTTGCTGAGTGAGGTACGCCCGGGCGAATTCCCGTATCCACGTGCCAAACTTGGTCGCCTTTGAGAAGGGGCTTACGTGGAGTGCTTTGGGCAAAATCATCTGTACAGAGAGATGGCGAATCGATACACGCTTCAATCCAGAGTTCGTCGATGTGGGTGAGAAGGTCACCACCTCGCGTAGCGGCCCGCGCCCTCGCCGCATTGATGATTTTCGTATTCAGTACAGCGAAAGAAGCGGTCGTGGAACCCTCTAACGGCCCCCACCATTGTATGTTCGAATCGGCCCATTGCCAGCGACTCCTAAGCAAGTCGGCAGAACCCGGAAGTTGACTACGAATCTGCCGAAGAATATCATCGCCAAAACGAATGATGAACGCTGCAGCAGTGGGGATGTTCGCCAGAAGGCTGGCCACTGGAATCAATTGTCCTGTCAGCAAGTCGGCGACTAAGAGAGCACTCCAGATGATGGCCTCAATCATCATCAGAATCTGCATCTCTGTATGAAGTCGCGACAGGAATACTTCCCAGCTGTAAACGGATGTATACAATCCATCTCCCCAACTCCAATCCGAACAGCGCCACCAAGTAAGCGCACCAGAACTGACCAGACACTGATCCTCTGCAAATCTCCACAAACCCTTGTTGGTGTTAATCAACCCTGCAGACCCCGGCACAGTCAGCTGAATCAGTGCATTGGTCCAGGTCAATTCGCTACTGAACAACGGCCGAGCGCTGAGATTGTTTTCTGATGTGAATAAAGCATAATCGACGATGGAACCAATCGGAATGACGTCAATGATTTGAGAGGGCGAATCCAAGTTTCCACTGATGCTCGCTTTGCAGGAAAAACCACTCTGAATTAACGATTCCAGCGGGCTGAATCCAGGGATTGACATATCCCGATTATCCATGTATTGCGAATACGTTTGCGTCGCCGCGAGAAAGTCGAAGCTTGCAGCGATTATGGAAACCCCACCATCGGCTCGAATGATTGCGTTTGAGAGGTCCATGGGAAGGGCGCCATGCGTAGGGGCGTCGATCAGTATGGGCAATGGAATAATCTCGGTCGAACCTTGGTTGTCGTAATCAGGAACAGTGGTAGTACAGATTGCTATCTTCATCCCTGAAGGAGTGTGGCTCCAATCGCCAAATCGATTTGCAGACCAATTGTCTATGCTGTTAAGCTGATATGCACTCAATCGTCCCTCAAATACGAACGCTGCATTCGAGTGGAAAACCGTCGACTTCTCCAACAGTAACGACGAGGACTGACCCTCACAGCTCAACATCACTGTGACTAACGAAGATTCGGAATCGTGTGATGTTCGTACCAAGAAGTTCGCATCGCCATCGGTGACTGCGTAACTATCGTAGGTTTCAGAAATATCCCAGAGATCAACCACATTCGATCCTGAAGCCAAAATCTGAGAAGCGGCCAATTGGAACACATCGATGGTGCAGTCGCTATATTCTTCACTACTGTCATAAGTCCAGTCGATTGTGATAATGTCTCCATCTTCAACGACTAAATCAGAGATTGGATTGACAATGACGCCCTCAACAACATTGACCACCACCACAGCCTCAGCAGACAGCCCGTTCTGGTCGATTGCGATGAGGTTGTGTGGCCCCGATTCACAAGCGATTGTATGAGTGATTGCCGTACCCTGCTCAAACGAGCCTAGGCTACCCCCGTCCCAACTCAGTTCCAATGGCGTAATCGCAGAAATCCAAAAGTTGACTTGAACCATTCCAGAATCCGCCAAGCATGGGATATTTCGATCAAGTCCTTCAAATAACGGCGCAGTCACGGTATGGTTGGCCGTCGGTTGATTTGGATTGTCCACACTTGGATTCAGGATTCTCAAAGTATAGTCTCCACCACCCTCAAACCGGCTGACACGCGCAGTCAGATTCCCTTGCCCATTCACGATTACTGAAGTGCTTTCCTGACCGGTTCCGTCGGTAATCGAAGAAGCCACAATCTGGCCGGTCGAACTATCCAAAACGGTCAAATCTGCATCGAATGATGCATTGAGATGGAATGAGACGTTGCGCGAAACATCGAACGTAAACCTGTCCGCGTTGTCATCAAAATCAAGGCAGGCTGAAAGTGAGCCGCGGACGTCAGTTCCTTGTGCCACGAGTCCAACCCCAGAATCGGGAGCGTCGATGGCGGTACCACCATCACCCGAACAAACCCCGGTTGGACC
>CAZXVR010000155.1:0-3811 GCA_964644485.1 uncultured Candidatus Poseidoniales archaeon | reverse complement strand
TCAGCAAAGTGGTCCAAGTATAGCGTTGAAGACGGTAAGCTGACACGAAAGCAGGATTTCTGCCCCAAATGTGGGCCTGGTGTTTTCATGGCAGTCCATTCCGATCGCAAAACCTGTGGTCGCTGTGGGCATTCAGAAAAGACAGAGTGATTACTCAAAGTCTCTTGTTCTCCCAACCGGGACATCAAGTTCGTTTAGCAATCGCTTGATGACGCGACGCTGCCACCCTTTGAACGACTTCCTGTCTAAGTGCGCCATCACATTTCCCAGAGGAAATGCCTTGCGTGTACTCTCTACACATACACGAATTGAATGATTCCATGCACCCTCTGGGAGTGGGCCTGTATCGGGGTCCCAACCCTCATCTTCCGGCTTCACCATTTCGAGTGCATAATTGGCGATTTGATGACCGGCCCAGCAATCAGTTTTTCTCAAGACATCTGTGTGTCTTGGCGCATAGTGTCCACCTCCAATGCCTAGCATCACCTTCCCTGCCGCCTTTTCGCTTGAGGTTATCGAATTCCATTCTCCAACACCGGGCCCGCCATCTAGCCCGAGTCCAATCTCCATCACATCCGCCCATGCTTCGGCCGCATCGACTCGACCCCAGTGGGATTCAGATGAACCGATTTCAATGAACATTGTAGGGGTTTCAAGACAGGGCCCATGGTGCGTAGTTTCTATGGTGAGTTCAAATTCTGGAACAAGTCCATGTCGGTGCGCTGCGTCGCACATTAATCGATACCAAGATGCAAATCTGGGGTTTGGGAGCACGACATTTCCTTTGATGCCACCGTGCGCGGCGCGCTCTCCATGTGGATATTCGCCTGGGACTCCCAGCACATGTAGGGTCAAACTTGGCCTTCCACTGGCTGCATAATGTCTGGAAAGGAATATCACCTCGTCGACAGTTTGACCAATTCCAGAAGAAAATCTCTCATCCAATCCATCTTCCATCAGAAATCCTTCACCAAACCACCATAGCCAAACATCCGTGTTTTCATGTTTCCAAACTCGCCCATCTTCGACCTTCGACAATTCTGCCCAACCACCTCGTGCCAACAGTGCATCTCCCTGAATGGTAGAGGCAATGTCGAGTTCCGATACGAGGAGAAGCGTCACCATTGACTGAGCGAGTGCGCCACTCCCCTTCAGTATTCGCAGCCCATTCCTTCATGAATCGGGACCCCTACCACAAGTCGATGTCACTGCCCGACACGCCGACACCACCCCGATTTTTGTTGAAGAATTCCGAACGGGCAGTGCTCATCGATACGGAAGGAGGTGTGTGCCAACTCCATCCTGAACGATTTCAGGCAATCGACCCGGTCCGGCGCCCCTTTCCAGGAGTCATTACCAATGCAGTTCTATTGGGGGGGGATTTGCTAATTTCTACATGGGTTGAGCGAGAATTATCCCTTGCAAGACTCGCTGCATTAGATCTTAGGGATGCTCTACAAGACGGGATCGAACTCCCGGATTTGCGGATCGAAATCGAGAGTGGGAAAAGTGCCCATCACCATGTCGCAGGTTCAGTTTGGTCTCACATTCTCGATGCTGAACCTCTTGCCCTTTGCACATTTGAGGATGACCTGATATTCTGTACACATCACCGTGGCCTTTACCGAATCACTTCAAGCTCAGTAGAGGTTTGGAGGCGCAAGCCCCTCGAATGGGATTCACTATTGCATTTACCAGATGGAGAAGTGCTCGTATCTTTGGTCTCTCAGGGGGATTCCATATGGGCATTTTCACTGGGTGGTGGTTGGGCTGAACTCGACGTCACAGATGGTTCTGTTCTTCGAAGAGGAGTCTTACAATTCAAGTCCAGTGTGAATCAGGTATGGGGGAGTGGTTCTGGCGAGTGGTTGTTTGGTTTAACCCAAAACCGCATGGCTCGCTGGGTAGCAGATCAAGAAATCACCCAAGTCGAAAACGTCCAAGGTCCAATTCAGGATGCAATTTGTGTAGATGGTAATTGGTGGATTACTGGATGGAGAGAAGATCTGCAGTGGAAGCAGAACGAATCAAAATCAGATAATTTGGTTCTGACCACATCAAAAAGGGCCGAAATTGGTCGCCACATCATCGATCGTGGCGAGGATGGGTATTGGGTTTTGGATAATCGTGGCCAGTGGACTCCTTTCACCGTCGATTGAACTGAAAGTCCGAAAGCAATCGTCAAAGAGCGCCCCCTTCAGTCATCAATTACGGGGGGCGAACGATGGGGGTAATCGGGCGGTTCATGGTCGGCCTGACCAAATGCATGCCGCGATTTTTTGTCGCGGGTGTAGCCCGGAGATATGTTGCAGGAAAAGACATCAATAACGCCGTTTCAGTGATGAAGAAACTCAGTGCTGAAGGTGCATGTTTCACCATCGATGTTCTAGGTGAAGAAATTTCGAATCTTGACGAAGCTCAATTCTTTATCGACGAGTATGATCGAGTTCTCGATGCAATCGTCGAAAATGATCTAGATGCAAATCTGAGCATTAAGCCGACAGCTTTTGGGTTGCTAATCGACGAAAAGAAGACCTACGAGAATATTGAACGCTTGCTAAGGAACGCCGCAGAGCACGATATTTTCGTCCGTTTAGATATGGAAGATCATCGCGTTACTCAACCCACGATTGATATTGTAATCGCGATGCATGCCAAGGGTCTGCGAAATGTTGGCACCGTTTTGCAATCTAGGCTTTTCAGAACTACTTCCGATATCGACGCAATCTGCGACCAACTCGGAGGGGATGCTGATTTCCGAATTTGCAAGGGGGTCTATCTTGAGCACGAATCGATTTCCCACACTGACTACAAACCCATCGTGGATGCGATGAATCAACACATCGATCAAATTCTCGATTGCGGCGCCTATGCAGGTATTGCATCACACGATTGGCCGATTATCGAACATGCCTTGGCAGCCCTCGAAAAAAGGGGAATGGGGCCTGGCCAAAACGATCCGCGAACCGCCTCCGCAGGGAAGCGCGTGGGGAAGGGCCCCGGCTATGAATTCCAGATGCTGCTCGGTGTCAGGGGCAACATTCGACGGCGTCTAGCGAAAGCGGGGCATCGAACACGAATCTACGTCCCATATGGTGAGCGATGGTATGAGTATAGTATGCGCCGGTTGGATGAAAATCCAGATGTGGCAATGCACATCACAAAATCGATATTCATGCCGTGGACCAATCGAAGATAATCAAAGATCAGCCAACCTCTGCGCGATGGCCCCCATCGCTACCGCAGTTTCCAAACTGGCACCAACGCCAGTCAATTCAAATTGATCTGGGCAATTATCGAGCAGGCTCTTTGGTAAACCCTGACGACCCAGGCCAATGAACATGCAAATTTCCCCTTCATAATTCGTCAATTCAACCGAACCTCCAACCGGTTGATGTGTGGTTGCAATGGGGTGTCCGACAATACCACTGAGCGCTTCTTCAATCGAGAGTAATTTGATTCGATCGGATGCCAACAGTGCTGGCAAATGGTTGACCCCTGCAGTTCCAGACTCCTTTTTTGTGCGATGACATAGTTCCTCAAGATTCTCAGTAGGCCAATCTATGAGGGCAATATTCAATCCAAATCCCCAAGCGATTCCGGATGCGCGTGCCAATGCTCGAAGATGTGCGGTTCCAATCGACCCATCATATGTGCCCACCAATGCCATCGTGTGCCCTCGTAGCTCAGCATTTTCGTTGTCAAGTGAGGTGGTTAGAACAGGGGGGGTTTGGACAGGTGCCAACGATTCGGCGCGTTCAGAATCCCCAAGACGCTCAAATCCTTTCGCGAGATTTTTCTTGATTTTTCT
>CAZXVR010000154.1:3206-3847 GCA_964644485.1 uncultured Candidatus Poseidoniales archaeon | reverse complement strand
CGGCTCCACCATCACCAATTCATGTGACGTCGAATGGACTTGAGGGGTGAATTCATCCGGGTGAATCTCATCATTGCTGTAGAGTGAAATTGTCCAGACTCGCGTTCCATTGCTGTCTGCAATTAAATCACCTGAAGCGATTTCAGCCTCTGCCAACGAATCTGCATAGAGGCTGCCCAATCCACCCATCGGTAATTCTGGTGAAACGATACCCCGTATGGTCAGGGGTCCGGATACCTCGGCAGTGATGCTATGAACCTGCGCTTCTGTGCAAACATTGTACTCCTCAAAGGTCCCATCATCACTCTGTCGACAACTGAATCTGTCCGCATCCTCGCTACCCAACATTTCATGATAGTACCAGACACCATCAGAAACGGCAACATCAATGGTGTCGCCTAGTTCAAGTCCATCGATTGTGATATTCAGCCAGGTCGTTGAACGATTGGTCGAAAATGTCCATGATTGACTGGTATTTTCGTCCGACAACCCCTGGTCGATAGGATCATGTCCAACTTCATCGTTTGAAGTGTGATACAGGTAGTATGACGAATCGATGGTTGCACCATACACTGCATAGGAGAGAATCAAAATCAATGTCAATCCCATCGAATCCGAGCGCAGTCGTAATCGCAACGGCT
>CAZXVR010000154.1:0-3196 GCA_964644485.1 uncultured Candidatus Poseidoniales archaeon | reverse complement strand
TGTCAATCCCAGACCGATCATGGTTCGCATCATGTTCGGATTCTGAGCGAGGGCCTTCTTCATCGGCGCGCCCACCAGAATTCGACGCTTGAACCTTGGTGAACGTATCTGAGGAAGCCCCCACCGTAGGTGGGGCGGTCAGCGTTAAATATGGGTTGTCGGTCGCCGACGTGCTCAGGTGGCTCTCATGACCACGTTTTACGATGTTCCCGCTGACATACTCATCCCTGTCCTTGCCGATCGCCTGGAGGCTGACCCCAAGATATTCAGGCCAGATTGGGCCGCTTTCGTCAAGACAGGAGCCCACAAGGAACGCCCCCCAGTACAATCGAACTGGTGGTACCTTCGAAGTGCCGCCATTCTTCGCAAGGTTGCCCGCATGGGCCCCGTCGGCGTCAATCACCTCTCTCAGGAATTTGGTGGCCCCAAAAATCGCGGCTCTGCACCCAACCGTGCGACCGCTGGTAGCCGCCACGTCATCCGTACATCTCTCAACCAACTCGAAGATGCAGGTTTTGTCACCAAGCGTATGAATGCAGCCGGTACTGTAACTCTCGGTCGTGTATTGACGCCAGCAGGTCAGAAGCTTCTGAATCAGGTTGCCCACGACGTTCGTAAAGAGGCAGAGGCTGCTTATCCAGGTCTAGACAAGTATTGATGGAGAGGAGATTGTGGGTGAGGTTATGACTGGCACAGATGACGAATTGACTCAAATTCGCGCTGCACGCCGCGCTGAAATTCAGCAGCAGTTGGAGACTCAGGCGGAGCAGCAAATGCAGGCCGAGGCCCAAGAGGTCGCTGCTGAGCAAGAGGCCACTCTGATTGCCGCCGCCATGCGCACGATTCTGACGCCCGAAGCACGAGATCGATTGGCCCGCGTCGAGTTGGGCTATCCTGAACTTGCAACCACAGTCAAGCAACACCTGTACACACTTCACCAGGCCAACCAAATCAACATCCCAGTGGATGATGAGATGCTCAAGCGCATCCTGAAAGGCCTTTCAGAAGGCAACCGTCGGGAGACAACCATTCGTCGAATTTGAGGGATAGCGATGTCACGAAACAAACCATATGCAAAGAAGAAGCGTTTGAACAAGGTGACCAAGCAGAATCGCCGTGTCCCAGTCTGGGTCATGATGCGGACAAACCGCAAGGTCACCACACACCCAAAGCGTCACCACTGGCGACGCAGTAAACTACAACGCTGAGAGGAATGAACATGGCTGAAACCAAAGAGATGGTCGTCCCACTTAGGGCTGCATGGGCAGTTCCACGAACTCAGCGAGCCGCTCGTGCAATGAAGGAAATTCGCAAGCATGTCACCCGACACATGAAGGTGACTGAAGATGAAGAAATGTGGATTGACGAAGCGGTCAACCACGCCATCTGGGCTCGTGGAATTCAAAAGCCACCGCGGAAGATTCGCGTTGTCGCCACCCGGGAAGAAGGATTCCCGATTGAAGTCAAACTTGTTGAGGAGTGAAGAAAATGGGCAACATTCGACCGTCATTCATCAAGATTCGCGCCATCCGTCTTTGTGAAGAATACAAGGACCAGTTCAACGCAGACTTCGATCACAACAAGGCACTTGTTGAGCAATTCACAGATGTGGATAACAAGCGCATGCGCAACTGGATTGCAGGATACGTCACACGCTACATGCAGCGACGTGAGGACTGAGGTGACCACATGTCGACCCTCGAGGTCGATCAATCCGGCGAGATTGGACATGTTCATCACCCCCAGCGCCAAGTGCTATTGGATTTCATGAAGCACCTGAAGGAAAACGGAATCCTACGATTTTCGTATCCCATGCCAGATCAAGAGCGAGGGGCGGGCTGGATGATGTTCCTGTATGAACGCATATCTGAGGAGATCATCAATTCGTTTGAGGCTTGAACATGGGCAACAATTCGAGTATCCCTCAACCTGAATGGAATTGTGAACTTGTCATCGTCTTGGTCGAACCACAGTTTGAAGGAAATATCGGCGCAGTTGCTCGCTGTTTGAGGAACTTCGGCCTGCACGAGCTCCGGATTCTGCGTCACGATGGAGAATTTTCAGAGGAAACTCGAAATCGCGCAAAGCATGCACAGGGCGTCCTCGATGATTGCCAAGTCTACCAACAATGGGATGCTTGCTTTGAGGACATCAATTTGGTCATCGGCACCAGTGGCAAGCGTGAATTGGGTGACAAGGTCCAGTTCCGCCACTTCCTGCTTCCAGCCGAATTGGGTGAACGCCTCTCAGATGTCGAGGGGAAAGTGGCGATTGTATTCGGACCCGAGGGCATGGGCTTGACACAAGACGAACTGAGGGCGTGTGATTTGATGCTCACCATTCCAACATGGGAAGGATATCCAATCCTCAACCTCAGCCATACAGTTGCAATCGTGTGCTACGAGTGGTTTCAGACTCTATTGCCGAAGGTTGGCAATGACAGGGCGTTGCCCAAAACCGTGCACACTGAGAGAATTCTCAACCCCGATTTGAAACGGCAAATTCGCAGGCGCGCTAAGGAAATCGCTGATGCATCGTCCAAGCGGGATGATCAAAAAGCCATGACTGCAGATACACTGAGTCGTGTGATATTGCGCGGGATGCCCACAGATGACGAGGCACACAGTCTACTCGGAATACTCGATGCAGCCACCAAGGCCATGAAGGGTGATGACTGATGGATTCTCCAACCACTCAGTTGTTTACGGCCCGTGATGGCCGAACGCTGGATGTATTGATTGGAGGAGATGCAAGTTCGCAAACAGCCCTTGTTTGCCATCATGGCACACCCAGTGACGCGACAATCTGGAATGATTGGCACGCGGATGCCATGGAAAACCAGTTGCGATTGGTATCAGTTTCAAGACCGGGATACGCCTTTTCTGAGCGTAAACCCGGGCGATCTGTTTCTTGTGCTGCTGCTGACATCGAAGATGTCCTTGACGCATTGGGGATTGAGAAGTTCCTCGTGATTGGTTGGTCGGGCGGAGGTCCACATGCCCTCGCTTGTGCAGCATTGCTTCCAGAGCGATGCATTGCTGCCTCTGTTTTGGCAGGTGTAGGTCCACATGGTGAGCCTGATTTGGATTCACTTTCAGACATGGGTCCTGAAAATATCGAGCACAAAAAAATCGCCATTCGAGGAGAAGAACCTCTGCGGGAATGGGCGAAAGTGAACGCAGCAGCTTGGTTTACA
>CAZXVR010000153.1:0-3869 GCA_964644485.1 uncultured Candidatus Poseidoniales archaeon | reverse complement strand
CAGGGTTTGATCAACGTCTTTGACATGGATGTACTGTTCTCTTGGTTGGGCATGACGAAGTCTACGTTTGAATTGTCTGACATCGACGCGATGGTCAAATCGATTACAGACATCGTCAATACCATTGGAGTGACACGATTGGTCATTGATTCGGTCACAACCCTCTGTTACAAAATTCCAAGCGAGCAATTGATTCGCGATTTCTTGTTCAAACTAGGGAAAGCCCTAGCAACCCTAGGCTGCACTGCACTGTTGGTTTCCGAAATTACATCCTCGGGAGCCAAGGCATATTGGTCATCGTTCGGTGTAGAAGAAGCGATTCTTGACGGAATCATTGTTCTTGGAGATGTTGAACGAATGGGTCACCTTCTGCGCTTTGTTCAGGTTGTAAAGATGAGAGGTGCATCTCATGCGCGCGCGAAATATGCCCTTGAGTTGACGCCAAAGGGAGTCATGCTCACACCGATGTTGAAGTGGGGTGCTGTAAATGATTGAACTGGACGTGGGCATCGCTCAGCAACTGGCTGAAGAAGCCACTCCCTCATCTGCCATTCAGGTGCGTGTGGGTACGAGCAATTCTGAATTGATCATCGCCTCTTTGTTGCAACCACTGATTCAGGGCTTTGAGATGAGAGGTGTTTACATCTGTGCCACACGGAGTGCGAGCGAGATTATACAATCCCTTGAGCGGATTGGAATCGACCCGAGTGGGATTCAATTCATCGATACGGTTTCCAGTGGTTTCATCGGTGGAACAGAAGTCCCATACCCGAATGTTCGCTTTGTCGACAGCCCCATCATGCTAGAGTCGATCATGCTGCGGACCTTGTACCACTTGAGCGAATTCACAGAAACCGGAAACTTCGTCATTCTAGATTCGGTGAACGCACTGTCAATTTACAATGAGAAGAGAATGCTGGCAGAATATCTCCACACATTCATCAATACGTTCCGCGCACGAGAAGTTCTAACCGCCATCATCAATGTTCCAGACCAAACTCCCCCAGGGGTCTTGGCCAATTTGGATTTGTATTGTACCGACCTAATTGACAGAGGGCAGGTTGTCATTCATTGAGGGGTGTTAAAACATGGTAACATCAGTTCGATTCAATCCCGACGATGAAGAGTTCTATGGCGATATGTGCTCGATTGGCTCCGCAAAATTCGATGCTATCCTAACAGGGAGCCCCCTCAATGAGGGCAGTATTCCGCGTGGATTCACACTATTGGCAATTGGCAACCAAGGTGCAGGTATGGATTTGTTTGGGAAACAATTCGCATCGGTTGCAGAAGATCCCGAAAATACCTTACTCATCTCAACAGCTGAGAGTCAAGCAGAGATTCTCTCACTATTCCGCCGATATGATTGGCCTACCGATATCATGGTTCGAACGATGGGTGAAGAATACAACCGCAATGTCTTGGAACGTGATTTACGGGCCAGTCGTTACAGGCTTGAAGGGTTTACAATGCAAGATATTCAGAGACTGGCACAAACCAGATTCGTCGATAATGATATCCACGATTATCTAACCGATCTCACAAGTCAGATGACATCTATGCCCCCCTACTTCCGGGCGGCAATCGACAACCTCGACTTTTTCTTCGCCAGAAATGAACCCTCTCGAGTCATCTCGATGCTGCGAATGATTCAGGCTCACACACAATTGCACAGAGGCATACTATTGCTCAATGTCTCTAGCGACATGGTCGACAAATCCGTAGAGCGCGAATTGCGTTCCATTTGCGATATTGTAATGGAATTCGAAGTTGGAATGCTTGGAACCGATTTTGAAACACGGATGGTCATTCGAAAGTTCAGAAATGGACCAGAGAACCTGATAGCCATTTCATTCCGTGTGACAAAGGATGAGGCAATCACCCCTGAGACAGTAGATCGTATCGCTTGAGCAGCCCAATGGGTTGACACGGATATACGAGATTCAATGACACGGAAATCTGACATAAGAATGTTCAAACACCGGAGGGTTATGGCAGAAATATGTCAATCATAGCAGCTTACAATGACGCATGGGATAACGCGGACGTAGACGGACTTGCAGAAATCTTACACGACGAATTCGTGTTTAATCCACACGTTGGGGGTGTTACAATGGGCAAAACCGATGCGTTAGGATTTGCAGGGGCTGCAGCCACAACCTCTGAAGGAAACCGAATTTTGTTCGAAAATGATGAGGTTGGCGTATCTCATTCGATTATTCACTTTGCCAATGGCTCAACTTCGGAAGCCGTACTTTTTTTCATGAGATTCAAGGATGGTAAGATCATATCGATAGAAACAGGTGCCACTCCATTGTCAGATGATTATCGTCTTGTTGGCAGTGACTAGAATAGAAAACGCCCATGGTACCCTCTCGTTCAGAGGTAGCCAGTAATCCAAACGATTGGATCACCGAACAGTATGAGAGGGATGATTGCAGGGAACACGAACAACAGGAATGGATGTTTGGCTGTGACCCAAGCTTTGTCCAACCCCTCAGCAGCCAATTCATCCAGCACCGCTTCAACCTCGGTTTCTGCTCGGCTACCCCGAACGGGTCTCATGCGGCGAGTGACGCCTCGGGTGCCATCCGGTTTGTCGACGACTTCCTCTAGCAACCACACATGTTTCTGTGGAATCTCCGAAAGGGGCATTCGTGATGCATGCCAAGACATCGATAATGGACTCAAATCTCCAGATTTCGCATTTTGAACAAGCATGAGCAGTGGTAGGAACAAGAATGCCAAGCCCGCCCAAATCAGCAAGGAAAGCGCGGGAGGCATTGCTGTGGAAAACGAATCCCCGTTCGCGTATAGTGGGAATGCGGCTCCACTCCAGGAGGGCAACAATAGTGTGGCATCGCTTTGGCATCCGCACCACCGTGTAACATCCTGAAGCGCCAAGCCAGTTCAAAGAACAACAATACGATGCCCATGACCACCATTTGAGCCCATAATAGGGCTGGTCCACTCACTGCAACTGAGACTGCGGATTCAGTGTAGTTCGGATCGAAATAATCGAGAAGAACAGGGGTATACTCCATCGCACCCATAACAAGACCCACGCCACTCACAAAGTACCAAATGGTCACCAGTATATCGACGATTGAGCCACGCATGATATCTGAAAGGTCTGGTCTTCCAATCAATGCAGTAGAGGCGAACGCCACGGCCGCAGATGCTGTCATCCAAATCATCCAATTTGCCTCTAGTACGAGCAATTCAAGACACAATAGGAACAAAGTTGGCTTCGCCCATGACCACCACCACTCGTTTGAGACTCTGCGCGTCTTGTGGTCCAACCATGCAGCCCCTCCAAAACACAGGATGAGGACACCGATTCGAACCCACTGGATGAGTTCTATTTGGAAATGCACATCTGCCATGTGAATCAACACCTGCACTGCAAAGCCACTTAAAGCAGCCTCGGCCCCCCAGCGCCGTGAACGTAGGTTCGAGGGAGTACCATGACGGCCGATATCGAGAACCGAATGCAGCAAATCGCTGCTGTGATTACACAATTGGATGACCAGAAGGTCCCCCGCAACATCCGAAAAGGCGCGAAAGATGCGGTTGAGAAGTGGCTCCTAAACAAGAACAAGCAACTCGATGTCCGAATTGCAATCACTCAGGCCAAATTGGAAGAACTCTACGAGGATCCAAACATTCCAATGGAATTTGGAACTTTGATTTTGCAAATCAATACCGCTCTTGAGCAAATGCTCACTGATTTGCACTCCTGATGGCCCAGGGCATTCCTGTATTGGCCAACCCTAAGCCTTCGCCGCCGGCTGTTATCCCGATGAGGCCGACCTCAATGTTTGAATCGAACAGTGAAAGGCCATACTCTAGACGTTCCTGCAAATTAC
>CAZXVR010000152.1:0-3895 GCA_964644485.1 uncultured Candidatus Poseidoniales archaeon | reverse complement strand
GAGGAAGGGCGCTGTGTCCCTTACTTCAAATCCGTTGATACGAGCCAGTTTGAGAGCATGCCAGCAGGCATTCCATTCATGATGGTCAGCGATGAAGTCGGTGAGCAAATCCGCGATGGTGTGGCCAATGGTGATGGACAAATTTCGATGGTTGTGAATGTTGACAACCAAGGGGAAAGAGATGTCAAGGCGCCCTGTGGAATCCTACCGGGTAAAACAGATGAGTTGATCATCTTCGGTGGCCACCACGATACGGTCTACAATGGACCAGGAGCGATTGACGATACTTCTGGAACTGCGACCGTTCTTGAGTTAGCACGCCAATTTGCAAACATGGCCGAGAGTAAGGGTGAGCCGTATTACACGATGAAATTCTGCACATGGGGTGGTGAAGAGGAAGGGCTGCATGGTTCCAAGGCCTTCGTAGCAGCTTTCCTTGGGCAATTACAAGAAAACCTGCGCCTATACATCAACCTCGATATGAACCATGTAGACATCGATTTGGAAACTCGTGGAAACAGCCTGTGGATGTTTGGGAATGATGCTCGAGACATGAAAATTATCAATCAAATTGTCGACCAATTTAGAGATGAAAATCCGATGGGCTTGGCCACCAAATATGACATCAACACACAGACACTTGATGGCGCAAAGGGAGCCAGTGATGGAATGCCCTACAACTCCGATCACGGTCCTTTCGTCTATGATATACAACAGCAGGAAGGAGACGACAGGGGACGAGCAATCGTCTGTTACGGTTCTGGTTCTTGGGAATACCACACCTACAAGGATACAATGGATCGATTCAACGAAGAATCCCTCGCTGTGAGTGGTATCATCTATGGTTCATACGCTGCTTGGTTGGCTTGGGGATGATACTATGGCCCTTCGAAGAGCACATGCCAGTCACATCCTATTGAGACAGAAATCTGATGCTGTACGAATCCTATCGGAAATCCAAGAGGCGAAGAAGCCACTGAAGATTTTTCAGAAAGCCGCAAAAAAACACAGTAAATGTCCCAGCGGACAACGCGGTGGAGACCTCGGGTGGTTTCACGAACGTCAAATGGTCCGAGAATTCAGTGCAGCCTGCTTTGAACAGCCACTCAATGAGGTTGATCGATTTGTCAAAACCGAATTTGGGTATCACCTCATCTGGGTTCATGAAAGAGAAGAATGAGGTGACAATATGAGTACGATTGTTGCTGTTGAAGGTTTCAAGGTCAAAGGGAAACATGGAGTTTTTGATTATGAGCGGGAGAAGGATCAACCCTTTGTCGTCAGTATTTGGGTCGTGCTCAAAGAACAACCAAGCGATGATGATTTGTCTACTAGTGTAGATTATGGGTTCTTGCAAAGAACTGCGCATGATGTCATTGCCAATGGAGATTCGGTCAAGATGATGGAAACATTATGTGACAAAATCATCGAAACCACTTCTGGTCACCTCAACGTAGCAGGTGTGAAGATTCGAATTGAGAAGCCAAATGCACCGATGCCGCACAACGGCGGATTGGCTGTTGTCGAACGAACTTGGCCAGAAGGGTTGACCTTCTAATCAGGCACCTGCAGCCGTAATAACAGCATCATAATCTGGCTGAACGCCTGGGTTTTCACCCACCCATTTCCACATGATGTCGCCGTTCTCATCGACGATGAATACCGCTCGCTCACTGGCAGTATATCCAGGCATGCCGGCAAAATCATGCAAGGCAACACCGTATGCCTCAACCGTTGAGCGTGTGTAATCCGATAGGATTGGGAATGTCAAACTGTTCTTCTCAGCGAAGGCTGCATTGGAAAATCGAGCATCCACACAAATGCCGAGAACGACAACACCTGCATCGTTCAAACGAGAGATGTTTTCCTCAAATGTACACATCTCGGTCGTGCAGACGCCTGTGAAGGCGGCAGGGAAGAAAGCGAGTATCACTTTCTGTCCTTTGTAATCTGAACCGCTGACCGTGTTGTTGTTGTGATCGAGTAGACTGAAGTCCGGGGCATCCTCACCGACGTTTACCATGACGTGGTCGTGTGGCGACCACGCTAAGAACATGCGCCCGTTGGCCCTAGAACATGGGGTGGCGAGAAGTCGTATCTGCAGAACTTGGCATCGTGATTATCATTGACGATGATTGCCTACACTGTATCGAATTGGAAGCCGCTCTCGATGAGCAGCCATTGGAAGTTCCAAATCTCTGGATTGAGAAGCAGGATGCGGGCGAACTCTTTGCGGAATTTCCTGTATTTGCGGCGTCTGTAGATATTCTGCCCTTTGTCGGCATATTTTCACAGGGCACTGGGATATCTGTGGTGAGGGCGGCGACTCCAGATCGGATTGCAGAAGCCCTTACTGAACTCTGAGATAGCGATGACTTCATCCGTCCTCATAGAGGACGGGGTTTCATGGAGGAGGCGCTGAAGCAAGTTTTCGTGCCCATCGTCGCCACCCCGGGTGGCGAGAAAACACAGCTTGGCGTCTTCTCTACCGAACAGGATGCGTGGGATGTGATGCGCGCTTTCTTGGCCAAAGCCGGAGCCACCGATGTGGTGAGTGGTAGCATTGTTGCTTGGGAAATCGATTATGTTGGCGAGGAGGGGTCTCTGGAACTTGCTGCCTTCGATCGAAACAATTGCCCAGTTTGTGATGAAATGTCGTTCTGGGTCGAAGGAGATCAAGAGAAAGCTCGATGCTATTTTCCGAGATGTGGAGTTTGGATTGAGCAGAATGCCTACGACCCCAGTCGTTGGGATTGTGGCTGGCCAGCAGCCAATTGGAACAAGCGGGCAGAGAATTACGAACAGGCCTACAAGGGCCTGGTGGCAATGCGCGCACAATCAACCTCGGCAGGGATGTCAGATCGAATGGCCTCAAGAGAGGCTTGGCTGGATGAGAAGGACCGCGAGAGGCGAACCATACAGCAGAATAAGTTCGACGCCATGTCAGATGAAATGACAGAGTGATGACATGGTCGATTGGATTTCAGCCATCATTGCCTCAATATTTGGAGCGGGTGAAACCGTCGATGAAATCCTTGAAGAAGAGTAATTCAATAGAAGAATACGGTGGCTAAGGCCCTGATTACTCCTCTTCACCAGAAGATTCCAAGGATTCGGCAAACCATGTTTCAAGGTATTCGACTCGACTATCATCCAACCCGAGATTCTTGGCTTGTAGAGTAAGCAATTTCCTCTCGTTTTCAGTGAGTATTCCATCGTCCATGACCATGGAATAGGCTTCGAGGTAACTCTGTTCTTCTTTGGTGAAGGCCTCGGGCATCAAGATGATGACGAGGATGTTGATCGTATTGTAAATCGGTTTGCGCATCACCGTCAGTGGAACACCGACCACCAATGCACTGGCAACGCCACCATACGGAATGATGCCTTCCAATAACTCCGCAACAACCAGAATACAAATGGCACCGGTGAAAACGAAGACACCCCAAGACATGCTTCGACGCAATTGCTCATCGATGCCAAGAATGTCATTCTTGAGAATCGCATAACTGAACATGAATCCTTCAAACATTCCCGTCAATAGAATGCTAAACATGAATCCATACAGACAGTAGAGATAGAGGGGGAGAAGATCGCCTTCAATCGATGCTAAATCGGCCAAATTGAAGTCCCCAAACCGAGCAGTCATGTAAACGATAGACATGACCAGCAAACCCTTGATTGTCGCTTTTCCAGCAAATCCAATGAACAGTGAGCGTGCTTCATTCGCTTTGTTATCCATTCCATCTTCTTGATCGAATCGATTCCATGCACCACGCATCATGAATGCGGCAACAATGGCGGAAAGTGGAGGAGCTAGAAGCAACAATTTGCCCGCGGGAGAACTCCCCGGTACAAACCACGAATAGGGGAAGGATTCCTCTGTCTCGACACA
>CAZXVR010000151.1:0-3901 GCA_964644485.1 uncultured Candidatus Poseidoniales archaeon | reverse complement strand
AATCCATTTTCCATCTTCGGATAGTTCACCAGTCACGACCATGCTACGAGACTATGCTAGAATAATTGTTCGTTTTTCAAAGGGTGTCTCCATAACACCCTCGCGCTCAGAATGACTGAATCAATGGGCTCGCAGTGGGCTGCCTCAGACGCTACCCATGCGACCACGGAAAAACGCAAGGAATCCCATTTCAAGATACATTGACAACTCGGGTGACAGTTATGCTGAACTCACCGTCGGTCACAGTCAGCGTGACTGTGTATGTCCCTGCTTGTGCATAGGTGTGCATGGGCGTATACCCTGTCGCATTTGCACTCCCATCTCCAAAGTCCCAAGACAATTCACATAGATCCCAGTCATCGACATGCGAAAAGAAAACGACGAGGTAATCATCGTAAATTGAGCGCGTAATGTTGTCAACGATTGGAGCGGTATTATTGTAGCCAAAAACATCAATCCATGTGCGCGTAACTCCCCCTTCCCCGTCACTAATCCACAGCAAAACACGTCGGCCATTGTCATTGTTGTACTCCTTGGAGATTGAAAATCCACTATCGTATCTCGCATGACTCGAGTAGGTTTGCTGGAATCGGGCCGCATTCACCGGACTCCAGAACACTGTTACATTGTTCCCCTCAGGGTCATATGCGGATACATTATAGTGCACTAAGAAGGGATTGTTGGCATCGATGGTGGCGGTCAGATTCGTGACTATAGGGGCTTGATTATTCGCAGATTCGTTGGTGAATATCACTTGCACCAAAATGCCCGTTTCGTTTGCTGAAAGTAATGTAAAGTGAATCGTGCCGGTGGGATCTGACCATGTTCGACTTGGGAGCAAGTGTGAATCCAAACCTGAAGTGTTTGTGAGTGTCTCAGGTGTTGCATCGATGACCCATGTATCAGCTGAGGCGAGGAAGGCTGCGCTACCATATTCCACGCGGGGAGCATTGTGCGGATAGGTCTGGATAATCTCTCCCGTCGAATCACCGTTTCCGGCAGCGCTACGTGAACCGATCCAGTACCAACCTTCGCCTGTAGTGTCACCAGGCACCGGTGTTCGAATACCTCCTGCGGCCGGTGTCTCTACATCCGAGATGAACCATGTACCATTGCTGACAGTGGTGATGATATTTTCTTCCGCTATCCACCCCAGTTTTGCTTTACTTGGTGCACTGAAATGACCAAATGAATACGCCTCTCCCATTACATCTTCTCCATTTCGATAGGCATGATCCAACCCCGTCCACCCTTGCGTGAATCCTGCGTGATGAAAGCCCAAACAATGGCCGAATTCATGTATCATCACGCCTTCATTTCCGGGTTGAAACGTGTATGTCCCAAAGAATGAACCATTCAATTGTAAAACGGTTCCATTGCTCAATGTCCTTGTCACACTTCCTACACCAACGGAATTGGCACTCCCTCCTGCGCTAATCCCTGGCGGGTAGAATTGTTGGGTCCCTATCACAAAGAGATCGTATTGACTGAGGTCATATCCGAGGGCTAGCGTCTCTTCCCAATAGTCTGGTTTCCACAGCAATTGACTACTCACAGTAAACCAACCAGTGTATGTTACATTGAACGTCAAGTGACCAAATGAAGCATCCTCATACCACGCAGTCACATAATCCATCAAGGCTACTTCTTCTTGCGTTGTTGTGATTGGTGTTTGGTTGGCCAACAACCCCATCATCACGAGAATCCGTAATTCTCCAGTCGCCTGTTCTATTGTCGCATTATCAAGTCCGATTTGTGGTCCGGGAAATTCACAGGAATCGTCGAAAATGACTGCAAGTGGATCGTAATTGATTGCTGAAGGATATGTGCATCCAACGATCGGGGGATAGGTGCAGGAACCATCATCCACGGTTGCATTCTGGTCGTAGTTGTCTGCGGTAGAATCCATACACCCTAGGACCTCAGGTGGTGGGTAGGTGCAGGATCCATCATCGACCTCTGCATGTGGGTCAAAATTGGTCGCATTTACATCCATACAACCCTGAGGTGGATATTCGCACGACCCATCGTCATCTGTTGCATTTGGATTGAAATTCGATGCGCTAGAATCCGTGCAGCCATGAACAGGGGGTGGCGGGAAATTGCACGTCCCATCGTCTGAAGTCGCATTTGGATCGTAATTCGTCGCGTTAGAATCAGTGCAGCCATAAATGGGCGGTGGTGGGAAAATGCAAGAGCCGTCATCATCCGTTGCATTGTCATTGAAATTGGTCGCATCAGAATTGGTACAACCGAGAACAGGTTGTGATGGATAGATGCAACCCCCATCACTCACGGTTGCATTGGAATCGTAATTTGTGGCATTAGAATCCATACACCCTTCGACGGCAACTACAGTATAGACGCAGGATCCATCATCTTCTGTGGCTTGTGAATCAAAGTTTGTCGCAGTCGAATCAGTGCACCCCCGAATTGGTGTGTCCACGGGTTCTTTCTCTGGAGTTTTGTCAAACACGCTAAGTGGAATAATCACCGCCAATAAGATGCAGATGACAATGATGGGGATGAGGGCCTCCTGTTCCTTCTCCATGGGGGTGCTAGCACCTCCAAGCACATGAATACTAAGATTGGAAGGAAGCCCTTTGAAATGGAATCTAATTTTACTCGGTTTTTGTTCTAAGCAATTCGTTCAACGCAAACTCGTCTTTGCTTTCAACCGCGTGAAAAAATTTCTCAAACACTGACATCTTGGATTATCCATTCACAATGGATAACCACTCATCCCATCTTCATTGAAGCAGTAGCGAATCGTTTGGAATTCTCCTTTGAGTGCAGTCACATCGGCCTTGACCGAAGCGGGATCTTCACCCTTCAACAACACCCGCGCATACAGATTGGCAACCTCTTCCATCTGCGTGTTGCCCATACCGACACGGGTCAGTTCCTGAACACCCAAGCGCAAACCGCTCGGCGTCATCGCCTTGGTGTCACCAGGAAGCATGTTCATGTTGGTGATGATTCCTGCGTCTTCGAGCAACTGGGCGGCCTTTGCTCCCGCTCCAGAATCGGTTTCGCCGTGTCGAGTCAAAATCTGGTGGGAGGCAGTATATCCTCGTCCCTCTGCGAGGACATCAAACCCTTCAGCCGCCATCGCAGCCCCGAACGCTTTGGCATTGCTGACGATGTCTTCAGCATAGGCAGCACCATATTCTGCAAATTCAGCCAAAGCGATGACCTTGCCCGCAACATGGTGCAAGTGGTAAGAAGAACAAACACCGGGGAAAATGGCGCTGTTCAATTTGCGCTGGAACTTCTCATCATCACTGTTTGACAATACGAAGCCGCCTTGTGGACCAGGGAAGGTTTTGTGACTGGAACCTGTAACCACATCAGCCCCTTCTCTGAATGGGTCTTGGAACTGGCCTCCGGCGATCAAACCGAGAACGTGAGCACCATCATACATGACCTTGGCACCGACTTCGTGAGCGGCAGCAGCCATCTCTTGTAGAGGGGTGGGGAACAAGAAAACGGATTGTCCTACCAGTGCAAGTGTGGGTTCAACTTCTCGAATCATGGCGCACGCGGCATCGACATCCGGCTCCATTCGATCCACATCCCAAGGATAGGTGGTCAAATCCAATCCCCGCAAGCCGACAGCACCCATTCGTGCGTGAGAGATGTGTCCTCCATCGGCGGTTGAGACGGCCGTAATTTTGTCACCGGGTTTGGCCAGTGCCTTCAGAACCCCAATGTTGGAGACTGTGCCGGAAGTGGATTGGATGTTGGCATAATTGCAGTTGAAGACTTGTTGTGCCAATGAAATTCCAAGGGATTCGATGTCATCAAAACCACCGCACCCCTGATAGTATCGCTTGCCGGGTAGGCCCTCAGCATAGCGTCCATGTAGATCACTGGTGATGACTTCCTGCACGCGTGGACT
>CAZXVR010000150.1:0-3956 GCA_964644485.1 uncultured Candidatus Poseidoniales archaeon | reverse complement strand
CTTGCGTCGTGAGATACCGTGCCAGTGTGCCATAGTGCTTCCCTCTGGGAAGCGGGCGACCTACTTCCCTTATTTCAAGAGCGCGATTGACAAATTTTGTCATCCGGTGGGTAAATAGCGGAAACACGGCCCGGCCGAATCGGTGATGACCGTGAGTGGTGGACGCTTGGAATTCAAAATAGAACTGCGCGATGAAGCTGGGCAATTGGCCCTCGTAAGCCGTGAATTTGCCAATAGAGGAATCAATATTGAGACCATGTGTGCAATCGATACCAACGTGGTCATCGTAACCGATCAAATCGTTGAGGCGCGTATGGCATTGGATGCATTGGATATCACCTACGCCACCAAGAGCCTGTTGTCACAATCGATGCCAGACAAACCTGGAGCTCTTGCTGACTTCTCAGAGCGATTGGGAGAGGCGGGTGTGAGTATTACTTCGATTTACGTCTTGTCGAGAATCCAAGGAGCGACCGAACTTGCCTTCTCCGTGGATGACTTAGATAAGGCACGAGCCACGCTCAACCTGCACGAATCAGTGCCACCCTGATTAGGCTAAAATCAAGTCTAATTCAGAAAGAACGGTTCCATCTTCGCTTAGCAGCCGGGCTTGCACGTGATCGCCCCTCTTCATCGGGCCTATGCCCGACGGAGTTCCACAGAAGAGCAGGTCTCCATCCTCAAGCGGCGCCCATTGTGATAGATTGGTGATTAGATCTAGTGGTGAAAAAGACATCTCTCCAATCGAGGCTTCCTGCCTAGGTTCTCCATTGATGGCAAGTTCCAATCGAAGATGTGAGAGACCGACTGGGGGTTCTGCGAATGTTCCAACGATGGCGCTATTGGTAAATCCCTTCGATTGGGTCCAAGGCATTCTTTCTGATTTCGCGATGTCTTGAGTTGCTCGATCTGTCAAATCCAGTCCTACTGCGATTTTGGATACTGTTTGGTCGTCGCCGAGTTTGATGACCAATTCAACTTCATGATGCACTTCATCCAAGTGTGGAGAAAGCATCAGTTCGCATCCCATCGGTGGTTGAGCGAGTGCAGCCCAAGGTTTGAGGAAAAATCTCGGAGACTTGAGAGGTTTCGCACCCATTTCTTCGGCGTGGGCATCGAAGGTTCGAAGGGCACACCAAATGCTCGGCATGGCCACCCGAGTGGGTGATTGGCCATCAAATGAGCGGGAGGGTTGAAAGAGTGGCTATTACTCGTTTGAGGCGTGGCCAAGAAGGATTGGAAGTTGAAAGGACGTAAGCCGGTCCGCCACAAGAAAATCAAGAGGCTCATCGAGCGTTTGACCATACCTCTCGGAGTGGAAGCTGACCTATCGTCTGCTTTCCTTGAAACGGCTACGTTCGGACCCTGGAATATGCTGATTGTCGACAAATCTCCTCTTGGGATGGAGGTTGAGAGCCCTGAGGGGGAAACAATCGCATTCCCCACACTGCGCGGTATCCTCGCTTGGAATCCAACCCTGAAATGGTGTGATGTGGATCATGGTGCAATTCCTTTCCTGATGAATGGGGCAGATTGCATGGCTGCCGGAATTCACAGTGCATGCGATAGTATCGAGATTGGAGACTTAATTTGGATTCGAGATCAATCTCACGGCAAACCATTGGCCATCGGATGGGCCACGATGGATTCAACCGAAATGGTTGACGCCGTCAAGGGAAAAGCCGTGAAAATGCTGCACCATATTGGTGACGAGCTTTGGGAATTGGAGTTGTAATTACTCTTCTTCGTCGACCTTTCGAACGTTGGTCGCCATCGGACCTCGATCGCTTTCACCGACATCAAACTCAACGGCATCGCCGTCGTAAATTTTTCCATTCACTTCGGTGATGTGAACGAAGAGGTCACCTTCACCCTCTCTTTCGATAAATCCGAAGCCTTTCGTCTGATTAAACCACTTGACAGTACCTTGTGCCATATCACCGGCGCGCATCGTCATAGTAATTGAGCAGGTACCCTAAGTGATTACAAAAAATGCGTTTATTCTAAGTGGCTAAAATTCGCCGGATAGGTTTTGGTGAAATCAAACCACAATAGCATTATTGAGGGTGAGGTGCAACGACATTTCATGATGCGTCGCTTGCTAACCCTAACCATCGCCCTCTCTCTCTGCCTTCCTTTCGCAATCGCGGGGGACAATGCAGGTGAGAATCGTAGTATCGAAGTTGAAGGGACGCCGATCGATTCTATTGAGACACCTGATATTTCGACCGATGGTGTCAATTTCACAATCAACCTATCATTGGTGGACGAAGCCGCTGAGAATGGAACTACTGTGGAATGGACTGTCCAACAGTGCATCAATAGTGGAGTCTGCAATCCTCCTGAGAAAATGTCCATGGAAAATGCAACAAATTCGACAAAGGATTGGTTTGGATCGATTACACCGGTCGACACGCACTCATACATCAATTTCGACATCGTTCTAACCTACGCGGATGGAGAAGAAGAAAAAGTCCCAGAAGGTGGCTTTTCTGAAGGTGGGAAAGTTTGGTCAGACTGCTGGGTATCTGGGGAAGACAGCGGTGGTAACAACTGTCCTCAAACCGTTGTCTTGCCTGAGGAATCATTGCCGGCACCCGCATTGGTCTCTACAATCCTCGTAGGTCTATCCGCTGCATTGATTGCAAAGCGAGATGACTAAGCGTCGCCGATGATGGCGATGGCTCACCAAAGGTGAGCCCATGGGAATAACAATCACTGACAAACAGATTGCTGAACTTCGAAAGGCGTTTGATGCAAACCCAGCAAACAAAGTGGCACAGAATGCGGTGACCAGTGTTCAACTGCCTGATTTGACTCTAAATCGAAATATTGTCCAGGAGATTGACAACACATTCAGTGTCAAGCTGGATGAATGGAAAGTCACTTCACAAAAGAGAAGTGGACGATGCTGGCTATTTGCCGCTCTGAACCTTTTCCGTCCTGGTACGATGAAAAAATTGAATGTCAAGGATTTCGAATTCAGCCAAGCCCACATCCACTTTTGGGACAAATTTGAGCGGTCAAATCATTTCTTGGAAGCCATGATCGATACCGCAGATCGACCTGTAGATGATCGAACCATTCACTTCCTACTTTCGGACCCAATCGGCGATGGTGGGCAATGGAACATGGCGATGAACCTCATCGAGAAACATGGGTTAGTACCCAAAACGGCTTATCCTGAATCGAACACCAGTAGTGCAACTCGATGGATGAATACGGAATTGAAGAATATCCTTCGAAGTTCTGCTTGTGAAATTCGCGCCATTCTGGAAAATGGCGGTAGTGAAGATGAGGCAAGGGCGCACAAGGAAAAGAGGGTTGCAGATATCTGGAACATGTTGTGCATTCATCTCGGAACTCCACCAACAACCTTTGATTGGCAATGGAGAGATAAAGACAAGAAATTCCACCGCAAAGGTTCGATGACACCTCAAGAATTTGCCGAAGAGTATGTCGATGTCGATTGGAGGAATTACATCTGCATCGTCAATGATCCAAGAAATGAATACTACCAAACTTACACCGTTGACTATCTACAAAATGTGGCCGGCGGTCCACCGGTCGTTTACCTCAATGTTCCAAGTGATGAGATGAAGGATATCACGCAGAAACTGCTCGAAGACGGTGTACCGGTTTGGATGGGTTGTGATGTCGGCAAGGAAATGGATCGAAAGGGTGGTTATTGGGATGCCAATTTATTCAACGTTAGCGAATTGTATGGTGTCGAATATGGAATGGACAAAGAAAACCGCTTGCGCCATGGACAAACGATGATGACGCATGCGATGCTATTCACAGGAGTCGATGTTGTCGATGGAAAACCAAGGCGATGGCGTGTCGAGAATTCTTGGGGCGATGATACCGGACAGAAGGGCTACTACACGATGAATGACTCTTGGTTTGATGAGTACATGTTTGAGATTGCAGCGCCCAAAGATTACCTCACGGAA
>CAZXVR010000149.1:0-3964 GCA_964644485.1 uncultured Candidatus Poseidoniales archaeon | reverse complement strand
ACGCTTACACCGGCACTGGAGAACGCATAGACGTAATCAGCCATGAAGACGGAGCGGCGAACGTTTGAATCACCATTCCACCAACCGGTGACACCATTGTCGTCATTGTAGAAGCTTGAATGATCAATCTCTCCATGAATCGAAAGTGTTCGGTTCTCCATGTCGACGTCGATTAGCATCAATTTGCTGACATATTCGTATCCAGAATAGGAATACATGCGACCGTCGATTTCGATTGTGTCATACACGTATCTGTGTGTTGAAAGAGGAACTGCGAGCAATCCGGCTGGTTCCCAATAGGTGAACGCCTTGTGCTCATAGGTCGCCTCTGAATAGGACCACGACCAACCACAGTAACGAATGCTAGTGCAATCATCATCCAAGTATGCAGGTGTGAGTTGCTGTGTATCCGCGAGTGTTGGATTGGTCAGATCGCTCAAGTTGAACAAACTCAGTTGAGTCATGCTCCAATCCAATCCCAAGCCATCTTCACCACCGGGCATGCCGATGGTCAGCAAGTCGCCGTTGGATAGAGGGTGAATGTAGGTCGACACGCCCGGGACATGCAACTCGCCGAGGATTGTCGGATTGGTGGGGTCCGATAGGTCGATGGTCCACAGAGGGTCCATGTTGCGGAAGGTGACCAAGTAACCCAAATCGCCAACGAACCTTGCACTCCAGATGCGTTCACCCTCGGCGATGTTGCCAACATAACCAATCTCCTCTAATTCGCCTACGGTGTCACAGCCTTCTGGTATCATGCATTGCGTAGGGGTCAGCACTGTAACGTGGTTTTGTGGTTCGATGACTTCCCACTCGCCACCTTCGGTTAGCCACCAGCGACCCCATGAATCGGTCGTGCTGGCCACTCTAATGTCGCCATTGTACTCGGACATCGAGAACTGGTCCTGAACCGTGCCAGTGACTCGGCCGCTGCCGATGTAGGATGTCTCACCCTCGACACTGATGTCGAAGGCGTGGATGTTGGTGGCATCATCGTAGTCGTTGTTGCGCCAGAACCACCACCAATCGTTGGCGGGTTCTGCAAGCACCATCATGTCGCCACTCGCATAGACCTCAACCCATGAGGAAGCGATGTGATCCACCTCACTGCTGAATTCTTCGCTGAGTAGGTCCACGGTCATGATTGAGGTGAACCCGCGACCGACACCATCAGCGGAGCCACTAAACTCACTGCAGTCGCCACTACCCGATGTGTAGGACGAAATGGTGCCATCGGTATTTTTCTCATGCATTTGAGGGGCGAAATCAGCCAGCGTTAGTGTATCGAATATCGCTAGATTCGACTCAACCAACTCCTCGACCGATGTATTCCATAGATTCATTCGATCTTCCCACTCTTCTGTCGACCAGTAATTGTCAGGTAGAGATGGATAGGTCTGGATCCCTGGAATGTAGGACCACATGTGTGACACACTACGAACGGTTCCGTTGACCATTCGTGCGGTTTCATGGCTACCTTCAATGAAAATTTCACGCCCAACATTAGGGTCGCTTCGATTGGTGATATCAATCACGGTATACTTGACCAGATTCGAAGAACGCCAGTTTCCATCTGAAGTCTGCATGATTGAACGAAGTGGATCGTTCTGTGGAATGCTCCAACTGTTGATGGATGAGATGATGACGAGGCTGTCACCTTCCTTCATCATCTGCAAAGGTTGCCCTTCCAATTCCATGTCAGCCACAAGTGTAACATTGCCATGTTCCGGGACTCCAATGATGACCAAGTGGTTATTGTTAATCATGTAGAAATGATGACCGTCAAATTTGAGAAAATCAGCTTCATCTACCCCGGATTCCTGATTGTTTGTTTCAGAATAGGTGCCTGAACGATCCTCTGAACCGCTGCTGGAAGGAGCCGTGCCGCCTGAATTACCGGCATCCGCAGATGACTCTGCCATCGCACCATCCATCTCCATCGCCATGTCATCAATCATCCAGCCTCCACCGAACATAATCGGTGAAGCCCAGTTCCAGTAGGCATTCTGGTCGATTTCGACGAGAGTTTGTTCCCAAAGCGCGTCTTTGAGATCCTCTAGTAAAACCGTACAGTCATCGTAGGTATCGAGTGCCGGTGTGGTTCGAGTACGCTCACCTAGGTTCAATTGTGGCCACTCACCGTTGGGTGACATCTCCCAAAGGCCCGAGTCATCAATTTCATCGACAATGCTGTTGAGACAACCTGGCAACAAAAGTAGAGCCACGAGGATGATTGGAACCCTTACATCGGTTTTCATGCACATGCCATGGTTCGGTCCTTAATAGTGGACTCGGTCGAATGTGTGAGAAAACAAATCGACACAGGATTCATGGTAGGTGGCCGCAGTCCGCGCTACAGCGCGGACCGGGAACGAGATGGCAAAAAGGAAGAAAGTCGAAGATGATGATGATGTCATCATCGCTGAAATCGAGAATGAACTCGACCCAGCCACAGAGAAGGCTCTAGCCCGCGCAGCGGATACTGTTTGCAAAGAATGTATGCAAATTCAACGCAAAGAGAATATCCTGATTGTGACCGACCCGCATACTTCGACCATCGGTCAAGCACTCTATGAAGCGGCCGCGAGAATTTCGGATCGGGTGCTATTGGTCATGATGCCAACAACACATCGTCACGGCGACGAACCACCGGCACCGGTTGCTGATCTAATGCGCAAACAGGACGTGGTTCTGGCTCCGACTCGCTATTCACTCACTCACACGCGTGCGCGCATGCAGGCGTGCCGTGAAGGAACACGAATCGCGACAATGCCAGGCATTACCATGCAGATGTTCATCGAGGGCGGTATGACGACCGATTTCAACACCATGCAATCGGCGATCGCTCAACTTGGCAAATCTCTCAAACGCCAGCGCAAGGTCGAAGTCAAAACCGAATCGGGCACTGATGTAACCTTTGAGATTGGAGGGCGTTGGGAACTTGGTGACAATGGGATTTGCAACCGTCCAGGCCAAGTGACCAATCTACCCGCTGGGAAAATTCTCGCCATGCCCAAGGAAGGAACAATGGAAGGAACCATCGTCATCGATGGAACTTGGGATGCGGCAATTGTGGATGGCCCATTAACGATCAAGGTTGAAGCCGGTATGGTGAAAAAGATCAAAGGCGAAGGAAGTGATGATGTCAAGGCGATGTTCGTTGAAGCGAGTCGTAAATTGAAACCTCAGCAGCAAGAAAATGTCTGGACTGTTGCCGAATTTGGATTCGGGATGAATCCACGGGCACGATTGGTTGGAAACGTGCTGGAGGATGAAAAGGTGCAGGGAACCTGTTACTTTGCCTTTGGAGACAACACCAGCCTCGGTGGTCAAGCTTCGTGTGGGATTCATGTTACCGGGGTTCTCAAACAACCTACGGTTGTCATTGGAGATGTAGAGTTGCTCGACGAAGGCGATATTCGCATCTAAAGGCGATTGCCACAGATTGGGCAGTTCCGCCAATGGTGCTCAACACCAATATTGCAACCCCCACAATAAATTCCAGTTTGCAATACGTGGTGAACACCTGGCACACCCACTCGAACACGCCCCCCTCCTGCTGAGGGAGTTGGTGCAGCCATCGGTTGTGGGATTGCTTGAACAGGTTGGGGTTTAGGTTGGATGGGGTTGCGAACAGGTTGCGCTACAGGTGCACGCTTTGGTGCAAGGAAAGGTGCGTTCGTTTTCTCCTCAGCAGCCACTGTAAATTCTTCATATTGAATGACCTGATCTTTGTTGAGATCGATGCTCTCAAACATCTCCTTTTGAACATCATCAGGTAGTTTCGCAATGACTGGTGATGAACGGAATTCTTCTTCGGAAATGACTCCATCCTTGTTGGCATCCATGTCATCAAAGGCTTCCTGAACTTCTTGGGAACTAAGTGGGGTATCGAATGCAGAAGCGATGCTGACTTCGGGCATCGCTGGTTGAGGCTCAGGTTCAGGCTCTGGCTCGGGCT
>CAZXVR010000148.1:0-3986 GCA_964644485.1 uncultured Candidatus Poseidoniales archaeon | reverse complement strand
CTTGAATCGGTATCTAAGCAACGAGAATTACTCACCGAAATCCGTGCGAGGGTCTCACCCATGTTACCTGAATGGACTTGGCACCTTGAAATCGACAACAAAGCGGATCGAATGGGTTGGTATGTGCGGGCACCCAATTCTTGGTGCAGCCTGTTCACGATTTTCGTCGGATTGGGGTGGAATGAATCGGTTTCCAAGCGAGGTTTTCTTCTGTTTGAACGAGCCCCACCTGGTGAACTTGATCGACCCGACGAAGCCGAACCAAACCGCCTTGACGGACTTCGAACAGTGGCTCTATGCAATGCCTCAAGGGGGGCACTTTCCCTCCTTGCAGGGGAGATGATGTGGGCTGCTGAAGCACGCCCATTTCCGCTTGAATTACCGGGTGATGTTGAGTTGTGGCCCCCTTCGCTGGGCCGATGGCCCTTGCTTCATGCCCGTTCAGAATCTAGTGAAGGTGTGGCTGAATGGGCCGCGACAATTGTAGAAGCACTACAGCCAGCAATTTCGACCCTTTCGACGACGATTGAGGGCCTCAATTGGCATTGATAGTCAAGCCATCGTCATCATAATCCCAAGCGAGAACGTCCCAGCCTGCTGATTCACAGGCTGCCATGACTGCCTCCTGTCGCTGTGGCCCAGAAAGAAGGGCCACACAACCTCCTCCACCTGCCCCCAATGCTTTCCATGCTGCAACGTCTTTATTCGCAAGAAGTGGATTCACAACCTCACGGAACGGGTCATGTAGTGACATGTCGAGTGCATCGACGCCCTTGCACACATCTTGCAGTGCTTCGACCACCAAATCTCGCCGATCCTGATCTAGAGCTTGCGCCATCTTTCGAGCAGCCAATCGTATCGTCATCAACCCCTCGATGACACCTTCATCTTTAGCAGCGTATTTTTCCCAAATCGCATCGTGCAGATCACCACTAACATGTGGTATCCCTGTATTCGCGACAATCAAGTGTTTTTGCAACCAAAATCTCGCGCTTCGAGGGGGGTCAAATGGCATTTCTTCGACCGAATCTCCGATAAACATCAGATGGTTGAACCCACCATGTTTTGCAGCCCACTGATCTTGGCGACCCCCTGTATTGCCCAGCAGTGCCTCAAATTGGTATGCTGCCTCCTCAGCATTGTCCGCTCCGTTGATTGCGGCCATTAGTGCAACATTGATCGCGCCAGTCGTACCCAAACCGGAACCGACAGGGGCATCGCAGCGATAGTTCACCGACAGGCGCCCATCATCGTCGATTTCCAGTGATGCATGGGCATGAATATTGATTGCCACATTGACGACTTCACCACCGACTTCGTGAGTATATGGTGGTACATCTGTCCAACCACCAGCCAAGTCGAGTCGGACCGGTGCACGGGCTTCTACACGCTTCATCTGACCCGCCGAAGGGCTTCGTTCCCTTCATTCCTCCGACAGATGTGCAATCGCATCCCCAATGATGGCCCTTGAACGCTCAAGAATCATCCTCCGCCATTTTTGAGAGCGAGGGTTGAACGCGTCTAGCATATCTCTCCTCTCTTGACTCTGCAAAAGACGCAATGGTGGTTTCCCACTCCATTGAGTAAGTCGATTCTCAGCACGGGCCAATTTCAGTAATGGAATTGGTTTGATAGTGCCAAATTCTTGTGTAATGTTGGTCCACTCGATTTCTGGGAATCGAGATTTGATTCCAGCCTGAATCCCCCCTCGAATTTTGTATGCCACTCCTTTTTCAGGATCCAATGGTTGTATTCGATCACCATATCGCATTTTCAAAACCGCATCATCAACATCTTCTGCAACCAGAAGAGAATCGACCCCAAAAGGGCCGAGACCTGTGTGGAAATCAATCCAAACGATTTGCTTGACACCGGTCAATCTTCGCTCACACCAATCGATAAAATTCCGACTGGATTCAGCCAATTCCGAACCACCGTATTGCAATGATGTAGGTCGTGTATACTGTCCTTCTTGTATCGCTTGTTTTGCATTGGCGAATCCCAATTTGAAAGAATGCCATGCGGCTCGTATGGTGTAGTATTCCCTGCCGGATTTCATGCTTGTTGGATTCAATAGGTGGTCTAGGCGGGCATAATTTTCCGGCTCACCCTCATAGGCCTCTCCCGGAGGTAAGAAATTTCTATTCAAGTCCGCATTGTCTTCATTGACCCTTCGAAGCCATGCCATTCCCCATGGGTTGATGGCATGAGCGAAAGCGATTGCACAATCATCAGGTAGCACCAATTCCTTGGATTGAATCCCATCCAAGATCCACATGGCAGCGGCCGAACCAGGAAACCCTTCGACGCCGTGAACACCTGATGTGTGCAGGATCAATTTCGTTGCATTTTCAGGACCAATCCAAAGGAAATCTGTCGACAACGTTTCTTCATGAGGACCTTTTTTTGAAATTGCCATCGTTTCGACTTCAAGTTCCATTTTTTCTGCCCGGTCGAGCAATCGTTGCCTCGCCGTCACATATTCTGTGGCAAAGCATCGGTGGACATCCGCATCCTCAGGCATAGTACTGCCTCAGTTGAAGCGCCATGTTCCAATTGTTTTGGCATTCAGTTTGGCAGGCCAGCCAGATTTCGAAATTCTTGGCTTGGTGGTTTCATTTTCAAGCAAATCACAACCACGGACATTGAATAGAGGTAGGTCTGTCTCAATTCGTCCTTCCCAGACCTCATCTGTAGGGTTGTAGAGTCGGACAACATTTCCATTTCCATCCGCTGCGGGTTTTAGACAAGCGATAATCGGTGTTGGTCCAGTCCCCACAAGTCGAATGGGCTGTAACCTTCGGCCTCGCGCCCCCTCTGTGCATACCTCATCGAATTCTCCGTCGAGTTGTGGCTTTGGAAGTGCGGAGATGATACTCGCTTGACAGGCATATGTTTCTGCAATTTGGTGGATGTTCGCTTCCGTCCATGAGTCCTCATAGGCCATGACAGCCCAACGGGTGCAGAGTGCGCCTTTGCATTGGGCACCCGGTGCCTCAAAGACGGGTCCAGCTCGATTTCTACGACTGGCAAAACCATCGCGACTGAGGTGACCTGTTGCACGTAGAAGTGTCACAGCGAGAGTCGTCCCCCCCTCGCTTGTCATGGCTTCATATTCATTTGAGCCGGGGCAGAACAATGCCACACCGCCACTCTTTTCTTCAACCATCAGCATGTCACTGAAGTGATGGGTTGGGACATGCGGTTGTTCCCAATCGGGAAGGTGTGGCCAATTTGCAGGTCTTTCAATAACATCGAATGCCGCTCCGGCATGCACCTTCTTTGCATCGATTCCAGTCGGCACATGTAATCTCAAGCGATGATCTTCGCATGAGTTGTTGACCCATGTTTCAACTTCAACCATGGCATGACCGCTTCGCAATGTGATGTAATGATCAATGGTATTCCATTCCATTTCTTCACTCCGCTTTTGGGTTGCATCATCAAATCGAAGTGGAAGGGCCCAAGCGATGTGGAGGCGTACCGTCGCCGTCCAGTCATCCTGTTGTTCAATCGTGAGGTAGACCTGTCGGTTCGATTCATCGGTGTCGGCAAATCGCTCATCCGTGGCCAATACGCGCTCAACCATTTTATCGCCACGACCAGCAGCTTGCGGGACAGGGTGTCCGCCTGCTGACCAATCATAGGAATCTCCTGCATCCTCTGAATCTTCCAGTCTGCCAGCCCCTACAATGTGCCTTCCAGTTGTATGATCCATGATGTCGAAGCGACCGTCGGCACGGAACAATACTCGAACTCGACCGTTGTCCATCCAATCGGTTCGACCGAATTCCCCACCAAGGTTCACGGGTTCTGCGGGTAAACTCGTGGTCCCCCTTCCGGGCAAGATGTGTGCTACCGAAAGCCCAGGGGGAAGACGGTGAACATGAATTCGACCAATCACACGCGGCAATTCGACATTGGCCACACGGTCATAATGAACATGTAAGTCCCAAGATTTCGGAGTTATTTGCAATCCTGAAGTA
>CAZXVR010000147.1:0-4010 GCA_964644485.1 uncultured Candidatus Poseidoniales archaeon | reverse complement strand
AACTTTGTATCCTTCCTGGTGAAAAAGCATGGCAAGTCATTCTGGATTTATTTGCAATCAGTGATGATGGCAATATGTTCGATGCATTTGCTCTTGCAGCGATTGCAGCACTACGCACAGCCACTGTACCCGCCGAACGATTCGATGTTGGAGAGGACTACAAATTGCCCGTTGCCGGGACGCCCATCATGTGTTCATATCAGAAGGTCGGTGGAAGATTTGTCTTTGATGCCACCAAGCGAGAAGAACTCGGTGGAGATGAACGAATTCACATTACATTGGGTGATGAAGGACATGTTCATTCCCTCCAGAAGGGTCTAAGAGGAGTGTTTACCGCGGACGAATTCAACGAAATCATGGATGCAGCCCAGTCACGCTGCGCAGAACTGCGGGATATTGTACACAACCTGGAGGAATCACAGTGAGCAAGAGAACACAGAAAACGGGAGCAACCGCCCGATTCGGGAGCCGCTATGGTGTGAGTGTACGACGTCGTGCAGGCACAGCTATTGCAAAGGTACGCCGAGCATATACCTGCCCAGTTTGCCAGTATCCAAAGGTGAAGCGTAAGGCCAGCGGAATATGGGGTTGTAGAAAATGTGGACACACATTTGCGGGTGGTGTATGGGAACCATTCACGCGCGCAAGTGATGCGAACAACAGAATCATTCGCCGTGGACTGGAAGGAGCAACAGCGACCGATATGGCGGTGATTGCATCACAGAAAGCAATCGATTACGAGCGCTCTCAAGCGGAGGCGGAAGAGCGTGGTGACGAAGAAGAGTGAGGCCTGGGTGGCCACGATTACAACAATTAGCGAGCATCATGATGCGCTCGCAGCGAGTTTGGTTTGCGAAGATGCCGACTTCGCTTTGACCGATTCAAATTCAATTATTGTCACGATCCGTGGTAACAGTGCCTCGGATTTGAGAGCGAAATACAATTCAACAATGCGTTCACTACGAGCAGCGAGCGAAGCATTGTCGAGCATACAATGAAGTGATAATATGAGTGACAATATCTCCCTTGAACAAATCGTACAAGAATTGCAAATCGTCTCACAGCAACTGGTATCGATACAAACTCAAGTACGTGAGTTGGAAACAACGATTGAACATTTATCCAACCAAATTGAAGGAAACTCTGTCTATCAGCAAGTAGGCCCATTATTGGTTGAAGTAGATGATCTTGAGGCATTGAACAACAGTCTGAGTGAAACCAGTTCGCAACTATCGGACCACGCTGAAAAATTAAGTAAGCGAGAAGAGGAATTGCGCGCAGCGTATGAAAATGCAGTTAAACAGTTTGAATCAGCGTAGGTGATGGATTGGACCAAACGCGTGTCGAGGACATGGAACGCCTCAATCAATGGATTGGATCCGCAATAAAACGTGGAGCCATAGCAGTACTCACTCATCGAAATGGCGACATGGATACTGTAGGCTCAGCCTGTGCATTGGCCAACATCATCGGCCCCAATGCGCGTGCATGCGGAATCCACCTATCGACCATGGCTCGAGCAATGATTGGCAAAACCAAAACGGATTTCCTAATTCTCGATGCTCAGTCACCATCTTGGCCACGTAATTTGGGGGGATTAATCATCGTCGATGCTGCTGGGCCCAGTCAACCTGGAATTGAATTGCCCGATGTCCCAAAATGCATTATTGATCATCATTCAGCCGGTGAATCATTTGAGTTAACTGACATGGATATGGAAATCAATTGGGATACATGTTCAACAGCTGAAATCATCTATACATGGGCAGAAAAATTTGCATACACGCGAATCGATATACAATCACGAATGTTACTATTGGCAGGCATAATTACTGATACAGGAAGATTCAGGCACGCCAATGCTGATGCACTAGAAATCGCTGGACGATTGGCCGCAGATACAGAGATTGATTATACAACATTGATTGAGGATATGGAATCGGTTGAACTGAACAATTCACAGCGGGTAGCCATCACAAAAGCCCTATCGAGGGTGAAAACATTAGACGCAGGCCGCTGGTTTTTGTCGTATACGCGTGCTGGAACAAACGAAGGAATTGTTGCGCGAGCACTGATTACGGCAGGTGCGGACATTGCACTTGTATGTAGACGTTCAAATGGTGAAACACGCCTCACTGCACGAGCATGTCGTGCGGCAACGCGTGAAGGTATTCATCTTGGCACATTGATGCAAAAAATGGTTGAACGCAGTGGTGGTGAAGGCGGAGGTCATGCCGGCGCAGCAGGTTGGACAGGTCCGATTGACGATACGGATGCGACCTCAGGCTTCATTTCACTATTGATGTCACACCAAGGGGTTGACCATATTGGATCCTAGACACATCGTCTCTCAGATGATATCTGGCGGAGGTTCCGAGATTATACCAAAGGGTCAACATGAAGCGTTGATTGTAGCCGAGCAAGCAATGGGGGAGGGGCACACTGAGTTACTCGGAACTATCCTACCCCACCTAAATGAAATTGAAACACATATTATCCAATATCGATCAGCACTACTAGCCAATGATGCTCAAGCAGCCCAACAATCGTTGACATCTGCTCTCGAAATCAGTCGATCAACTGAACAACGCGACCACCTAATGGAGGCACGAATTAGAATGGAATGGGGTATTCTACGTGCAAGTATGGGTGAATTTGAACAAGCCGGCATTGATTTGAAATGGGCATTAGAACGGCTTGGGGCGCTTTCAGAGGGCCATCGATGGCACGGATTGGCGCTGTTGAATATGGCAACATGGCATCGAAATAGAGGCGAATCTGGCATGGCACTTGCGATGCACGCTGAAATTTCACGTCATGGTCCGCATTTGATTGAAGTAATCTCAGTTTCACGACGTCAAGCAGCTGAGATATTAATTGAGAAGGACCACATATTCAGTGCATTGCGAAATCTTTGGATTGCTCATCATGGATTTCGACAATCCAACATGGAAGACGAAGCAATCGAAGCAGGTTTGCATTGGATTGATTTGGGATTAACTGAGGTTTCCACCGATGCCCCTCAGATGCACACCGCCATCGAATCAGCGGCACCACGATCAGTCGGTGAGCCTAAACCTAGAGTATGGGTACATCCAAACGACATCAAAATGATGTGTGAATGGATCAAATCAAGAACGGACGATTCGGTTGCACACTCTCTATTGAACGATGCTCACCTAGCTCTCCAATCATAACTAGAAATTAATCTCAACTCATTGAGATCCCAGGCCAATGGTTCGGGCGGAGACAGGCACCAACCGACTTCAGTGATACTCAAATCGTTTGACTCCCACGAAATTGGACTTGGCTCAATATCAATTTCAATCCATACAACATCACCGCCCCCCTCCACAAGATCATGAGCCGTTTGAACGGCAGTACCCAACAAACCCGTTTCTTCGAATACCTCACGCAGTGCGGCGATTTCACTATCTTCTCCATCTTCGACCCATCCACCCGGTAATTCCCATCCCCGTTCTGAGTTTCGCACCATCAACCAACAAGAATCATCATCGTCAATTGGCGCCGGTGGTGTATCCACTGGAGTGACCCAGGCGACGACCCATGGTTTAGTCATTGAATCCCTCAGGGTATATGCACATCATCATCCGAATTCAAACCATTATTGGCTAGATCAAGATACGTTTCTGCCCATGCTTCTCCACGTGTCATCAGACGACGAGACAGGAAGAATGCTGCGGCATATTCTCTTGCTGCCAACAATCTCTTCAATTCCAATTCATCGATATTCTCAGAAATTTCAGTCACACGTTCTTCTATGATTTCATCCTCTTCAGAAACAAATCTAGTGGCCAACGATTGCATTTTACTAAGGAATTGATCCCGAATATCAATTGTGGGCTGTTTCCATGGCAATCGTTCCCCTGTCTCTATTTGCGACTCCATACGTTGCCGGAACGAATCACGTAAATCGAGATGCGGTGCATGGGCTTGAGCTTGATCATAACACAACCATGCTTCGTCAAATGAACCACGTCGTTCGTGTG